>JAFYBM010000198.1 GCA_017540225.1 Oscillospiraceae bacterium | reverse complement strand
GATAGAAATATTCTGCGACAGGCGCATCCGGAATCGTGATCTTGTCAAGAACACCGGTTTCCATTGCATGCACAAACGCCGCCTTGAATCCTTCCTCGTCAAATCCTTCTCTGTCCGGATCGGAAAAAGGCGCTTTTTTCATCGCGCAGAGATACTGAAACATTTCAAACGGGATCGCCTTGTAACGGAATGCGGCGATCGCGGTTTTGATTACATCCGCGGCTGCTTCATCTGCACTTTTTTCGCCGAAATATGACGCATTGAATTTTGCAAAATAATCCTCGTAGAGCTTGACCGCCGCAAAATATTCATACACGGTCTTATGCGCAAAGGTGATGCCGCCCGCTTCATTTTCTCTGGCAAACGGACAAAGCGCAAGCTCCTTTTTGACCGCAAGATCATTCTCTGAAACCGTAAAATCAGCGCCGAATATTCCCCGCAATACGGTCTTCGTCCGCGCTTTTGCATGCTGCAAGCCGACCGCATGCGGATCCTTCCGGTCGTTCGCATGCACAAGATCAAGCGTGCCGAGCAGGAACATCTGATAGGCGATCTCTTTCGTATACTGCCACGCGATCTGATTGGACTTTGCATCCTTTTTCGTCAGGGTTTTCTGCATTCTCTGCTTTCGGAGATGCGTTCTTGAAAGGATCCCCCGAAATGCTTCGTCATAGATCGAACCGATATCGCTGTGCTTCGACAGCTTGATTTCGCTGTCGCCGCAGATATACAGAATGACCGGCACGCAGAACGCTTCCCTCCGGCGGTCTTTCTCGCTGCTGCTCGGAAGATTATTGTAATCCGAAAGAAATTCCGCGCACCATGTTTCCTTTTCATGCTTTACCCTGCCGTATTTGCCGCACCATTGTTTCACTTCCTGCTCTGTCCATTGCAGCGTTTCGATCCGCAGGTCAGCATCATACGGCGCCACAAAATAGCCCTCTGCGTCACGGGACGTCACCAGAACATGATAGCCGGCATCCAGCTCCGTCAGCTTTTCCAGAAACTCGCTCCCGTCAAATGCGCCGCCGCGCAGCACGCAGACCTCGTCCAGCCCGTCCAGAATCAGCAGCTTGCTTTTCAGCTGTTCCGCGGTGTATCCCTTGAACAGAGCCAGCAGGATCTCGTCCGCTTCTTTCGTCCAGTCGATGCGGTCGCAGTGATTCCGCAGGGCTGCCGCAAGCACCTGATCCGCAAGCAGCGGGAACGAAATGTCATCGGTGATCCCGTTCGCATCTGCAAGGATTTTCGAGACAAGGCTCGACTTTCCGACGCCGGCACTGCCGTAGAGCAGCATGCAGGTTCTATTTCCCGCGGATCGGTACCAATTCATGATGCAGTCCGCAGCCGTTTCTGTCCTGCCGTTCAGACGCGGCGGCACGTACATGGACGCAAGCGTGACCTTTTTGTCTGCATCTTCTGCATCCTCGTCATCATCATTTTCCAGAAACAGCGGTTCCGTGTAGCGGTTCAGATAGGCTTGATTGTCGGATCCGGTCGCTGCCGGCGTGACCGGCACAAGCTGCGCCTTGTTTTCCAGATTCTCAATCCGATCTTCGTGTTCCAATACTTTGTCTTGCAGCGCAATGCTCATATCTCCCGGATCTATCAGATGTTTCCGCACATACGGCTGCCCGATAAACGCCACGACCTCGGATATATAATTTGTGACGCTTTCATCGACCTGTTTGTCTCCGAAAACAGCTTTGCGAAGATCCGTTTTCAGTTTTTCGATCGCCGCCTTTGTCATGAAGCCGTTTTCGATCTCCATGTTTTCATTTTCCAGCAAATGCGTGATCGCCGCTTCCATACGATGCGCGTCTTCTTCATTCATACATGCCGGCGCCTGAATGCTGCGAATGCCTTCCTGAATCCGATTGAACGCCGCCTGATCCAGCGCAAGTTCTTTCAGATCATCATAAAAATCCCGCGCATTCGCAGCCATCTCCCCGATGACCGGCACAAACGCGATCGCTGAGATCAGCATTCTTGCAGTTTTCGAGAGTGTTCTTTTTGTCCGTTCTTTCATGTTCAACCTCCGCAAGATCATAACAATCTTTATCTATTATACCATACCCGTCCGCATTGCACAAGTAAAATATTTCCATTTTTCTTTGTATCATTTGACACAGGTGGTAAGCAGTATGCATTGTCATGCAATTGCTTGACAATGGCGCAGCAATATGATATAATGTACACAGAAAGGAGCTGATTGTATGGCACAGGTTAGCTTTCGGATCGACGAAGATCTCAAGCAGCGGGCAGAGCGCGCACTGGACGAAATGGGACTGACCATGTCCGCGGCGATCACCGTATTTTTGACAAAGGTCGCGCGGGAACGACGCATCCCGTTTGAGATCAGCGCAGCACCGTCTGCGGGAAGAACGCCGGCTGCGATCGGCAGTCTGACAAAAGAGGAATTTGACGCCGAAATGGAAAAGAGCATGGACGACATCCGCAGCGGGCGGGTGTATCCGGAAGACGCGGTCGCCGAGGAAATGCAAAACGGATCTCCGATGCATATATGAATATATTGCGTTCAGCTTATCGGAGCCGGAAACGGCTGCCGGTCAGGTGCGCGCGATCATGAATGCAATCCGCAGTCCGGATGAAATGCCGATGCGGTTCCGGCAGTATGAAAATGAGCCGTGGTTTTCGCAGGGTGTCCGCATACTCCCGGTCAGCAGATATGTCATTTTCTATCTGCCGCAGGAAGATCGCCGCGCGGTCAGCACCATGCGCATCATGTACGGCTGCAGGGATCTTGCAAAGCAGTTAT
>JAFYBM010000197.1 GCA_017540225.1 Oscillospiraceae bacterium | reverse complement strand
TTCTTTTTCGAGCTTGCCGGGCGTTGCGGAAACATACATTGCCTCATGCACCTTTGCGCGGAATTCATCGAATTTCAGCGGCCGGTTATCAAATGCACTCGGCAGCCGGACGCCGTATTCGACCAGTGTTTCCTTGCGGGCACGGTCGCCGGCATACATTGCCCCGACCTGCGGCAGTGTCACATGGGATTCATCAACGATCAGCAGGAAATCCTCCGGAAAGTGGTCAAGCAGCGTACACGGACGGGAGCCGGGCTTCCGCCGCGCCAGCACACGCGAATAATTTTCAATGCCGGAGCAGAACCCGATTTCCCGCAGCATTTCAATGTCATAGCGGGTGCGCTGCTGAATGCGCTCTGCTTCCAGCGGGCGGTGATTCGCCTCAAAAAAGAGCACACGCTCCTGCATTTCCGCTTCCAGCTCGGAAATCGCATCCTCAAGCTGCTCGCCCGAAACAACATAATGCGAAGCAGGAAATATGACGGCGTGCTTCAGGACTGCCGTTGTTTCGCCTGTGAGCAGCGCCGCCTCGGTAATACGGTCGATCTCATCCCCGAAAAACTCCACGCGGATGAACCGTTCTGTCGAATAAACCGGACAAATATCGACCACATCGCCGTGAACGCGGAATCTGCCGCGCTCAAAGGCAAGGTCATTTCGCTGATACTGTATGCGGACAAGCCCCTCGATCAGCTCCTCGCGGGACATTTCCATGCCCGGCCGCACCGAAACCGACATTCCGCGGTATTCATCCGGCGAGCCGAGCGAATAAATACACGAAACCGATGACACAATGATGACATCAGAGCGCTCGGCCAGTGCCATTGTGGCGCTGTGGCGCAGCCGGTCGATCTCGTCATTGATCGAGGAATCCTTTTCAATATAGCTGTCCGTGCTCGGAATATAGGCTTCCGGCTGATAATAATCATAATACGAAACGAAATATTCGACCGCATTCTCCGGAAAAAACTCTTTGAATTCCGAACAGAGCTGTGCGGCAAGAATCTTATTGTGGGCAAGCACGAGCGTCGGCTTGTTGCGCGCCGCAATGACATTTGCCATGGTAAATGTCTTGCCGGAGCCTGTCACACCGAGCAGAATCTGCTCGTTTTTTCCGGCTTCATAGCCCTCGACAAGCTGCCGGATCGCCTTCGGCTGATCGCCGGCCGGCTGATAGGGTGCGTGTAACCTGAAGGAACGCTGTTCCATTTATTCAATCTCCAATCCCATAAAAACACCGGTCTCCCGCATGGAAACTGCCCTGTCTCCGGCAATCAGAATATGATCGACCAGCGTGACGGCGCTTTTTCGCAGTATTTCGGTCAGATGCCGCGTCACGGCAATATCCTCCGGTGAAATATGTGCCGAACCGGACGGATGATTGTGGGCAAGCACGAGCAGATTGCTGTGTGCGCGGAATGCA
Source organism: Oscillospiraceae bacterium (assembly GCA_017540225.1). Lineage (GTDB taxonomy): Bacteria > Bacillota > Clostridia > Oscillospirales > Ruminococcaceae > Firm-04. The sequence continues at coordinate 2,313 of JAFYBM010000197.1, read as the reverse complement.
GCATCATTGAGCTGCCGGACAGTGAACTGTGCCGCTGAAGGATGCCCCTCCGCAATGATTTCACAGCGAATCACGCGCAGGTTTTCATCCAGCATGGCCGCACGCACCGTTTCTGTTTCTTCAAACCGGTACAGCTCCGCGAAAAAGTCGCAAACCTTGCTGTAAGAGTTGAGAACGGTTCCGTTGAGCCGTTCGTCTGCATCAAAGCGGTAAACCTCACGGAAAACAGACAGAAGCACAGCGGCATTGTGCGTCATGCCGGTGATTTGTTCGGTATCTTCGGGCTTTGCGCTGAGTACGGCGTGCAGAGAGCCGAAGCGTTCAAGCAGCCTGTGCGCAATCTCATTTGTATCCTTGCGCGGAATGCCGTAAAAAAGAATCAGCTCCAGCACCTCATGCGGCTGAAAACCTGAAAAGCCTGTCGCGCAAAAGCGGGCACGCATACGGTTACGGTGTCCGCTGTGAATGTTTTTATCCATGATGCCCCCCGTTTTGCAGCAATGTTCGGAAATACTGATTATATCATATCAGATTTTCCGTTGTTTGTCAATGCAGGCAATCCTGTTTCTGCGGCGGCTGTATTTCCTGTTTCCGGTATTCCTGTTTCCCGCAAACAATTCTTTGCCGCACGGCAGAGAGCCGGCGTATTTTCATGCAATCTGACGAAAAAACTGCGCATTCCGCTGCCGTACATTTTACCTGCACAGGCCGTGTTCTTTTCAGGAAACAGTTGACAAAAAGCCGCCGGATATGCTATACTATAATTTGAGACAATTTTCTTGTGTTTCTGATTAACAGATAAACGGAGGTATGTGATATGGAACAGATCAGCGAGATCGCACTGCGCATCCGCGAACTGCGCGGGGCGTGTGATTATACACAGGAGCAGCTTGCAGAGGAACTCGGTCTGGAGGCTGCACAGTATGCAGGCTACGAGCAGAACGGCGATTTCCCGATCAGCGTGATCTATGAGATCGCCAATAAATTCAAAGTTGACTTCAATGAGCTTGTCACCGGTGAACCGAGCCGCATTGACACCTATCAGGTTGTCCGGCGCGGCAAGGGCAAGAGCATCAGCCGTTTCCCCGGCTATCGCTTCAAGGATCTTGCTTTCCGCTATGCCGACAAGATCATGCAGCCGCTGCTTGTTACGCTGGAGCCGTCCGATGAACCGGCAAAGCTGGTTTCGCATTCCGGTCAGGAATTCAATCTTGTGCTCAAGGGCAGCATCGCAGTGGTATTTGAGGATCAGGAGATCATCCTCAATGAGGGGGATTCGATCTACTTCAATCCGACGTATCTGCACGGTCAGCGCTGCCACGGCGACACCAAAGCCCGTTTCCTGACCATGATTGCTGAATAATTTGCTCAGAAGGAGATTAGAAAAAATATGCTGTTAGACCGTTATCTGCCCAGAATTGACTTTGATTCCTACGAGGATTTCCGGGACAACTACCGCGTCAATGTGCCGGAAAACTTCAATTTCGGCTGGGATATTGTCGATGAATGGGCAAAACAGGAGCCGGAGAAAAAAGCATTGCTCTGGCTCAGCCATGATAAACAGGAGCGCACATTTACCTTTACGGAAATTTCAAAGCTCTCCAATCAGACCTGCCATTATTTCCGCAGCCTCGGCCTCAAAAAAGGCGATGTCGTCCTGCTGATTCTGCGCCGCCGCTGGGAATACTGGGTCATTGCGACTGCGCTGCACAAGCTCGGCGTCATCCTGATTCCGGGCAATCTGCTCTTTACGACACATGACATTGCATACCGCGGCAATATGGCGGAGATCTCCGCAATCATTGCCTGCGATGACGAATATATCCGCACACAGATTGACGGCGCTGCACCGCAGATCAAAACGCTGCGCAAGCTGATTGCCGTTGCGGAGCCGCGTGAGGGCTGGGATTTCTTTGAGGATGAGATTGCAAAGTATCCGGACACCTTTGAGCGGCCGACCGGCGATCAGGCGACAAAGGCGACCGATACCATGCTGATCTACTTCACATCCGGTTCGACCGGAATGCCGAAGATGGTCTGTCATAATTTCGCACACCCGCTCGGCCACATTGTCACAGCAAAATACTGGCATCAGGTGCAGGAAAACAAGCTGCATATGTCGATCTCGGATTCCGGCTGGGCGAAATTCGGCTGGGGCAAGATCTACGGTCAGTGGATCTGCGGTGCGATTCAGTTTGTCTATGATTTCACCGGCAGATTCGATGCCAAGGATATGCTTTCCGTCATCAGCAAGTACAAGCTGACGACCTTCTATGCGCCGCCGACGATGTACCGCTTCATGCTTCAGGAGGA
>JAFYBM010000196.1 GCA_017540225.1 Oscillospiraceae bacterium | reverse complement strand
CTGCCGAATGGTGCGGGTAACAGGACTTGAACCTGCACGGATTGCTCCGCCAGAACCTAAATCTGGTGCGTATGCCAATTTCGCCATACCCGCACTGCTTTTTTATTATAACATAAAAAACGAAAAAATGCAATGGGAGAGAATGAAAAAACTGATGCTTTGTCTCCCGCTTGTATCTTTTTTGACTCCCCCATTGCGTTTTTTTTCATATTATGTTATAATGGCTGTAACAACCGCATGAAAGGAAACCATCATGATAAAAGTAGATTTGAATGATCTGGACCGCTATTTTGTCAAATCAGAGCTGATTCCGGCGATCTGCTATGAGGTCGATACAAAAACTGTGCTGATGCTCGCTTATATGAACAAGGAAAGCCTCCGCCGCACACTGGAAACCGGTTACACATGGTTTTGGAGCCGTTCACGGCAGGAATACTGGAATAAAGGCGCAACCTCCGGCCATTTGCAGAAGGTTGTCTCGGTTTTTGCCGACTGCGATGATGATACGCTGCTGGTCAATGTCCGGCAGACAGGCGTTGCCTGCCATACCGGTGCATACAGCTGCTTTTTCAAGGAATTATATAACGATGAGGAGAACGAAGCATGAACGTTTATCAGGAAATTTTTGAGGTCATCAAGACCCGAAAGGCCGCTTTTGAGGCCGGAACCGCACAGGAAAATTCCTACACTGCCTATCTCTTTGAAAAAGGCGTGGACAAGATCTGCAAAAAGGTCGGTGAAGAAGCAACCGAAACCGTCATTGCAGCGAAAAACGGCGACAATGACGAGCTGAAAAACGAGATCAACGACCTGCTCTATCATGTGATGGTGCTGGCGGCGAATCAGGGACTTGACTGGACGGATGTGGAAAAAGTGCTTGAGGAGCGCAATGAAAAGATCGGCAACCTCAAGCAGTTCCATCAGGTCGATAAAAACACCTGAGCGCCGTAAAAAGCCGCCGGAATCGCAAATTACGAATTACAGAAGGCAGATTCTGCACATAATCCCCTCCCGCTGAATATATTGCAGTGAGGATTCCGATGCGCCGCATCCGGAATTCCAATCTGAAACCGGGAGGAATTCATATGAGCGAAATGCCGAATGCCGGCAGCATCAGCGCTGTGCCGGTCAAGCTCGACCGCGTGTTCGACAGCTGCAGCGATAAGGACTGCATTACGAATTTGCAGGTGATGCTTGAAGGCGGCGAACTGCCTGCACAGTATACATCTGTCAAAACACGCTGTGTTTCCATTGACAATATCTGCATGAGCGTCGAGCCGATCCCGTTCAACCGCGGATACTACACAGTCGATATTACCTACACGTTCGGAGTCGAGCTGCTCTGCTATACGCGAACCTGCGAGGCACCGGCCGTCATGCGCGGCTGTGCGACCGCCTCAAAGAGCGTGATCCTGTACGGCAGCGAATCCAATACCAAGACATATTTCAGCAACGGCGCCCGCGTCGGTGACACAAACGGCTGCTGCGACGTCGTCAATCTGCCGACGGCAAGCTGCCAGTGCGTGGATCCGATCGCACTGGAAACACGCATCTGCGTACTTCCGCCGATGCCTCCCATGCCGCCGCTTCCGGGACAGGAGCCGGAACAGCTTCCGCCTCCGCCCGCACCGCGCCGCACGGTCGTCCTGACACTCGGCGTATTCTCTGTTGTGGAGCTGACACGGCCTGTCACGATGACAGTCGCTGCGTATCCGTATCAGGTGCCGACCAAGACCTGCTCTGCCGAAAATACCGATTCGCCCTGCGAGGTCTTCAGCAGACTGAGCTTCCCGACAGAAGAATTTGCCCCCTCCGCTGACGGCTTCTCCGTTCAGCAGAATTCCGAGCCGCTGCGCAATGAGGGGTTTAACGGCTATCAGCCGATGCAGTAACGCGCACCTTGTACGGTGCTGCCGTAAAAGAATCAGCGGTATCCGGCAGCATTCCGGTGTTTGCCGGATACCGCAATATTGTTAAAAAGGAGGCGGACGGTATGCCGCTGCTCAAACCTGTCATCCGGCAGGGTACGATCAATTTTATCGCGCAATCCGATGTGACCTGCTATATCATCCGCGGAGAATACGGCGATCTGCTGATTGACACAGGCTTTCTGCCCGTGAAACGTGCGCTGATGCGCTGGATCGACGAATACGATGTGCGCTGGGTGTTTCTGACGCACGCGCACCCCGATCACGACTGGAATGCCGCAGAAATCCAGCAAAAAGGCGCAAAAATCATTCTGAATGAATGTGACAGGACACTGCGCAGAAATTTTCTGATGCAGCGCGTCATGCCGACCGCGAACCGCTGGCGCTGGCGCAATGTCACACAGAATATCGGCGGCGGACTCATCAAAAGCCCAGCCTACGATCCCGACATTTATTTCAGCGCGAAAAACACGGATTTTCTGAAAAATTACGGCTTTGATGCAGAGATCATCCCGCTGCCGGGACATACATACGGCTCCTCCGGCATTCTGCATCGGGATGTATTATATTGCGGTGATGCGTTTACGGCACTGAACGGTACGCCGCAGGTTCCGATGCACGCGGTCAACCCGATGACAATGGCGGAATCGCTGCGAAAAATCCTTGATCTGAAGCCGAAATGGCTCGCCTGCGGACACGGACTTCCCGTTCGCTTTGTTGATGCAAAGCCGGTAATACAGGCTTATCTGTGGGCACACTGCAAATGAGCAATATTCTTTCAATTCAGGGAACGATCCGTCCGGCGGAAGCGGCAGACTTTGAAACCGTCCGGCAAATCACACGCACAACGATCGAAGCCGTCTATCCGCAATATTATCCTGCCGGAGCCGTTGCATTTTTTCTGGCGCATCACAATGATGCCGCAATTCGGAATGACATTCTCGAAAACCGCGTATTTTTGTATATTTCGGATGACGGACAGGCAGCCGGCACTGTGACGGTGCATGATAATGACATCGGCAGACTGTTTGTGCTGCCGGGATTTCAGGGGCGCGGCTTCGGGAAAGCATTGCTGGATTTTGCGGAAAACTGTGTATCTGAAAGGTTTTCTGAGATTTTTCTTGATGCATCGTGGCCGGCGAAGGGATTGTATCTCAAACGCGGCTATCAGCCGGAAAGCTATCATGTGATCGAAACGGAAAACGGCGATTTTCTGTGTTTTGATACAATGAAAAAGCAAATACTGTAATCGCATTACCATGATAAAACGGAGGCAAACATCATGACGCATGAGGAAGCCGCTGCGCGTGTCCGTACTCTGACGGACGAGCTTTTGCGCATGGCGCACGAATATTACGATCTGGACGCACCAAGCGCCGAAGACTACGAATATGACATGAAAATGCAGGAGCTGCGTGCTTTAGAAGCTGATTTCCCCGATCTGCTCGCTCCGGATTCCCCGACACAGCGTGTGCAGGGTGTCGCCTCCGGCAAATTTGAAAAAGTGCAGCATTCCGTGCAAATGGCCAGCTTGCAGGACGTTTTTTCATTTGAACAGGTTGCTGCGTTTGTTGCGCGTGTGCAGGAGACAGTCGATGCGCCGACGTTTACGGTTGAGCCGAAAATCGACGGGCTTTCCGTATCTCTGGAATACGAAAACGGCGTATTTACTCGCGGTTCGACACGCGGCGACGGTTTTGTCGGCGAGAACGTTACCGCCAATCTCAAAACGATCCGCAGCATCCCGCTGAAGCTCGAAGACGCACCGCCCGCACTGGAAGTGCGCGGCGAAGTCTATATGCCGCGGGCATCGTTCGAGCGGCTCTCGGCACAGCAGGAGGCCGCCGGCGAGGAGCTTTTCAAAAATCCGCGCAATGCGGCTGCCGGCTCACTGCGGCAGAAGGATTCCGGCGTCACGGCAGCGCGCAGACTGGATATTTTTGTGTTCAATCTGCAACGGGTCGAGGGCGCAGCACCGACTGCGCATTCCGAGACGATTGACCGGCTGAAGCAGTTCGGCTTCCCGACAATTCCTTATACAAAATGTGACGCAGACGCTGAGAAAATCCGTGCTGCAATTGAAAAAATCGGCGCCATGCGCGGCACACTGCCGTATGACATTGACGGTGTCGTTGTCAAGGTTGACAGCCTGACACAGCGTGAACAGCTCGGCGCAACCGCGAAATATCCGAAATGGGCGGTCGCTTATAAGTTTCCTCCCGAAGAAAAAGTGACAAAATTGCGCGCAATTGAAGTTCAGGTCGGCAGAACCGGCGTGCTGACGCCCGTTGCCGTATTTGACCCGATTTCTCTCGCAGGTACGAGTGTTTCGCGCGCCGTGCTTCACAATCAGCAATATATTACAGAAAAAGACATCCGCATCGGTGATATGATCCGTGTGCGTAAGGCCGGAGACATCATTCCCGAAGTACTCGCATCGGAATCACATGAGACAGGTTCTCTCCCCTATCAGCTTCCGGATCACTGTCCTGCGTGCGGCGCACTCGTTGAACAGGACGGCGACGAAGCCGCTGTCCGCTGCTTCAATCCTGCCTGTCCTGCACAGATATTCCGCGAAATTGTCCATTTTGCTTCAAAAAACGCAATGAACATTGACGGTCTCGGCCCCGCGATCGTGCAGCAGCTCCTTGATAAAAAGCTGATCCAAACGCCGGCCGATCTCTATACTCTGACAAAATCACAGCTTTTGCAGGTTGAAGGATTCCAGGAAAAATCGGCGGAGAATCTGCTTGCGGCAATCGAGACATCCAAATTGGAGCCGCTGGACCGCGTCATTGCTGCACTCGGCATCCGCAATATCGGACAAAATGCAGCGATCCTGCTCTGTGACCATTTCGGCTCACTTGAGGCGATTCGTGCTGCAAAATCGGAGGATATTGCGGAAATTGACGGCTTTGGCGGAATCATGGCAAAATCGGTTGCAGATGCATTTGCACAGCCGGATTTTGCGGCTCAAATTGATGCCCTGCTCGCACGCGGCGTCAGAATGGAATACAAGATGAAAAAAGCCGAAAGTACGAAGTTTTCCGGCATGACATTTGTGCTGACCGGAACGCTTCCGACCATGAAGCGCGATGAAGCAAAGGCTCTGATCGAAGCGCACGGCGGAAAAGTATCCGGCTCCGTTTCCAAGAAAACAAGCGTTGTCGTGGCCGGAGATGACGCCGGCAGCAAGCTGACCAAAGCGGAGGCACTCGGCATTGCAGTCATTGACGAAGCAGAACTGCTGCGCAGATGCGCCGAATCCGAATAATATAGAAATATCAGAAGATTTTGGATTTACCCCTTGACAAACGACCGGAAATATGGTATAATACTTCTTGCGGTGCCAGCGGTGCCTACTATGCCGGCAGAGCCGGAAGAATACCGCGTTGACCGCATTGTACCATGTGCGAGTGTAGTTCAATGGTAGAATTCCAGCCTTCCAAGCTGGTTACGTGGGTTCGATTCCCATCACTCGCTTTGCCGGTCACGGCGTTTGCGCCTTTAACTCAGCTGGATAGAGTAACTGCCTTCTAAGCAGTAAGTCAAAGGTTCGAATCCTTTAAGGCGCGTTTATGCGTTTTCGGAGCATCGCTCCTTTGATACAATTGAATATGGTGGGTATAGCTTAGTTGGTTAAAGCGTCGGATTGTGGTCCCGAAGACCGAGGGTTCGAATCCCTCTACCCACCCGCCTAGCAAAACGTCCTAGATGCGTGAAATTCAAGCATCTAGGACGTTTTTGTTTATCTGTGCACTGAAGTTATTTTCCTTATTCGGAAACGATTTTCCGTATTTTGAAGCCGTTTTCAAGCCGATTGCACACGGAAGTGCACACGAATTCAGGTCAGATAAAGTGCACACGGAATGTGTATACCATGCCCTCAAAACAAGTCAAAATCGCCGTGATTTCGATGATTTTGCAGGAATCGGTTTGAATAAGGATCGTTTTGCGTGTGTGCATATGTGCACACGGAAAACGGGCGTTTGCTTCAGATGATTGGTATGATTCCGAAAAAGAGCCCCTACCAGTTTATTCAACTTCAAAAGCATTACAGCGTAAACATCATTTCCGGTACCGATTTCGGTGCCGGTTTGTTTTATCCATTGTGGTTATCTGATAAAAATCTATTGACAGATCAGAGAATACTGTGTATAATATAATTATATTAACAAGAAAGGAGCTGTCCAGTATGGCAGATTCTGAACCGAAAAAACTGCTGATCCTCTATATCCTCAATATCCTGCGCAAGCATACAGATCCGGATCACCCCCTTCCACAGCAGAAGATTGTGGAACTTCTGGAATCCGAATACGGCATGACAGCGGACCGAAAGACTGTCCGGCGGAATCTCTCAAAGCTCATGGAAGCCGGTTATCCGATCCGTTATCAGGGCAGCACAATGGATTCACACGAATTCAGGCGAAAAGGAAAAAACGGCGGAGAACAGACGATTCTGACAAACTGGTATTACTGCCACCAGTTTGAATACGGCGAGCTGTCTTTGCTGATTGACAGTGTACTGTTTGCGGACGGGCTCTCCAAGCGACACCGCACCGAGCTGATTCAAAAGATCGAAGCACTCACAAGCAAACATTTTCATTCGGTACGCAAGAAAATCGACATGGATATCTACGGCAAGCTCGTCAATCCACAAATTATATTTACGATCGAGAATATCCGGCAGGCGATTGCAAAAGGCAGACAGCTGCAATTTCAGTACTTTGACATCGGCACGGATTTCAAGCTGCATCCGCGCACAGTGGACGGCAAACCGCGGATATACACAGTCAATCCGTATCAGATCATTGCAAAGAACGGACATCAGTATCTGATCTCCGGTATGGAACAGAAAGACGGCCTGACGCATTTTCGGATTGACCGCATCAAGAACAGCAATGTTCTGGATACGCCGGCAAAAAAGCTGCGGGAGCTGCGCGGCTTTGAGAACGGGCTTCTGCTCTCGGAATATGTGAAGGCGCACCCGTATCTGTGGAGCGGCGAGGTCAGGCATATCACGTTCCGATGCAGGCAGTACATGATGAACGATGTTGTTGACTGCTTCGGCACCGACTTGCACATTGAGCAGCAGCCGGACGATATGATCCTTGTTCATGTTTATGCGAGTGAAGAAAATGTGCTGCTGTGGGCAGTGCAGTTTGCCGACGACATCGAGGTGCTTTCGCCGCAGAGTCTGAGAGAGCAGATCGCGGAGAAACTGCGAAGTGCGGTGGAAAAGTACGGGAAATGAGCAGTTATTATCATTGCTTAAAACACACAAAATTAAAATCAGGAGGTTAAGATTATGAGCACGAAAGCTAATTTCACAGGAAAACAAGTGAAAGAGATTATTTTGAAATGGGCGGAGGAAAAAGAAAAACAGGGCGAAATTGTATTTGATCCGACGTTTTGCAAGGGATATGTTCGATACAAGACAACGAAATTAACAAAGTGGATTCCTGACAATTCTAAGGAATGCGGTGGTTGGAGCGGACGACGGGAGCATTATGCTTACGAGATAGAATGCCGTCCGACTATCTTGAATTTGCTTTTGTCATTTAGCTATACTAATATACCTGATAAAACGAAGAAAATCTGCGATGAACTATTGAGAAAATATAAGAAGATGCACAAATTAGATAATGAGGATTCTGACGATAATTACTATAGATTATGCGTATTCGATATCAAAATAAAAGATTGTCAAACCGAAGAAGATATCCGCAAAGCAATGGATAAACTGTTCTATCGGATGAAAGGATACGAAGAATTCATCATTTTCAAACTCAAAGAAGCAGCAAAAGCGTAACAACAGCAAACAAGGCACGGAACGCTCGTATCTACGGGCGTTCCGAGCTTTTTCCTTTTGCATAAGACATAGGACGTTTTCTCCCCATGTCTTATGTTATAATAGGCTCACAAGAGAAAAGCCGTAGCACGCGGCCGTGAGATCAGGATGCGTACTTTTTGTCCGGGGCTGTGCCTTATAATAAGAGCACAAGAGAAAGCCATAAAGTCTGTTCAAGTCAAAAGGAGGAATTGCCTATGTATCAGTATACTTGCGACTCAAAGTAATGTGCCGCCTGTTCCTGTTGGTCCGGCGAGCGGAGAATCTGCGATCATTTCGGCGCAAGACTTGAGGTCAGCAGTCCGATGGCAACAGGCAAATGCCTGAACCGGAAGTCAGGCGCCTGGCAGCATACAAGACAGGCAAACGATGGATGCTCTGTGTTTGTAAAATGGGGCGCGCTGAAATGAACACTTTTTTCCTAATGCCGTATGTTAGAATAGGGTCAGACAGTGTTCGGAGAGAAAACCGGCGATGCGTACTTTTTGTCTAACTCTTTGTGTTATAATAAGCACACAAGTGAAAACACACGGTCTGTTCAAGTAAGAAGGAGGAATTGATTATGCTGTTTACATCCGCTAAGGCATCGAAACTGCTCCGTAAACTCAACGAGGAACTTCAGAAACTTGAGATTCGAGAGGACAATTCCAAGACGTTTCTCGCCTCTCTCGAAGAAGATCCGGAATCTGTCCGTCCGGATTACGACTACTCCGCCATGCTGGTACAGATGACGGAACTTGAGCAGAGGATCCGCAAGCTCAAGCACGCGCTCAATGTGTTCAATTCGACAACTGTGATCCCGGAGTTCGGTATTACGATCGACGAAATGCTCGTCTATATGCCGCAGCTGACACACCGTTGTTCCAGACTTTCGGCGATGCAGAATGTGATGCCGAAAGCCCGCGCCGAAGCTGGCTACGGTCACGTTTCGACCATCATCGACTACCGGTATGTCAATTACGACATTGAGCAGGTCACGAAAGATCATGAGGCGCTGTCCGATACGCTGGCGAGAGCGCAGATGGCGCTTGATCTGGTCAACAGCACAGTACAGTTCGACATTGATATCTGATACGCCGCCCGTTTACAGCTCACTTTTTATTTAATAATGAAGAACAGGTACAGGTTCAATGTAACTGTTTTCCGTTATTTTCCTTATTATCCGTTTGCGTCAGTGTTCAAAGTTTTAGTTACGGCGCAAATGAAAAAAGGAAGTTTTGTGAGGACTGTAATAAAAACTTTTTCTTCCGGCTGAAGTTCGGTTTCAGGCCGGAAACCCTAAAGAGAATTCGCAAATTGCATATCCATAACGGCTGTAAGGTTTCATAAGGAGGGCTTTCGCGATGTTACATTATGAGGTTTCCCCCAAAGGCTATGAGCAGTTCAAAGCGTTCCTTCAAAAGGAACTCCACTCCGACAGCAAAGAGTATAAGTGGATCCGGGATGAGTGGGCTTTGTTGCTGGAGTTCAAGGCCAATGCGGATCGTGACACAGCGATCAGGCAGATCATGACGATCAACAACCGATACTCCACACACCTGTCATACGGCAAATCCAATGCAGGTGATGAGAGAATCGATTTTGCGGACTTTATAATCAGCAAGCGTTTTCGGGAGGACGTAACCACAACAGATAAGACGGCTGCTGCCGCTCTTGTGATCGACTTCGCCAAAGCGGCCAAATCAAGAGGACGGTTTCAGCTTTCATTCGCGTCGAAGTATTGTTTCCACTGTGTGCCCAATATGTTCCCGATTTACGACAAAGAAAACCTCGACTACTTAACGGCGCATTATTCCTATAAAGACAAAAAGGACTACAGAGAGTACATTGACGCCTATGCGCACTTTTGCCGCGACATCGGCGTTGATCTGAGCAGCGCATCCGATCCGTACGAAGGGTTCTGGGTCGATAAGTTTATCAACAATATCGAAAAAGGAACCAGGAAATAAGCCTGTCTCTTCAAGGAGGGCAATATGCGTAATGCTGACAATTTCCGCGGCTGTCTAGCTGTTACAGTCGCGGAATTTGATTCAGCATAATTGGGATACAAATCTGCTGCTCTTGTTGTGTTTGCTGCGAAAGGAGCAATCTTTGATGCGAGTATACGAAGGTTACGGCACCGGCCATCCGGTTTATACGATCAAAGGTAATCAAGTCTATCAGGGGTACGGAACAGGACACCCTGTCTACACAATTAAAGGCAACCAGGTGTATCAGGGATATGGTACAGGACATCCTGTTTATACGATCAAAGGGAATCAGGTGTATCATGGCTATGGTACCG
>JAFYBM010000195.1 GCA_017540225.1 Oscillospiraceae bacterium | reverse complement strand
CGCCGCCGCGGATGATCATATCCTTGATTCTGCCGGTGATCTTGAAATAGCCGCTGTCAGGCAGTCTGCGCGCCAGATCGCCGGAATGCAGCCAGCCGTCCTCATCAATGACGGCAGCAGTTGCCTCCGGCATTTTATAATAGCCCTTCATGATGTTGTAGCCGCGGGCACAGAATTCGCCGTCCACGCCGTCCGGCACTTCCTCGCCGGTCTCCGGATCGACGATCTTGCATTCCACGCCGAAGATCGGGCCGCCGACTGTATTGACACGCGCCTCGATGGAATCCGTTGTTTTGCTCATAGTCGTTGCAGGAGATGCCTCTGTCTGACCGTATGTGATACAGATTTCCGGCATATGCATCTTTTCAATGACCTCCTGCATCGTCTTGATCGGGCAGGGCGAGCCGGCCATGATGCCGGTTCTCATATGTGAGAAATCCGTAGAAGCGAAGTTTTCGTGGCCGAGCATTGCAATGAACATGGTCGGCACACCGTGGAAGCAGGTGATCTTCTCCTGATTGATGCAGTGCAGACCCTTGCGCGGCGAGAATGCCGTAATCGGGCTCATGGTGACGCCGTGCGTGACCGATGCGGTCATTGCCAGCACCATGCCGAAGCAATGGAACATCGGCACCTGAATCATCATTCTGTCCTCAGTTGAGAGATCCATGCAGTCGCCGATGGCCTTGCCGTTGTTGACGACATTATAGTGTGTCAGCATAACACCCTTCGGGAAACCGGTCGTGCCGGAGGTATACTGCATATTGGCGACGTCATCCTTTTTGACGGCACGGCGGCGGCGCTCGACCTCAGCCAGCGGGATCTCCTTGTATTTTGCAACAGCCTCATCCCATGTGAAGCAGCCGGGCTGCTTGCTTTCGATTGTGATAATATTGCGCAGGAACGGGAATTTCGCGGATTCCAGCTTTCCCGGCTCGGCAGTTGCCAGCTCAGGGATCAGTGTGCGCATGATCTCGTTGTAGTCGGTGCCCTTGTAGCTGTCGATCATGACAAGCGTGTGGGTATCGCTCTGCTTGAGCAGATATTCTGTCTCATGGATCTTGTTGCCGGTGTTGACGGTCACAAGAATCGCGCCGATTTTGGTCGTTGCCCAGAAGGTGATGTACCATGCGGGAACATTCGTTGCCCAGATTGCGACCTTATCGCCTGCACCGACACCCATAGCGATCAGTGCGCGCGCAAAGGTGTCAACATCATCGCGGAACTGCGGATAGGTGCGGGTGTAATCCAGCTCGGTGTAGCGGAATGCATACTGATTCGGGAACTGCTCACAGATACGGTCGAGCACATCCGGAAAAGTGTAGTCGATCAGGCGCTCCTTCGGCCACGGATAGAAGCCGTTTCCGCGGCGGCTGACCTGAAGGTCATGCTTATATCGGGTATGGTATCTGGACATATAATCGGCAAACTGCGGGAACACGATACCGGCATCGGAAAGCTCCGGCATCCAGCGCTTTACCCATTCCAGTGAAATATAGCCGGTATAGTTGATGCTGCCGAGCGCCGCCATCATGGCATCGAGCGGAAGGTCGCCCTTGCCCATCAGCTCATAGCGGAGCTTGCCGTCCTGAAAGGAGCTGTCCTTTGTCTGAACAAATTTGATATAGCTGCCGAGATTTGCAACGGTTTCCTCCGGCGATTCACCGCCGTAGCGATAGGGATGGTGCATATCCCAGACGGCGGCAACATGGATATTGCCGATTCCGTCGAGCATGGCTTTCAGCCGCTTGGTATTGCTGAATACGCCGTTTGTCTCCACGAGCAGCGTAACATCATGCGCCTCCGCAGCCGGAATCAGGGAGCTGAGCACCGATGCAACATAGGCATCATCAACGGCACCGGTTACTTCGCTGTAGCGGTCGCCGAGCACACGGATATACGGTGCGCCGACAGCCTGCGCCAGCTCCATGCACGCCTCCAGCTCTCTGCGGTTCTGCTCCTCGTTGTCCTTTTCATTGAGGCAGCAGTTGGAGCTGATGCACGGAATTTCGAGCTTGAGTGTCCGCAGCTTTGCAACGGTTTTCGGAAGCTGCGCGCCGGTGAAGGGCTTGCTGCGGTAGGGGTCAGCCGGCAGCCCGTAGCTGCGCAGCTCAATTCCGTCAAATCCGAGGTCCTTTGCCATGGAGTAGACGTCCGGCCATTCAAAATCCGGACAGCCCAGTGTGGAGAAACAGATTTTCATGATGATACCTCCAAGTATCTTTGTTGAAACAAAAAGCGGTGTGAAGCAAAGCCTCACACCGTTTATGCTCAGATTAACCGTTTTCCGTATTCTTCAAAAAACGTCCGCGCACAACGAAGCAGGCCTTGCACTTTCAGCCAAGACCGTAAGTCGAAGGGCGAGCGTCAGCACGAAGTTCATAGCGGAAAACATCCTTTCTGCCGCATAGATATACTGATAGCGGCGTTTTACAGTAACATTATAGCACGGGAGACAGAGTTTGTCAAGGATTTGACAAACTATTCCGGCAGAATCCATAAAACCTCGCAGCCCAGCGCCGCCAAATATAGCAAAAGGATTTGCAAAGCCGGCAGTGCCGGCCTCCATTTTCCCTCCCATGCAGCTTTTCATAAAGCCCTTTTTTACTGCTCCCATTGCGTTTTTTCGCATAATGTAGTATTAGCCGCGCAGTGCGCGGTGCCATTACCGCTTCCCGATCTGATAAAGCGTTCTTAGCTTGACAGTTCTGAAAGTCTTGACAATTCAAATTCTAAATAGAGCCATTCCTTTCTGTCTTTTTCTATATCTCCCATTGCGTTTTTTCGTATAATGTAGTATTAGCCGCGCAGTGCCGGCCTCCTTTTTACTCCTATAACGTTTCCTTTTATCGTTTTTCTTCCTCTCCCATTGCGTTTTCCTCTATAATATGGTATAATAATAGAAGTATAAAAGAAAACTGGAGGCGAGCATAATGGCAATGGGTATACAACCGGAAGCGCTGATTGCGGAATACTGTGATCTGGATTCTCTGTCTGCCGCACTGCGGCGCGGCGAATTTCCTGCTGTGCGCGTCGGCATTGAGCAGACCATGCAGAAGATTCTTGCGGAAAAGCCGGATGAGGAAACGCTTTCCCTGCTGGTAAACTGTCTGTTTGTGGTGCTGCAATATCATATTTTTTACGGATTTCTGGACGAAGCAAAGCTCTCGATCGGTGATACATATGCAAAGCGCGAGGCGATGCGCAGAGACTGGGACGCATGGAAGCAAGGGCAGCCGCTGCGGGACGATGACTGGCTCAGTGATCCGGATGCAAGAGAAATGATCTTTGAGGCGATTGACGCACTGCGCCTGACCGCTGACGACTTTGACGAGATCCCTGCGCCGGAGATGAAGGAGCCGAAATGGCACCGCAAAACCTACGGCGATTTTGAACTTGTGACCATTGCCGATGCGGAGATCACCGATGACGGCGGTTTTTCAAAGGATCCGGATCCGACGGGAAAAAGCTATGTGCTGCATGATGCCGACGGCGTGACCTATTATCTGAACAATATCCGGAAATCGCAGG
This sequence comes from Oscillospiraceae bacterium, assembly GCA_017540225.1. Classification (GTDB taxonomy): domain Bacteria; phylum Bacillota; class Clostridia; order Oscillospirales; family Ruminococcaceae; genus Firm-04. The sequence goes on along the minus strand of JAFYBM010000195.1, from coordinate 3,379 downwards.
TTCCGGGCGGACTGAACGCAGAAGAGGCGCATCTGTATACTGCGGACGGCTGGATTGACGGATATACCGGCAGGGAGCTGCGCGAGATCGAATTTGAGTATTACGACGGCGGCTATGTATTCAGCTATACGACAGACGGCGTAAACGATGCCGAAGCAGGAACCGATCCGCGCTGGATGCCGTATGAAACATGGGTGCAGGGGCGCATTGCAAAGCGGCGGGCACAGCAGGCAGCATTCCTTGCACATTATCTGTAACACCGGAAGGGGGCGTGCATATGGCATCGTTTTCCGGTCAGGTCAAGTCAGAAATCTGCGGAAACATTCGCAAAGCTGCTGCACACCGCGCCTTTCTGACCGGCGTTCTGCTTGCAGCAAAACGCTTTTCTGACACAGAAATCGTCCTGCAAACCGAATGTGAAGCCTTTGCAGGACTGTTTCCGCAGATGATGCAGACGGCTGCGCCGATGCTGCGATATGATACCGAATTCCGGCGGCGCAGCGGCAAACAGGCTGTATGGTGCTTCACGCTTCGCGGACAGGAGGAAATCTCCTTCCTGACAGAGGCGCTTTGCATCCGGCTGCAAAACCGTGCAGAAGCGCTGCGCGAACTCTCCGGCTCTGCACTGGCACAGGCGGCAGCAGGTGCATTTGTGATCTGCGGCAGTATCACGGATCCCGAACGGCGTTATCATCTGGAGCTTGTGCTGCCGGACGCAGAGCTGAGTGCAGCGGCACAGCAGATTCTTTCCGAGCCGCCGCAGGAAATCCGTTTCAAATCAACGGTGCGCAAGGGCGATACCGTTCTCTATCTCAAGCAAAATGAACAGATCTGCGATGCTTTGACATATTTCGGTGCGCCGAATGCTTCCATGGCGCTGGCAGAGCAGCAGATATATAAGAGCATCCGCAGCCAGACAAACCGCCGCCTGAACTGTGATCTTGCAAATATTGACAAAACCGTGGCAGCGGGTGCGCAGCAGGTTGCTGCGATCCGGCTGATTTCAGAAACGGCGGGCATTTCGGCACTGCCGGAAAATTTGCAGGAAATCGCTTCATTGCGGCTTTCCGAGCCGGAGGCAAGCCTGCGAGAACTCGGTGCAATGTGCAATCCGCCGCTGACACGCTCCGGTGTCAATCACCGGCTCCGGCGCATTGCGGAAATCGCAGAAAAGCTGAACAAAGAATAAAGCGTAAAAAAGCGGGCGTCTTCTGCGGCATGATTTGTGAACTATCATGAAAAGTGCCGAAAAAAGCAGAAACACTTGACTTTTCCCGAAAGAACGCATATAATAAAATCAATCAAAGACTTTCGCACAAAAAGCCGCGGACAAGTCGAAAAAGAGCGCTCATCTGACAGAGAGGATGCCGATACGCTGAAAGACATCCGATTGATCTCTTTTCCGGTACCACCGCCGCCGCGAAGGCCGATGGGAATGAGGAAACGCTCGGGTGGAACCGTGCGCGTTTGAACCGTATGATAACGGAACAAACCCGTACCCCGAACAGCTGAAAACTGTTCGGAGTGCGGTTTTTTTGTATTCCGAACCTGATTCTGAAACGGAGGAAATGAGCATGAAAATCACATTTGCAGGAAGCAGCATCGAATGCGATGCACCGGTCTCTGTCTATGATGCCGCGATGCAGGCGGGACTCATCACCAGAGAAATCATCGCGGCGACCGTCAACGGTCAGCCCGCCGATCTGACACAGCAGCTCACCGCAGATTCCGAGGTGCAGCTCCTGACCTTTGAAGATGCCGAGGGACGTCACATCTTCAATCATACCGCAGCACATATTCTTGCGCAGGCCGTCAAGCGCCTCTATCCGGAGACAAAGCTCACGATCGGCCCCGCCATTGACAAGGGCTTCTACTATGATTTTGACACCGAAAAGCCGTTCAATGCAGATACGCTGACCGCACTGGAAGCTGAAATGAAGAAAATTGTCAAGGAAAATCTCCGCATTGAGCGCTTCACACTTGAACGCGCAGAGGCAATCAAGCTGATGCAGGAGCGCGGCGAGGATTATAAGGTTCAGCTCATTGAGGAGCTGCCGGAGGGCGAAACCATCAGCTTCTACAAGCAGGGCGAATATACCGACCTCTGTGTCGGCCCGCACCTCTTTGCAACGGGTCTGGTCAAGGCTTTCAAGCTGACCTCCTGCACCGGCGCTTACTGGAAGGGCGATCAGAACAACAGACAGCTTACCCGTATCTACGGTGTGGCATTCCCGAAGAAAGAGGATCTCAAAGCGCATCTGGAAATGCTCGAAGAAGCAAAAAAGCGCGACCACAACAAGATCGGCCGCGAGCTTGGTTATTTCACGACCGTGGATTATATCGGTCAGGGACTGCCGATCATGCTGCCGAAGGGCGCAAGAGTCATTCAGCTTTTGCAGCGCTGGGTTGAGGACTATGAGCAGTCCAAGGGCTGCCAGCTCACCAAAACGCCGCTCTTTGCAAAGCGCGATCTTTACAAAATCTCCGGCCACTGGGATCACTATCTTGACGGTATGTTTATCATGGGCGATCCGCACGATGAGGAAAAGGAATGCTTCGCGCTCCGCCCGATGACCTGCCCGTTCCAGTATCAGGTATTCCTGAACAAGCAGCGCTCCTATAAGGAGCTGCCGATGCGCCTGACCGAGACTTCCACGCTTTTCCGCAATGAGGACAGCGGCGAGATGCACGGCCTGATCCGTGTGCGCCAGTTCACGATCTCCGAAGGTCATTTCATTCTCCGTCCGGATCAGCTTGAGGAGGAATTCCAGTTCTGTCTCGAAATGGCAAAGTATATGCTTGATACCGTCGGCCTGCTCGATGACTGCACCTTCCGCTTCTCCCAGTGGGATCCGGCCAACCCGAAGAACAAGTATGAAGGCACAGCGGAGCAGTGGGAGCTTGCACAGTCCACAATGGCTAAAATTCTGGATGACCTCGGCGTGGAATACGAGATCGGCATTGATGAGGCCGCATTCTACGGTCCGAAGCTCGATGTGCAGTATAAAAACGTCTTCGGCAAGGAGGATACGCTGGTCACAATCCAGATTGATATGCTGCTGGCTGAACGGTTCGGTATGTACTATATTGATAAGGACGGCCAGAAGAAGCTGCCGTATATCATTCACAGAACCTCGCTCGGCTGCTTTGAGCGCACACTTGCCTATATGCTCGAAAAATATGCCGGCGTACTGCCGCTCTGGCTGGCACCAGAGCAGGTTCGCCTGCTGCCGATCGGCGAGGAGCACACCGAATACGCAAAAGCCTTTGCTGACCGCCTGACACAGGCGGGTATGCGCGTCACGGTCGATTCCGAGGACAGAAACATCGGTACGAAGATCAAGAATGCGCGCCTCGACCGCATCCCGTATATGCTCAT
>JAFYBM010000194.1 GCA_017540225.1 Oscillospiraceae bacterium | reverse complement strand
CAGGTTACGCAACCTCATCTTAAAATCTTAAATACTTCTTTATCGGCGCTCCTCTAAAACAGGTGCCTCTTTTTTTAGTCATACCGTTCGTCAATTACACGGGCGGTTTTTTTCATGCTGCGCGGCAGTACGCCGATTTCCACAACCTTGACAATCGGAGTAAAACCGATCCGGCTCTTGACCTTTTCCGCGATGCGGCGGCTCAGATCATCAAAATCTACATGGCCGTTTGTTTCCACATAGATCCGCATGGTATCCTTGCCGTCCAGATGCGAAATGCGGATCTGATATTCGCTGGAGATCTCCGGGAACTGTGCCAGAACCTCCTCAATCTGCTTCGGAAACACATTGACACCCTTGATCTTCATCATATCATCCGTGCGGCCCTGAATGACATCAATGCGCGGATACTTGCGTCCGCACGGACATTCGCCCGGAATAATGCGGGAAAGATCGTGCGTCCGGTAACGGATCAGCGGTGCGCCTTCCTTGACGAGCGTGGTAATGACGATCTCGCCGAATTCGCCGTCCGGAACAGGCTTGCCGGTCTGCGGATCAATGATTTCGAGATAAATGAAATCGTCCCAGATATGCATTCCGGTGTTGTGCTCACAGTTGATGCCGATGCCGGGGCCGTAGATTTCGGTCAGTCCGTAAATATCATAAAGCTCGATGCCGAGCCCCTCAGCGATGCGCGTGCGCATCTTGTCGCTCCAGCGCTCGGAGCCGATCACGCCTTTTTTCAGCTTGATCTTGTCCTTGATGCCGCGCTTTTCGATTTCCTCGGTCAGCAGCAGGGCATAGGATGAAGTCGAGCAGAGCACGGTGCTGCCGAGCGACTGCATCATTTCGAGCTGTTTGTCGGTGTTGCCCGGTCCCATCGGGATTGCCATTGCGCCGAGCTTTTCGCAGCCGAGCTGGAAGCCGATGCCGGCTGTCCAGAGACCGTAGCCCGGTGTGATATGGATGCGGTCTTTTTTGGTAATGCCGGCGACCTCATAGCAGCGGGCAAACATGGTTGACCAGTCGTCAACATCCTTCTGTGTATAGGGAATGATGACCGGAGTTCCGGTTGTGCCGGATGAGGAATGGATACGGACGATCTCATCCTCCGGCGCTGTCATCAGTCCGAGCGGATAGGCCTCACGCAGATCATTTTTCTCAGAAAACGGAAGCTTCAGGAATTCCTCAGCCGTTCTGACCTCTGAAATACCGGCGTCCGCCAGTTTTTTTCCGTAAAAGCTGCCGGATTTCAGCAGTGCCTGAATACGGTCATTGACCTGTGCGAGCTGTGCCTGTGAAATTTGCATGGGAATCCGTCCTTTCTGCGTTAATTCGGGAATAGTTCAAAATTGGATGCACGCCAGCCGTAGCCGTTGTTGACCAGCACCCAGCGTACCGTACCGATGTAATCATTGACCGCAACTTTTCCGATCGTCGATTCCAGATGCACATCGACCGTGCAGAGATTATCCGCGTATTTGCGTACATGACGCACCTCATAGACATGATCCTCACGCATATTCGGGTCATTGTTGTACCAGACATCGGAATAGATCGTCTGCATCAGTGTTGCCAGTGTCGAGCCGGGCAGCAGGTAATTATTCAGCACTGCCAGATTGTTGTCAATGTCGCAGCGGGTGTTGATGACATAATCCATATAAGCGTGAGTCAGGCCGTCCACATATTGCAGCAGCGCAGCATCCGGTTCCGCTTCGTCAGCCTGCGGATACAGAATCTCCTGCGATGCGGCATTCGGATCCGGTTCTTTTTCCGGCGTCAGGATACGTCCCTCGGCATCCGTGACCTCGATCACCGGCACCTGATAAAGGCCGCTGATCTCACATTGCTGTGAAACCGGCTGATTCATATAGAACATTTCCGTTGCGGTGAGCTGAAGCTCCGAGGGTGCTTCAATAAAGCTCTCCGGCGGCACATCGACGCCGTTGACCTTTACGGCAGCGCCCTGCGGTGTCCGGATCGAAACAGAATAGGCAGGTGCGGCCTGAAGCTGTAAAACAGAGACCGGATCGCCCATGCTCCAGACCGGAAAACTGTATTTTTCCGTCCAGCCTGCGCGGTTCAGCGCGACCGTTGCAATTGCCTGTTCATTGCGCAGAATGTAGTAATTGGGGCGGGATTCGGTTGAATCCGCTGTTTTCTGGTAGCTGTAATTGCTGCCGCCGCTGATCTTTGCATTCATTGTATTCAGCAGCACATCAGATGATTCATACTGCGAAAGCGCAACACCGCCGGCTGCTTGCTTAATCATATCGTTGAGGAAGGTATCATCGAGTGATGCCACATATTCTTCGATCAGATACTGCGGGCGGGAGGCTTCATATTCTCCGAGATAGGTATGCGCCTTTTTGGAATAGCTGTGGATAATCAGTGCAAGGATGATAATATAGATGACTGCGAAAACGGCAAACATCAGCGTGCGGAATTGCCGGATTTCCTTTTTGGAGTGGCGCACGGCAGTTGAAACGCGCTTGGAAACATTGCTGCGGGTCTGATTGAAATACCCCTTCAGCGATGTCAGGATTTGATCTGCGAAGGCGGAGCGCCGGCGTCCATTCTGTGTTTTGCCGGAAGCAGTGCGGTGCTTTGCCGATGACTTGCCGGAGCTTTTGCTTCCGGATGCAAGCCGCTTTGCGGCCTTTTTCGTTTCCTGATTCTTTTGATGGATCGCTTCTGCCGCCTTCCGGACAGAATCCCTGAAATCTGAATGTTTGCCTGCCGCAGCAGCTTTCTTTTTGGATGCCGGTTTCTTTTTCTGTGCGGATGTATGCTTTTTGGTACCGGTTTTTCTGTTTCCATCGGCTGCGCTTTGTCTGTCAGGACGCTGCGCTGCATTTTCCGGCTTCGTTTTAATTGTAAAGTGCTGTTCTTCCATCTGCATCGTTCCTCCTGACAGTATTATTTTTCCGGTGCGACAAGCCAGCAGTTCGGCATATCGCGGGCACCGTAAAGCGTGGAAACGATCGTTGCCTGCTCGCCGCCGTAATACATGACGGAGGAAGCACCGCCGTCCATATTGCTTGCGTTGACCATACCGATATCATAGCAGAAATCCACAAGCTGCGGATAGGTCAGACCGATACTGGTAAACATTCTGCCCTCGATCAGCAGGATCATCACTGTGCCGTCCTCAGCCTGACCGATCACAGTACGCGGGTTATAGCCGCCGAAGAAGCCGGTCATATCCTGTTTGACACCGTCTTTGATGAGGCAGGGACCGAAGCAGGCCGCATCACGGATTCCCATATCCATTGCTTCCTGACCGGTCATCCAGCCGACGTGCAGCTTGCCGTCATTATCGAAGCCGCAGATGTCATAATAGGAGCCGAGATCGCCGAAGCAGAGCTGCCCTTCCGAGATCACGATGCCGACCGGCATACCGCCGTTGCCCATGCCGTTCGGATCAATAAAGCCGTTTGCATTGACAGCAGCAATTGCGCCGTGCTCCTCAACCATTGCAGAGATCTGTCTGCCGTAGGAGGTCGGCGTGCCGAGCGGTCCGGAGACACCGACATAGACGCGGGAAGGATCCTTGACCTTGAGCAGCTTGCCGCGGAAGAGCGGTCTGCTGAATTCGATCATTTCGGTTTCCGGCTGTTCTTCCGGCGAGGCGGGTGCCTGTGCGGGACCTTCGAGCGTAATCTGCGCGATTTCGGGTGCTTTTGCAGGAATGATCTTATTGCCGATCTGACGCTCGCCGTTTTCGTCGGCGGGATCGGCAGTATCGGAATATACCGAGCGCAGCGTACCGATTATACCGGAGCCGGAAGCGGCAGCCTGCTGGCATTTTGCCTGCGCAGAAGGGTATTCATCCTTCATGGCAATGGAAGCCATGCGCTTCATGCCGCTCATGACCATGATCCATGTGATGATGAGCAGGATCATAATTTTGAGGAATATCATTCCATAGCTTGTTTGCTGTTTACGTTTTTTCTTTCGGCGTGCCTTTGCCATTCCCGATACCTTCCTTTATTTGTTTTATTAGCAGCGCAACCGCAGCACAGTCCACTCTATATTTTAATATAAACAGCCGAAAAATGCAAGGCTTTTTGCCATAAAATGACAAGTTTCTCATAGACGCAATGCAGACGGTTATTTTTTTGTGAGGAATGAATAAAGCAGCCGGCAGAGACAGAATCACACTGACAGACGAAGACCGCAGGGATCGGAATATCCCTGCGGTCTTTTGGTACTGCGCGGCGTGCAATGCCCGCAGTTTTGCTTTATTCGATGGTTTCGACCTTGAGCAGATTGGTTGTGCCGGAGATGCCCAGCGGAACACCCGCCGTAATGACGACAAGATCACGCGGCTCCGTATATCCTGCCGAACAGGACGCCTCAATCGCATGACGGAACAGCGAATCCGTGTCGCTCTCCTCGTTGATAACCAGCGGATATACGCCCCATGACATATTCATCTGCCGCTGCACCATGCTGTCGGTCGTGCAGGAAACAATCGGGAACATCGGGCGGTATTTGGAGATCAGGCGTGCGGTTTCGCCGCCCTTTGTGACGGTCAGGATCGCCGCTGCATCAAGATCGTGCGCGGTCGTTACCGTTGCGTGCGCAATCGCATCCGCAATCGTGGTTTTCTCGTTTCTGCGCGCCATAAATTCGCTCTTGTAGTCAATGCTGCTCTCGGTTGTCAGTGCGATGCGCACCATTGTCTGAACCGTCTCAACCGGATGCTGACCGGCGGCCGTTTCGCCGGAGGTCATGACCGCACTGGTACCGTCGTAGATCGCATTTGCAACATCCGTGATCTCCGCACGGGTCGGGCGCGGATTGTTAATCATGGATTCGAGCATCTGCGTTGCGGTTATCACCTGCTTGCCGGCCTCATAGCCCCTGCGGATCAGCTTTTTCTGAATATCGGGAATCTGCTCGAACGGGATCTCAACGCCCATATCGCCGCGTGCGACCATAATACCGTCCGCAGCTTCCAGAATCTCGTCGATATTGTTGACGCCCTCGCGGTTTTCGATCTTGGCGATGATGCGGACGCCGTACCAGCCGAGCGACTGCGTGAATTTGCGCAGATAGCGAATATCGGCACCGGTGCGGGTGAAGCTCGCTGCGATGAAATCAAAGCCGAGCTTTGCGCCGAATTCCAGATCCTCCATATCCGCATCGCTGAGATAGGGCATGGAGAGATTGACATCAGGGAAGTTGCAGGATTTGTGATTGGAGAGCACGCCGCCGTGAATGACACGGCATTCAATATCTGTCGCGGTAACGCGCTCAATGCGCAGCTCCACAAGGCCGTCATTGATCATGACCGTATCGCCCGGCTTGACATCCTTTGTCAGCCGCTGATAATTGATGCTGCCGATCTTCTCGTCACAGGGTACATCGCGTGTTGTGAGTGTGTAGGTATCGCCGTCATGAATCTCTGCGGAGCCGTTCGGGAATGTGCGCAGACGCACCTCCGGCCCCTTGGTATCGAGCATTGTTGCAATGGGCAGTCCAAGCTCCTCGCGCAGACGCACGACCTGTGCAAAACGAACCTTGTCTTTTTCGTAATCGGCGTGTGAGAAATTGAAGCGGGCGACATTCATGCCGGCCTGCATCATCTGACGCAGCACGGCATCGTCATCTGTTGCCGGACCGACTGTGCATACGATCTTTGTTTTTCTGAGCTGCTGCATTTTCATTCCTCCCTGTCATCTGTTGTCAGAATTTGTATCGCTTTTCGGTATTTTTCAAGCCGTGCAGCTGTTTTCGGAGAATGCGCAGCGGCAGCATCCGTGAGCCTGCCTGTATCCGAATTGTGCCGCAGATCTGCGAGCTTGACCGCTTTTGCGTCCGGATTCCCGCGGATGCGGCGTACATAATCCAGATAATCCTCATTTTCGTTGTGCGTCAGAAGCCGCAGCGCCGCCATGACACGCGGCGGAAACTTTGCAGAGAGCATTTCATCGGAAATGTCGGTATCCTCCATAACATCGTGCAGCAGAGCAATTGCTGCGGTATATTCATCGGTCATCTGTTCTGCCAGATGCATCGGATGAAAGATATACGGCATTCCGCCCTTGTCGAATTGTCCGCGGTGTGCTTCCTCTGCAATGCGGGCGGCGCGGACCGTCATTTCTGTGTAAATCATTTCGTCAGCTTGTTCGGGTGATCGGTCAGACGCAGACCGAATACCGCGCCGCAGTCGCGGCAGGCGCTTGCCGTCATGAATGAGCTGCGCTGGAGAAATTTGCCCTTTTCCTCCTCCGGAATAAAGACAAATCCGCCGGTGCTGGAGAGCTTACCGTCAAAGACATTGCTGCTGCCGCAGACAGGGCATACGAGGTTGTTTTCTTCCATGTTTTTTCTCCTCCTTTATACTTCTTCCTGCGCCGAAGATGCAGCCGGCTTTCCGGTTCTTCTGCGGCGCTTTGCCGGTGCGGTTTTTTCCTCCGTCGGTTGATTCAGGCGGCCGTAGGTCTCATTCAGCTTGCGGATCTTCGCCTGCAGTTTTGTGCTGTAATCAGCAGTCTCCGTGCGGTAAACCCAGTTTCCGCCGAGCGTAGAGGGCGTATTGATGCGGTCAGAGGGCGGTGCATTGAGGAAATCCTGCATCGGCGCGATTGCAATGCGGGCGGTTGAGCGCCATGCAGCACGCAGCATCGCCTTCGGCAGCTTCTTCGGAGACTTTGCACCAAGATATTCCATTGCATAGGTGTTGGTTTTCTTCGCGTTGCTCTTGACCCAGCCGCGCAGCGTGTGGTTATCGTGCGTACCCGTATAGCAGACACAATTTGTTGTTGCGAAGTTATGCGGCAGATACGGGTTTTCGGCATCGCTGTCAAAGGCAAACTGTATGACCTTCATGCCGGGGAAGCCGGTGCGCCGGAGCAGCCGCTCAACGGCCGGCGTAATATTGCCGAGATCCTCTGCAATGACGTTCATCTCACCGAACTGCGCTTTGGCAGCCTTCCACAGCGCATAATCCGGCCCTTTGACCCATTTGCCGTGCTCGGCAGTTTCAGCGCCGTAGGGAATCGAATAGTATTTCTCGAAGCCGCGGAAGTGGTCAATGCGCACAACATCATAGAGCTTCAGTGTGAAGCCGATGCGGTCAAGCCACCATGCAAAGCCGTCCTTTGCGAGCGCGTCCCAGTTCCAGAGCGGATTGCCCCAGAGCTGACCGGTCACTGCAAATGCATCCGGCGGGCAGCCGGCAACGGCAATCGGCTTTTTTTCATCGTCAAGCTGAAACAGCTTCGGCTGTGCCCAGACTTCAGCACTGTCATAAGCTGCATAGATCGGAATATCCCCGACAATGCAGATGCCCCTGCCGTTTGCATAGGCCTTGAGTGCTTCCCATTGCGTGAAGAAGCAATACTGCACAAACTGATAGAATTCAATATCCGTTTTATATATTTTTTTGGCTTCCGCGATCGCATCCTTTTTGCAGAGCGCAAGCTCCGGCTCCCATTCATTCCACGGGTCGCCGCCGTGTGCATCCTTCAGTGCCATGAACAGCGCATAATCAGCCAGCCAGTCGCGGTGAACAGCACAGAATTTTTTGAAATCCGAAGGCTTCCGTTTCGCAAAATTCGTATAGGCAATGCGCAGAACCGGTGTCACCTGCTGATACAGCAGCGCATAGTCGATCGTGCGTGCATCGGAATCCCATGAAAGCCCCTCATAATCAACAGCACTGAGCCAGCCGCGTTCCGCCAGCAGATCAAAGTCAATCAGATAGGGATTGCCTGCAAAGCATGACGGAGACTGATACGGCGAATCGCCGTAACTGGTCGGTGTCAGCGGGAGCACCTGCCAGTAACGGCAGCCCGCCCCGCTCAGAAAATCCACAAATTCATATGCTGCTTTGCCGAGCTTGCCGATCCCGTGCTTGGAAGGCAGTGCTGAAACCGGCAGCAAAATTCCGCTTTCTCTCATTTATTCCTCCTTCTGGCTGTTCAATGCCCTTTGCTGAAATATTCCGAAATCCCGAACATAACTGAAAACGATGCAAACAGCATGGCTGCCGCTGCCGTGACTGCGCAGATCAAAGTGATTCTGCGGAGCACATCGGCAAGCTGTTCCCTGCCCTTGCGTACTGCGATTTTCTTGCAGATCAGCAGAATCACAATCACAGGCAGGAGCGACAAAAACAGAATTAAATAAACTGTGCTGGTCGTTGAAAAATTGTCCAATTGCCATTCCCCTTGCTTTCTGCATATTTTTGACGCGGATGCACACAATGATTCCGAAAGGAGAGAGTGCCATGACCGTGCATTCCGGCGAACGGATCGCCGCGTTTTTATTTGGTTTTTTCGCGTATTGTTTTTTTGAGATCGCTCTGCGCGGCTACACACACTGGACAATGGGGCTGCTCGGCGGCACCGCACTCAGCGTGCTTTCCGGCATTTCACTGCTCCGTGAGCCGCAGACGGTCAAGGCGCTGCTCGGAGCGCTGTTCGTGACATCTGCCGAGTTTACCGTCGGCGTATTCGATAATCTCATCATGGGCTGGCAGGTCTGGGATTATTCGGACCGCCCGTTCAATTTTCTCGGGCAGATCTGCCCGCTTTTTTCGGGATTATGGTTCCTGCTCTGTCTCATCGGCCTCCGCGTCTGCCGCCTCATGCACCGGCGCTATGCGCTTTCGCCGTAATCCGAAAGCCGCAGATGCCGTTGTCGGCGCCTCTATGGTATAGTATACACTATCTTGCCTGAAAAGTAAAGTCCTATTTCTCAATAACGTACGGCACAGCAATGAATTTTAGCTGATTCTGCTTCAGCGGGGAGTTTTTCAGGCTGCGGCAATTGACTTTTCTGCTGTTTTGTGGTATGATATAAGATAAGTTTTTTATACTATACAGGACGGAGGCGATTGCATGAGAACGATCAGAAAATACGCGGCAGCGGCGGGTGCGGTGCTGCTTTCCGGCACACTGCTTGCAGGCTGCGGCAGCGCCGGAGAACCGCAGACACCCGAAGAATTCCGTGCCGCAATGATTGCGCGCTCAGTCGTCAGCACAGGCAATACAGCGAGACTTGACAAGGTGTTCACAAAGGCGGAAAACGGCGAGGATATTACCATTGCATATGTCGGCGGCTCCATCACGGAGGGCTATGCGGCCGGTCCCCGTTCCCCGCAATGCTATGCATCCCTTTCGGCCGCTGCATTTCAGCGGGATTACTGTCAGGGCGGTACGGTGATCTGTCAGAACAACGGTCTTTCCGGCACCCCCTCGGTGCTCGGCAATCTGCGTGTCAGCTCGGAGGTTCTGCCCGCACAGCCCGATATTATTTTTCTGGAATTTGCAGTCAACGACGGCATGGAGGGCGAATACAAGGTTGCCTATGAGAGCCTTGTCCGCACCTGTCTGGAAGCAGAAAATGAGCCGGCCGTCATTCTGCTGTTTACATACATGGAAAACGGTCACACCTGTCAGGAGCAGCAGCAGGAAATCGGCGCACATTATGATCTCGGTATGATTTCCGTGCGGGATGCGATTCTGCCGGAAATGGAAGCCGGCCGCATGGCATGGAGCGATTACGGTGATGACGATGTGCATCCCTCCGTGAAGGGGCACGCACTGGTCGCGGAGTTCATTGCAGAATACTTCGCACAGGCAAAAGAGAAAAAACCGGATAAATTATATGAGATCCCGCAGGAGCAGGTCTATCCGGCGCTTTACCGGAACGGCTCGCTCTGCGATGCATCGAATACGCTGTATCATGACGGCGCATGGAATCCCGGTACATCAAACAGCTATTTCCGTGCGGGCTTTGTTTATCAGAAGGATGAGGACAATGCACCGATGAGCATGACGGTGACCGGAAAATCGCTGTTTCTGGTCTATAAAAAGGCCGGTGATCCGTCATGGGGTATGGCCGGTGTTTATGTCAACGGCGCACTGGCAGGCATCGTCAACGGCTACGGTGTCAATGCATGGGGCGGCCCCGCAGTCGATCTCATTGAGACATATGATGCACCGCAGGAAATGAAGGTCGAGATCCGGATGCTGGATGACCATACGGATAAATCGTTTGAGATCTATGCGATCGGTGTGAGCGACTGATGGCGTCACAGAATATGAGCAGCCGCGTTGCGCTCGGCGGGATCGTGGCCGCACTCTGCATCGTGATTATGTTTCTGACCGGTGTTATGCCTGTGCTGTATATTGCGGCACCGATGGCCGCCGGCCTCCTGATGATCATTCTGGTTGAGGAGGTTTCGGTCGGCTGGGCGTGGCTGACCTATCTCGCGGTCAGTCTGCTTTCGCTGATGGTGACCTTCGACAAGGAGGCCGCACTGATGTTTATCCTGTTTTTCGGTTATTATCCGATGCTTCGGCTGAATCTGGAAAAAATCAAGGCAAAGCCGCTGAAAACAGTCTGCAAATTTGCAGTCTTCAATCTGTTTCTCGCGGCGGATTATCTGATGACTGTTTATGTACTCGGCCTTCCGACCTTTGACGATACGGGACCGGTGATGTTTGTGATCCTGTTTGTGTCGTTCAATCTGGTGTTTTTCTTTTATGACCGTGTGCTGGCCCGCATGGACTGGTTCTATCATCAGATCTTTGTCAGAAAGGTTCTTGGGCGAAAACAATGAAGAAAAATGGAAAAAAGGATTTCGGAATGCAGCAGCTTTTATGGTGGATAGCCGCTCTGGTCTGGGTTGTTGTCAGCGGACTGCTGTTTTCATTCGCAGATTATCATCATTACGGCGCGCTGTTTGGCTTTACCCCACTCATGATGGTCGTGATCCCGATGATTTTGGCATTTCATGTGCCGCCCGGGTTGTTCCGGTCAGTCAGAACCGGTCCGGTCGCTGCAAAGATCGGTCTGGGGCTTCTGCTGATGGTAGTCGGCGGAGTCGGAATGGCGCTGATTTTTACCGGCATCATGAGCCAGGTCGGCATATACTGAGCGGTTTCACGCATCCGGACGAAAAAACAAAAAAAGAGGAATTGTTATGGCACTTATCTCAGCAATCTGTCCCCTTTGCGGCGGACAGACTCAAATTGAAGACAGCAGAGATGCCCTGTGTCCCTACTGCGGCACCCCGCTGAATCAGATTTCCGCAGATCAGGGATTCGCGTTTGCGCCGCAGCCTGATGTGCAGTTTGCGCCGCAGGATATGCAGTTTGCGCAGCCGCCCGTACAGCAGATGCCGATGCAGATGCAGCAGCCCGCGGTCATGCCGGCGCCGCAGATGCAGCAGGGGCAGATGATCGCACCGCAGCCGCAGTATACACAGGGGCAGCTTCTGGAGGCGCAGAAACAGCGCAAGAACTGGCATATTCTGAATACGGCGCTGATCGGTGCGCAGACGCTGATGATGGCGCTCGGCATTTTGTTTACGGTCAAAGGATTCCGGATCGGCATACCGTTG
>JAFYBM010000193.1 GCA_017540225.1 Oscillospiraceae bacterium | reverse complement strand
GCAGCAGCGTTGTTTTTCCGGATTGGGTGCGCCGGCGATCAGCAAACCGCCTGCAGCAATCCGGTTGCCGAGCCGGCTGAAAAGCGCATCAGCACAGCCGATCCGTTCCGATGCAATGCGGATATTCATGCCGCTGACAGCACGGACGGTTTCCAGAATCCCCTGCTGCATGACAGCTGTTCCGCAGAGTCCGACTCTGCTGCCGCCCGCAATGGTGATAAAGCCCTGCCGGATCGCATCCTGCCAGCTATGTACCGAATGTGCGCAGATATTATGAAAAACCGTGTCGATCATCTGCCTGTCCGCAGTAACCGGCTGTCCGTTCGGCAGAAGCAGAACGGTACGGCCTGTCTGCCGGACGATTTGCACGGGACGTCCGATGCGCAGACGCAGCTCCTGAATCTGCATGGGATCGGGCAGGCGCTTCACTGCCTGCTGGACGGTCTGCGGCAGATAAGGGAGTGCTGCTTCCAGTTTGCTCTGTATTGTCATGAGGGGAAACCGCCTTTCGTTTGTCTTGGTATATCTTATGCAGGACAAGGCCGGACTAGAACCGCCGCATCCGGTTTCCGCTCTGTCAAAAAAATAAAAAGCCGTCTGTCAAACGACAGACGGCTGATTTGTAATTCAGATACCGATATTTCCTGTGCTGTCCGCATTGAAGAACTGATTGCTTGTTTCAGTGTAGTAATCATTTTCCTCAAGGGATGTGAAATCCTCGTCCTCCGGATCGGGAAGTCTTGCACCGCAAACGCCGCAGAAGATATTTTTCTCATTGTTTTCTGCATCGCACTTCGGGCACATTTTGTAACCGCGGAGCGTATTCAGCTCGAACTTCATCTTCTTGATACGGCGGCGGCGGGCATCAATATCGTCGCACAGCGCACGGAATACGGACGGATCCTCATCCGGATTCTTGTAGTACTTTTTGCCGAGATCCGCAAAAATCTCCACGATACGTTCTTCTTCATAGAGAATCTTGCGCTTGAGATTGCTGACCTCAGACACATTGGAAGCCTTTTCGCTCAGGCCTCTGCCCATGTCACTGACCTTATCAAAGATGCTCATGATAAACACTCCATTCCGCACAGCAGACTGTACTTCTGCCGATAATAATGATACGCAGAAAACTGCCTATAGTTTTATTATACACAATTCTCTGCTGATTGTCAAGCACTTTTTTGAAAAAATATATCAAATATCATAGGCCTCTTTGGCGGAGAGTGTCTCAATGCCGGCTGCCTGCAAAGCACGGAATGCGGCATCGTTGTCATCAACACGGACAATGGTATCGGCGCGGCCGGGTGTACGGTTGACAAATGCATACATATATTCGACATTGACATTAGCGCTGCTGAGTGCTTCCAGAACTGCGGCAACACCGCCGGGAATATCCGGCACCTTGATGCCGATAACAGAAGTGCATTTATAAGTCCAGCCGTGTGCATCGAGGAGCTGCTGTGTCTCATCCGGCTTGTTGACAATGATGCGCAGAATGCCGAAATCGCGGGTATCCGCAAGACTCAGTGTGCGCAGATCAATGCCTGCATCCGCGAGCAGACGGGTCAGCTCGGCCATTTTTCCTTTTTTGTTTTCAACAAAAATTGAGAATTGCTTGATCGTATCCATAAATAATCCCTCCTTTTTTGTGTGCGGGTTATTTTTTGATAAATGCCGGATAATAGACTGCATTGTTTTCATCAATGCAGAGGAACAGAGGTCTGATGTCCTCGAGCATTCTACTGTCGTTCGGGTCGTCCGGCTCTGCATACATGACAATCAGACCGGAATGCTTCGCGCTTTCCTTATAGCCGCCCTTGCCGATCACATTGCCGTCTGAACCAGCCATTTCCCATTTCTCGCCGGAAAATGTCAGCTGAAACTGCATATTTCCGCCCTTTTCAACGCCGTAGCGGTTTGCGAGAATGTTCAGTCTCTCATTGATCCAGTTTTCATCCGGCTGATCTGCGAAGGAGCGGTCGGCCTCATTATAATAGGCTTCCGAAAAACGGTCATCGCGCAGCGTTTTCTCCGGCTCATAGGTTGCCGTGAAATCACTGCCCTTTTTATAGGCGCCCTCAATTTTGAAGCCATAGACCGGAACACAGAGAAAATCACTGTGTGCCTCCAAAACGGCAGGTGAATTATCAACCCGCAGCAGGAAATACGGCAGCTTGGCACTGAGGGTGCGTGCGCTGTCCGTCCGGTAAAGCTGCGGCAGAACCGATGCCGCATACGGATAGGCGCCTGTTTCATTGAGCGCGGAAATCTGTCCGCTGAAATCCTGCGTGCCCTTGCCGCCGCTCATCACGGATTCATACTGGAAATTCAGCCGGCCGTTTTCGAGCGTAAATGTTCCGCTCCATGCAGCCTCATCGGTCGCATTCAGATGCTTCCGGATTGTGAAACTGCCGTCATCAAGCGCAATGCTTTCAGCAGGCTCCGGATCGGTTGCCGCAATAACAGCGTTCAGAGCGGCATCCGGATCATTGCGGAAATCCGCGGCATTGTTGTAGCTGCCGTTGATGTCGATATAAGTGCTGTTGTTCACATCTGCACCGAAATTGCAGCCGGTGAGCAGGACTGCGGCTGCCAGTGCAGCAGCGGTGTTGAGAATGTGTTTTTTCATTCAGTCATACTCCTGATTCCTTATCATTCAGTCATGCAGCTTGCGGCGGTCGATCACGCGGACAGCCTTGCCTTCGCTGCGGGTAATGGACTTCGGTGAGACAAGATGCACCTTCGGATTGATGCCGAGCATGGTCTTGATCGCGCCGGCAAGTTTTTTCTCCGTATCCTGCAAATCCTTGATTTTATCAGAGAACTGCTCCGGATTCATTTCAACACTGATGTCAAGCGTATCGGTATTGTTGACACGGTCAACCTCAATGAGATAATTCGGGGAATAACCCTGCTCGATCAGTACGGTTTCAATCTGCGACGGGAACACATTGACGCCGCGGATGATGAGCATGTCGTCGCAACGGCCTAAAATGCGATCCATGCGCACCAAGGTGCGCCCACAAGAACATTTCTCATAGTGCAATGCTGTGAGGTCGTGGGTG
>JAFYBM010000192.1 GCA_017540225.1 Oscillospiraceae bacterium | reverse complement strand
TAGTTTCGCTCTGCGAAACTACAGTCTACACAACTGAGCCACACCGGTTCTGAAAAAAGAACCCCGTTCCGATAAAAAACAGGGTTCCAAGCTGGTGAAGGGACTCGAACCCTTGACCTGCACATTACGATATGCGCCGTAGTTTCGCTCTGCGAAACTACACTCTACACAACTGAGCCACACCGGTTCTGAAAAAAAGAACCCCGTTCCGATAAAGAACAGGGTTCCAAGCTGGTGAAGGGACTCGAACCCTTGACCTGCGCATTACGAATGCGCTGCTCTACCAACTGAGCCACACCAGCATATTATCCAACTACACTCTACACAACTGAGCCACACCAGCATATTTATTACCAAATTGCACCGCTTTTTTCAGCGAACAATCAGGAATGCCTAATTATTATAGCACATTTCCCTAAAAAAGTCAAGCGTTTAGGGAGAAAAAATTTTTTCTCGTAAAAAGCTGCAAAAAAGAATTGTAATTTTCAGGAAAGTGTGTTATACTATAATGGAACACGAATGTATCATCGTGTAAGGGGCATTTTAACAGAAAGGAGCGCAGCCCTTTTGACCGCGGGCTGCAACATAAATTATGGCGAAGAATAGAAAGAAGCATATATCATGCCTCGGTGCATTGCTGATCTTCTGTATGCTGCTGATCGTGCTTTGCACTGCTGTCACCAATCTCCTGTTCCATGACGGCAAGGTGCCGACAATCATGAGCAAATGCTATTGCTACTATACCGAGGGCGATATGGGATCCCGCGTTCCGGTCGGTTCCCTCGTCATCGTCGATAAAGAAGCACAGCTCAATCAGAATGACATTGTGCTTTATCAGCCGACAGATTCTTCCTACCGTATCGGCGTCGCAAGTCTGATCGTTGATACCAGCGCTACAACCCCCGATCAGACCGGCAAAACCTTTTACCTGACCACAGAAGCAAATACCGTTGCCGAGCCTTACGAAGAAACACAGATCGTCGGCCTCTGCACCCGCAGAAGCGCAGAGCTGGGCGCACTCATCGGTTTCCTGACCGGTGCAGTCGGCAGGATCATCGGCCTCGTGCTTCCGCTGATTATTCTCGTTATCTACCTGTTCTCCCTGCTCGCCAAGAGCCGCAGTCCTGAGGAAAACATCGCAGATCTGCCGGATGAGGACAATGATCTCGAATTCGTTAAATCCATTCAGCAGAAGCAGCAGCGCATTGCAGAGCGTGATGCAGAACGCATGGAGCGTGAGCGCCGGAGAGTGCAGACCTTCGATGACGGCATCTATGAGGAGCCGAACAGACATATGGGTCATCCGCAGCCGCGGCTTTCGGATGAGGAGGTCGCCCGCATGGAGGAAGAGGAGGCAGCACGCCGTGCAGAACGCATCGCAGCCGTGCGCAGCCATATGGAATCCCGCCGCCAGACCGAAACTCCCGACGGTGTCCCGCTCTATACGACAGAGATTATCACCAAAACACATACGCTTTCGATTCCGCGCGTCAGCAGCGACAAGCCGCTGACGACCACACAGCAGCGCCCGCTGAGACCTACTCCGACAGAGGACATCCCGCGCCTGACCGCAACCGGTCATATCCAGATTCCGACCGCAGAGCAGATTGCGGCGGAAAAGCGTGAGCAGGAAAACCGTCTCATGCAGGCACAGGCTCTTGCAAAGGCCGCACAGGACGAGGCATTCGGTACGTCCTACCGTCCGCGCCGTGCATATGATGCCGATGAAGCAGAGCGCTCCTATCGCGGCGGCGCACACAGCTATGACCGCTCCTCCGAACCGGCAGCAGAACGTTCTGTCAGCGAGCGTCCGGAGCCTGCCGCCTATGAAAGACCCGTGCGCGCATCCTTTGCGGATGCTGCACCGATTGCTGCTTCGCGTGAAGCTGTGCCCGCAAATGAGCCGGCATCTGCACCGGCACCCGCACCGGCCGCAGAACCGCAGAAGAAGGTTGTCAAGAAGGTCGTGAAAAAGGTTGTTAAGAAGCCGCAGATTGCTTCCTCGAATTTCGATGACCTGATGGCGTTCCTTGACAATGAGCAGAAGAAGCTGTAAACTGAATACAAAAACGGCGTCGGAATTGATTTCCGGCGCCATTTTTTTGCTGCGCTGCGCGCACATCCATATCAGTTTTTCGTCAGTATTTTTAATGCGCCGGTCGGACAGGCCGCCGCACATTTCATGCAGTCTGCGCAGACTCTGACGGTTTCCGGTGTATTGAATTCCGGCTTGATTACAGTCGGGAAGCCGCGCCCGACCATGCCGAGAATGCCCTGCTTTGCCGTCTCGTCGCAGATGCGCACACACAGCCCGCACAGAATGCATTTTCCGTTGTCGCGTTCAATGCAGACCAGTCTGCGCTCGGTTTCGTGTGTATTTTTCTCGCCGTCAAAGCGCTCCGGATGGATCTCCTGCTGCTGCGCGTAGCGGATCAGCTTGCAGTCGTGATAATCGTAGCAGCCGCATTCAAGGCAGCGCTTCGCCTCTGCAATCGCCGTTTCATCGGAAAAGCCGAGATTGACCGGCTTGAAATCCTTTGCACGCTCCGCAGCCGGACGCACCGGCATCTGATGGCGCGGGAGCTTTTCGCGGTCGGCAAGATCCGCTGCCGTTACGGTTTTCTTTGAATAGAACGGCGCACGGTACGGCTTCATTTCGCCGCGCAGCACCGAATCGACAACGGCAGCACAGCGCCCGCCCTCACCGATCGCTTCAATTGCAATGGAAGCACCGCGATTTGTCGCATCTCCGATCGCATAGACATTTTCGAGATTCGTGAGATATGTTGCAGCATCGGCCTCGATCGTACCTTTTTTCGTCAGCGCCACGCCGTCAAGTCCGGAAACATCCGGCTTCTGGCCGATCGCCATAATGACAAGATCAACATTCAGTGTTTCAAATCTGCCCTCGACCGGCACCGGAGAACGTCTGCCGGAGGCATCCGGTTCACCCAGCTCCATGATTTGCAGCTTTATCTGCTTTACATGACCGTTTTCACCGATGATCTCCGCGGGATTTGTGAGGAATTTGTAGGTCACGCCTTCCTCGATGGATTCCTCGATTTCAATGTCCTCTGCGGGCATTTCGCTGCGCGTTCTGCGGTAGATGACATATACGGTATCTGCGCCGCAGCGGATTGCCGTGCGGCAGGCATCCATTGCGGTATTGCCGCCGCCGCAGACTGCAACTTTTTTGCCGGACAGATCCGGAATTTCGCCCTCGCCGGAGCTGATATCATGCAAAAACTGAATGCCGCCGGTCACACCGCCGAGCTCCTCGCCGGGTACGCGCATCGCCATGCTGCTCCATGCGCCGGTTGCCAGAATCACGGCATCATATTCACTGCGAAGCTGCTCCAGCGTCATATCTGTACCGAGGCGGACGCCGTTTTTCATGGTGATGCCGAGTGCTGCGATTTCCGCGATTTCACGGTCGAGCAGATCCTTCGGCAGACGGTAGGCCGGAATGCCGTAACGCAGCATTCCGCCCATCTTTGCGGATGCATCGTAAACCGTAACCGCGTGTCCTTTTTTGCGCAGTTCAAAGGCAGCGGTCAGGCCGGCAGGGCCGCCGCCGATAACTGCAGCCCGTTTGCCTGTTTCCGGCGCAGTCTGCGGACGGTAGGTGTCCGCTTCAAGGTCACGGTCGGCCGCGTGCGCTTTGAGAAATGCAATCGAAAGCGGCGCCTCAACAAGCCCTCTGCGGCAGTTCTGCTCGCATGGGTGCGGACATACTCTGCCGATGGAGGCCGGAATCGGGATCTTCTCCTTGATGATCTCAACCGCCCCGTGAAAATCGCCTTCCGCAATCTTTTTCACATAGCCCTGACAGTCTGTTCCGGCAGGACAGTTCAGCTGACACGGCCCGCGGCAGTCGCCGGTGTGGTCGCTCATCAGCAGCTCCAGCGCAATTTTGCGCGACTGATTCACTCGCTCCGTATCAAACCGGACTGCATAGCCGTCCATTGCCTTTGCAGAGCAGGCGCGCAGCAGCTTCGGCACGGGTTTGCCGCGGCCGTCATCCAGCACCTCAACCGCGCAAAGCCCGCAGGCGCCGTAAACACGCACGCTCTCGTCATTGCAAAGATTCGGAATCTCAATGCCGTTCAGCTTTGCTGCCTGCAAAATGGAAGTCCCCTCCTCGCAGGTGCAGGGGATGCCGTTTATGGTAAAATGGATTTCTTTCATGATGCACCCCTCCTTATTTCACCGTCACTGCGCCGAATTTGCAGTTTGCAAAGCACTGACCGCATTTGATGCACTGCTTTTGGTCGATCGAATGCGGCTGCTTCACGCTGCCGGAGATCGCGCCGACCGGACATTTCTTCGCACAGAGCGTACAGCCTTTGCACGCATCTGCGTTGATTTCATAGTGCAGCAGATCGGTGCAGGTGTGCGCGGGACAGCGCTTTTCGGTGATATGCGCTTCAAATTCATCGCGGAAATACCGCAGTGTCGAAAGAACCGGATTCGGCGCCGTCTGGCCGAGACCGCAGAGTGCGCCGTCCTTGACGCCGCTGCAAAGCTCCTCCAGCAGTTCAATATCGCCCCCGCGCCCTTTGCCTTCGACAATGCGCGTCAGGATCTCCTGTAAGCGCTTCGTGCCGATGCGGCAGTGGACGCATTTTCCGCAGGATTCCTTTGCTGTGAAATCGAGGAAGAATTTTGCCATGCTGACCATGCAGGTGTCCTCATCCATGACAACCATGCCGCCGCTGCCCATAATTGCGCCGGTTGCTGCGAGCTTTTTGTAGTCAATGACCGTATCAAGCAGCGATGCGGGGATGCAGCCGCCGGAGGGACCGCCCATCTGCACGGCCTTGAACGCTTTGCCGCCGCGGATGCCGCCGCCGATGTCAAAGATCACCTGCCGCAGTGTCATGCCCATCGGAATTTCAACAAGACCGCCGCGCCGGATCTTTCCTGTCAGCGCAAAAACCTTTGTACCCTTGGAATCCTCTGTGCCCATTGCGGCAAAGGCCTCGCCGCCGTTGTTGATAATCCACGAAACATTTGCAAATGTCTCGACATTGTTGATGTTCGAGGGCTTGTACCAGTAGCCGGCCTGTGCCGGAAACGGCGGCTTCAGCCGCGGCATTCCGCGCTGCCCCTGCAGGGATTCGATCAGGGCGGTTTCCTCGCCGCAGACAAATGCGCCCGCGCCTGCCTTTATGCGGAATTCGCAGGAAAATGCCGAACCCATGATGCTTTTGCCGATGTATCCGGCGCTGCGCGCTTCTTTGATTGCGTGCGCAAGACGCCGGATCGCAAGCGGATACTCTGCGCGGACATAGACGATTGCCTCTTTCGCGCCGATGGCATATGCGCCGATCAGCATACCCTCAATCAGCGTGTGCGGATCGGATTCGATCACGGCTCTGTCCATGAATGCGCCGGGGTCACCCTCATCCGCATTGCAGATCAGATATTTTTCATCGCCCGCAGACTGCCGCGCCGCATTCCATTTGAACCATGTCGGAAAGCCCGCGCCGCCGCGTCCCGCAAGACCGGAAACCTTGATGCATTCAATGACATCCTCCGGCGAAACGCCGTCCTTCAGAATATGCGTGATTGCGGAATAGCCGCCCGCCGCCTTTGCGCTTTCAATGGATTCGGGATCAATGATGCCGCAGTTGCGCAGCGCAATGCGCGTCTGCTGTGTGAGAAAGCTGCTGTCGCCGTCTGTGATGCGCAGTGCTTCTACGCCGGAATAATCTCCGCTTTTTGCTGCATCTGCGATGATTCCGGCATCCTTCGGCTGCACCTGCACCAGTCTTGCCGCAAGTCTGTCATCTTCGTAAATATCCACGATCGGCTCCAGCCAGCACATACCGATGCAGCCGACCGTGCCGAGCGTGACAGCGCTGCCCTGCAATGCGGATTCCAGCGCGTCATAAACCTTCTGTGCGCCGGCCGCGATGCCGCAGCTTCCTTTTCCGACTGCGATACGAATGCTCATTGTGCAGCCTCCTTTGCCTGAATCTCCTTGAGAATATCGAGCACCTTTGCAGGCGTCAGCGAGCCGTAGGTATCCTCGTTAATCATCATGACCGGCGAAAGCGAGCAGCAGCCGAGACAGGCGACAATGCTGAATGAAAACAGCCCGTCCGCCGTTGTGCCGCCGTTTTCCACGCCGAGATATTCCTGCACGGCGGCAGCAATCCGCGCACTGCCGTTGACATGACAGGCGGTGCCGTCACAGAGCATGATGAGATATTTGCCGACCGGCTGAAAGCGGAACTGTGTATAAAATGTCGCAACACCGAGCACCCGTGCGGGGGTTGTGCCGGTTTTTTCAGCGATATGGTAGATCACATCCATCGGCAGATAACCGTAGATTTCCTGTGCCTGCTGCAAAATGGTTATGAGGCTGCCTTTGACTGCCGCATAGTTTGCAAGCACCGGCTCCAGCAGAGAAAGATCACTCTGCGTCTTTGAACACTGACATTGCATATTGAAGCTCCTTACCCGTAAAATTCATAAGAAATGTTCGGATTTATCCGGATAATGCTATTATAACACATATTTCAATAAAACGCAACAGCCGGCAGACAGGGAATCTGCCGGTTCTATTTTTTTCC
This sequence comes from Oscillospiraceae bacterium, assembly GCA_017540225.1. Lineage (GTDB taxonomy): Bacteria > Bacillota > Clostridia > Oscillospirales > Ruminococcaceae > Firm-04. The sequence goes on along the minus strand of JAFYBM010000192.1, from coordinate 13,019 downwards.
GGACGGGCATAGAATATATCAAATGCGTGCGGCAGATGCCGCGGAAACCGGAGGAATGCACTATGTATACAAATGACTGGAACCTGCGGCAGGAAATGCTGCTGACGCCCCTGCCGCTTTCTGAACTGACACAGGAGCAAAGTGTCGAGCTGGACTATGTTCTGCCGGATTATTATCCCGATTTTTTCCGGCTGCTTCACTGTACGGCCGAGGCTGCCGTAACCTCGCAGACCGTGACTGACGGTACGGTACAGTATATGCTGCGGGTGCAGCTCCATGTGCTCTATAACGGCGAGCAGACCAAAACCGTTCAATCCGTGACGCAGCAGCTCGATTATCACGGGCAGATGAATCTCCCGCCGGAGGCTGCTTCAGCCGGAAACCTGCAAATCCGCATCAGCGCCGAACCGTCCTATCTCAATTGCAGGGCGGTCAGCCCGCGGCGCATTGATCTGCGCGGTGCCATGCGCATCCGTGCGGAGCTCAGCGGGGAACAGCAGATCGAGGTGCTGAGTCAGGCGGAAGGGCTGCATACGCGGACACGCAGCGAAACGGTCAGCTATGTCTCGCAGCTTCTGCGGACGCAAAAGCCGTTCACGCTCTCCGATGAGATCCGGCTTTCTGCGGCACAGCCGGCGCTGCTTTCCGTTCTGCGCACCAAATCTGATCTCTCCGTGCTGGAAACTCGTGTTGTTGCAGGAAAAATGGTTGTCAAGGGAGAAGCGACCGTCACGGTGCTGTATACATCCTCTGAGGGGATCGAATCCCTGACCGCCGTGCTGCCGTTCAGCCAGATCGTTGAAATGGAGGGGCTTTCGGATGATATGCCCTGTCCGGTTACGGCAATCCTTTCCGAGCAGAGCATTACGGCTGAGGCAGAAAATAACGGTGACATCCGGCTGCTGCACTGTGATCTGCAAATCATCCTGCAATGCGAGGCGATCCGGACGGCCTCTGCCTCTCTGCTGAACGACCTCTATTCCACGGTGCATCCGGCGGAGCTTCGCCGTGCCGCCGTCCCGCTCCTGACAGCGCCGGTCACGGTTTCGGAGCGCTTGCAGCAGAAAACCGGCCTCACACAGCCGGATGCCGTGCTTACAAAGGTCTATGCGGCATGGGCGGATCCGGAACAATTGCAGACAGCTCAGGATCCGGAGGGCGGCATTCTGCTGAACGGCGTGCTGCATTTCTGCGCGCTGGCCGCCGATGCCGAGGGAGATACGCTGATGCTGGAGGCGCGCGAGCCTTTCACATGGCCGCTGCCGCAGCTTCATGCAGCCGGCCTGCTGCCGCCGGTGCAGGCTGCAAGCACAACCTATACACTGACCGGCTCCGATACCGTTACCGTGCAGACCGAGCTGCTGCTCAGCGGGCAGGTTTTGCAGCAGCAGCGGCATGAGCTTCTGACCGATGTCCGTGTCGATCCGGAGGCGCGTCTGCCGATGCAGGAAAATTATGCGCTGCGGCTGTATTTCGGGCAGCCGGAGGAATCACTCTGGGAGATTGCCAAGCGGTATCACACCTCCGAAACAGCGATCCGTGAGGAAAACGACATCTCCGGCGACACGCTGACCGCTGCGCAGACCCTGCTCATCCCGATTGTCCGATAATCACACAAGGAGGATTTGCTCTATGAATGATATTTATGCTGATATTGCGCGCCGGACCGGCGGTGATATTTATATCGGTGTGGTCGGGCCGGTCAGAACGGGAAAATCCACACTCATCAAGCGCTTTATGGAAACGCTGGTCATCCCGAATATTCCGGATGCGGCACGGCGGGAGCGCGCAACCGATGAATTGCCGCAGAGCGCCGGCGGCAAGACCATCATGACAACAGAACCGAAATTTGTGCCGGAAAATGCGGTGCAGATCGAGCTGCCTGACGGTGCGGAATGCGCTGTCCGGATGATCGACTGTGTGGGATATATCGTGCCGAGCAGTCTCGGCTATATCGAGGCAGAGGCGCCGCGCATGGTGAAAACACCGTGGTTCGATGAGGCGGTTCCGTTCAATATGGCGGCGGAGATCGGAACACAGAAGGTCATTACCGAACACGCAACCGTCGGGCTGGTCGTTACAACTGACGGCTCTGTGACGGATATTCCCCGTGCAGAATATGCAGTTGCCGAGGAGCGCGTCATTTCGGAATTACAAACGCTCGGCAAGCCGTTTGTCGTGCTGCTGAACTGCGTCACGCCGGAATCCCCTGAGGCACAGGCACTCGCTGCGGAGCTTGAATCGCAGTACGGCGCACCGGTCATGGCTGTGAGCTGTCTTTCGCTGGATGAGGAAACGATCCGTGCCATTCTCTCCCGCCTGCTGGATATGTTTCCGCTGCGCGAGATCAGCGTGGAGACAGCGAGCTGGCTGCCGGCTCTGGAAAAGGGACACTGGCTGAAATCCGCTGTATTTGACACGGTGCGGCAGGCGGCACAGGGGCTTTCGGTCATGCGGGATGTACGCAGGCTGCCGGAACAGCTCCAGACCTGCCCCTATATTCAGGAGGCATCCGTCCGGCAGATTTCGCTCGGCACCGGCAATGTTGTCCTGCGGGTTGCACTGGATCCCGCACTGTTTTATCAGGTCCTCGGTGAGGAAACCGGTATTGAAATCCACAGTGAAAATGAGCTGTTTCCCGTGCTGCTGGAGCTTTCCCGCATCCGGAATGAATACGAGCGCATCCGTCCGGCACTGGAGGAGGCCGAGGCAACCGGCTACGGCATCATCATGCCGGAAGCAGGAGAGCTGACGCTTGAGGAGCCGGAGATGATCCGGCAGGGCGGACGCTACGGGGTGCGGCTGCGTGCTTCGGCGCCGTCGCTGCACATCATGAAAGCCGGCATCCAGACAACAGTCAGCCCGATCGTCGGCAGCGAAAAGCAAAGCGAAGAACTGGTGCTCTATTTGCTGCGGGAATTTGAGGAGAATCCCGCACAGATCTGGGAATCCAATATTTTCGGAAAGTCGCTGCATGAGCTGGTCAATGAAGGTCTGCACGCAAAGCTCGGAAAAATGCCGCCGGAGGCGCGTCTCAAATTACAGGAGACGCTCGAGCGCGTCATCAATGAAGGATGCAGCGGTCTGATCTGCCTGATTTTGTGAAAGACAAAAAAAGCTCCCCGTCAGGGGAGCTTTTCTCATGGTTTTTTATGCGTTCATAAGCTGCTGCTTCATCTTCGCAAGATCCGCTGCACTCAGGATGCCGTTTCCGTCCAAATCGCCGGCTTTCATATTTTTAAGCTGTCCCTTTGTCAGCAGATACTGCTGCAAAGCCGCTGCGTCCTGCCTGTCAAATACGCCGTCGCCGTTGACATCGCCCTGCACCGCAGCCGGTTCGTCGCCGCTGTATTCATAGATGACCTCGACATTCTGATATTTGACCGAAATATCATCTGATTCGCCGGCTTCATCCCTTTCCGAGGAATACCACCACATTTGCAGCTCGATTTTTCCGTCTGCAACGACTGCTGTGAGATCTTCCTTTTCCTTGGTATCCGGATCCTCCTTCGTCAGCGTGCCGTCAAAATCAACGATCGCCTTTGAGCCGTTTCCGAGATTCAGGGAATAGCCCTTATATGTCCAGAACTTTGTGCCGTCCGGCGTGATCGCATTGATGCAGACAGCGCAGCCCGCACTGCCCCAGCCGGAGCCGAGCTTGGAGCTGACATCGCCGGTAATGACGATCTTTTTCAGGTGCTCCGGATCGGTAATCGGAATCTCTACATAGCCGTTTTTGTTGACCATGCTCTCCGGATCATCGTAAACTGTCGATTTTTCGATTTTTTCTTCCTGCTGTGCATTGGAAAATGCATCCGCATCATTTGAGACAACGATCATTGCCGCGCAGTATGCCGGAAGCGTCACATCAACCTTGCTGCCGCTGACATCCACAACATCCAGCAGCTTAATATCGGTCGAAGCCGCGGTAATGCCGTAGACTGCGGCTTTTTTGTAGGTCTTTGTCGCGCCGTTGAGATTGATGACAGCGTGCTCGGAATCGGTCAGATTCTTGTTCGTCACCATGACGGTCACGGTTGACGCATCGCTGTTTTTCGCAGCATATGCGCTGGATTTGGAGACATCCTCCGTCTTGGTCGGCATCAGTGTTTCACCGAAGCAGCCGCCCTGCCCGTCATAATTTGTATACAGATTCAGACCGGAGAGAATATAGCCGCTGCCGCCCCAGAGCGATGCAAAATAAACATTTGCATCGGCAAAGCAGCCGAGTGCCTCGGCCTGTGCGATTGCGCCGGAGGGTTCGTCATCACCCATGAAATTGTATTCTGTGATTGCGAGCTTGGTGCCGGGATAATATTTGTCGATCGACGCCTGTACGGTCGGCAGGATCGGGACATTTTCCATGCACCACTGGCCGATCCAGCTGTTTTCGGAGAAGCCCTTTTCATAGAGCGTCCGGACAGACTGAAGTCTGTCGAGCGTTTCCTTGCGGCAGGATTCGGAATAATAGTGAATATCCAGCACATCCAGCAGGCGGGTTCCCGCTGCATCGGAGGCCTTTTTCATCGAATCCAGATAGTAGTCGATATACCAGTGATAGCCGCCCTCCTCTTTGAGCGTTTCCCATTCGCTGCTTTGCTCGGTATCTGCAAGATGATCGTAAGCCGTGTAGCCGTAGAGTGCCGGTCCGAAGATCTCAGCCTTCGGATCGAGCTTTTTGACGGCCGCTGCGATCTCTGCGGATTTGTCGCTCAGCTCCTTCATGCCGACAGGATTCGGATGGATGCGGCTGTGCGTGCTGCTCCAGAGTGCCGGCTCGTTGTCAAGCGAATAGGCCTGAATGCCGGATTCCGCCTGCGAATCGCCGAGCTTATTGATGATATAGTTGACATATTCATCCATATAAACCGTGCCGTCGGTGAGATCGGGTTCCGCTGCAAAGGCCGAGCCTTTTGTCATTTTGACCTCGTTCCAGCGCTCGGAGGGTGCTGCTTCCGCCTCGGAAACAGCGCCGTTTTTGTCGGCTGCGGCATAGCCCGCAAGCTGCAAGGTCGTCAGCTTATAATCTACACCGTATTTCTTTGCTTCCTTGGAGAGCTGCTGCACACAGTCTGCCGGTGCATCCGATTTCGAGAGATTGTCATCGGAGCTGTGCTTCCAGTCGGAGCCGGCATTGGAGGCGTTGTTCTCCCAGTTATAGGCGGTCATGCGGTTTCCGCCCTGCCGCAGCGCCGTTGTCCTGACCTTTTTGAGATCATCCTGATGCCCGTATTCGTTGATGCCGTAGATATACGGACTGATCGGCTTTCCCTCTGCGGAAAGATCGACCGTTACGGTCATGTCATAGCTGCCTGCTGCCGAAACAGTCGGAAGATCGGCTGCCGCCGTGCCGGCCAGCAATGAAACGGCGGAAAGAAATGCGATTGCTTTTTTCATATGTAATACCCCCTGATGATTCAGAACAGCCCTGCATCCGTGCAGTACCCGTATGCCTGCACGGATGCAAACTGTCACAATTCGTTTTCCTCCCAGTAAGGGAGCGGTTCAATGCCCTCCGCATCCGGAACGCGGAACACGCCGCGCTGCCAGATGTCGATACTGGGATTGACACTGCGCAGATAATTCGTAATGGTCTTTGCGAGGATCAGCAGCATCGTCAGCGGAATCTTGTGCGTATTGCCGTAAACCGTTCGCTGCTCCTCCGCAAAATCCGCCTTCATGCGCCATATCAGCCCGAAGCGCTCAAGACGGTCAAGGATCTGCTGCACCTCCTGCGGCGGGATTCCGAGCTGCTTTGCGATTCCCTCGACAGAAAACATTTTGTTGCGGACGCCGCTGCCGAGAAACGCGATGATCCGGAGCGCATTTTCATCCGAAAGCGTGCGGAAAAGCCGCCGCATCGAAAGCGTATCGCCGAGATACGGCCCGATTCCCTCCTCCGGAACTTCAAGGAAGCAGGCATAGCGCAGATCGGGATTCAGCCGCATCAGCACCAGCTCGTCATCCGCCTTCAGCGCTGCAAAGTTTTCGCAGGCAAAGCTCTCCGGCAGCCGGCCGACCGGCTCCCATGAGGGATTATAGGTGCAGATCGCCGTATACATCATCTGCATGAACATGGCGGAGCGCTTCTCCGGCGCTGCACTGCGGAAGGCGCGGCTGACCGCTGCCTCGAAATCCGGTTCTCCGCCGTTCGGCTCCAGCCCGAAGAGCGCGTCCAGCGAGGTGTCCAGTGCATCTGCAAGCTCCGGCAGCAGCGCAGTATCCGGAAAGCTGCCTTTTTCCCATTTGGAGACGGCCTGCGGCGAGACATTCATCCGCTGGGCAAGCTGCTCCTGTGTCAGACCGAGCGCCTTGCGGCGGCGGCTCAGATTCTTGTGAAACATTGCAGGATCCCTCATATCAGTTTCCCTGCCGGCAGAAGCTGGTTTTCTGTCAGCGCTGAAGGGGTGCGCTGCCGAATCCGGTGCTGTCGGCGTTTCCTTTCTTGATTATAGCACGGCGGGCGGTTGAGTGCAAGCGCGTGTTTTTTGCATTTGCACAAGCTGCGGTTGAGTCGTTCGCCCTCCGGTTGATTTCCATTATAGCGGATTCCGGCTGCTTTGTCAAGCAGCGCAGTTTTTGCACGGAAAAAAGCTGTTTATCGCTTGATTTTTCATTTCTGCTGGTATATAATAAATATATGTTTCAGAAACAGAAGAAAGGAGCCGTGATATGTTGATACCGATTCTGGAAATTCTGGCAATTGTCATCCCCTGCGCCGGCATTTCGGCACTGCTGCACAATCAGCAGCACAGTGAAAGCAGTATCCGTCTGCTGCTGACAAGCATCGGCTGCTTTATCATGAATACCGGCACACTGCTGATGGAAACCGCACAGACAGAAACAGAAGCGGCAATGGCACTGCGCTTTGAATATCTCGGCAATGCAGCGTTTTATTATTTCTTTATCTCCTTTCTGATCGCGTATCTGCGGCTGAAAGGACCGAAGCTGCTGCTTTATTGCTGGGCTGCCTTTGAATGCACGGTTGCCGTCATGCACTGGAATGAAAAGGCGCGGGAGCTGTTTATCGGTCACTATTATTTTGTGCAGCATCCGGTCTTTCATGTGTTCACCGCGCAGGTCGATAACCAGTCGCCGCTGTATACCGCCCGCAATACCTGCCTGCTGCTGATTCTCTGCGCCGGCATGGTCTATACCGTTTACCGGATGCATCAGAACAAGCTGCCCTCCGAAAAGCGCAACCTCGCCCGCCTGACCGCTGCTCAGTTTATCGTTGCGGCTGCGCTGGCAATGGATGTTTGCATGAGTCCGGAGCTGGAGCTGATGCCGGTATTCTGTTCGCTCTCGCTGCTTTCTGTTGTCATCAGTATGCTGACGGACGGCTTTTTCGGCGTTACGGATTCCGGTCATGAATGGGTATTCAACCAGATGACAAATCCCTATGTTATCACCGATCAGCAGTACGGCTATCTGGATGCAAACGACCGTGCCAAGGCACTGTTCCCCGCACTGAACCGGATCCGCCGCAATGAGCGGATCCCTGATGAAGTCCTGACGCTGTTCAATTCTACAAGCAACCGTTTTGCGGTCGGAGAGGAAAACTTTGAGCGCAAGCTCTCAACCATCCGCCGGAAGGATCAGATCGTCGGCTACAGTATGCTGCTGGAGGATGATACCGAGCAGCAGAAATATGTCAAGCTGCTCAATACCTATAATCAAAGGCTGCATTCGGAGGTCGATGAGAAAACCGAGCATATCCGCAAGGTGCAGAATTCGATCATCACCGGCATGGCAAGTGTCGTCGAAAGCCGCGACAACAGTACCGGCGGCCATATCAACCGCACCAGCAATGTCGTGCGCATTTTTGCACGGCATCTGCGGACTAAGCCGGAGCTGATGGAGCAATTCGGCCTGACAGAACGGATGCTGCACAATATCACCAAGGCAGCGCCGATGCATGATCTCGGCAAGATCGCCGTGGATGATGTGATCCTGCGCAAGCCCGGCCGCTTCACCGATGAAGAATATGCGCAAATGAAAAAGCACCCTGCCGAAGGCATGAAGGTGCTGAAAAAGGTGCTCAATGAAGTCGATGACACCGATTTCAAGCAGATCGCATACAATATTGCAAATTATCACCACGAACGCTACGACGGCAAGGGCTATCCGAACGGATGCGCAGGGGAGGATATCCCCGTGGAGGCGCGGATCATGGCGCTCGCGGATGTATTTGATGCGCTGGTCAGCAAGCGCTGTTATAAGGAAGCATTCGGCTTTGACAAGGCCTTTTCGATCATTGAGGAAGGGCTGGGTACACAGTTTGATCCCGTGCTCGGTGCAGCATTTCTGGAATGCAGAGATGAGCTGGAGAAGATGTATACCGTACCCGCTGCACAGTGAAAACGGACGGCGCTCATAAATATGTCACAAAATTTCACCGGATTTTCTCTGAAAAGCAGTTGATTTTTTGAGATTCTTATGGTAAAATAATATCTGTAAATATAAACAGGCTTACAGGCTTACAGAATACTGCCGCGGGAGGTGATGAAAATGACAGGCACGCGGCGTTTGATCGGTCTCTGTCTTTCTCAGCCGCACCGCGAGGATCGGTTTTATTTTCTTCAGGCGCTCAATCAGTATGCCGTCAAGCAGGACTTTCGCCTGCTGGTATTCAATTCCTGCTCCGATTTTTACGAAACAGACAACATCAATGACCACGGCGAGCGCACGGTGTTCCGGCTGATTCCGTATCATCTGCTTTCCGGAATGATTATTTTCCCCGAATTTCTGCATGAGGATCCCGTGCTCGAACAGGTCGCGGCGGATTGCCGTTCACACGGGCTGCCGGTCATTTCCATTGACAAGGATATGCAGAACTGCGTCAGCTTCGCTTTTTCCTATGCCGATATATTTGAGCGGCTCTGCGCTCATGTGATTGAAGACCATCATGCAAAAAAACTGATGATGATTGCAGGCATGAAGGGCAACAGCTTTTCAGAACAGCGGGTTGCAGCCTTCCGGAAGGCGCTGACAGACCACGGCCTCTATTTTGATAACAGTCTGATCGGCTACGGCAATTTCTGGGACGGCCCCACGCTGGACATCATGCAGGAATGGTTCGAGGAGGAAGAGCGTCCCTATCCGGATGCGATCATATGCGCAAACGATGCAATGGCAATCGCCGTCAGCTCCTATTTGCAGAAGCAGGGCTGTCGGGTGCCGGAGGATTGCATTGTGACCGGCTTCGACGGCATCAAGCAGTCCGGCTATCATATGCCGCATATCACAACCTGCCGGCAGGATTATGATACAATGGGACGGAAGCTGATCGAAGCCATCGAAGCACTGCTGCGCGGTGAACCGTATCCGAAACGCAATGTGATCGGCTTTTCCCTGATCCGCTCGCAGTCCTGCGGCTGTGAACCGGTTTCCTTCGGCAATATCAATGACGCTACACAGGAAATCTTTGACAGACTGCGGCATTCGGAGCAGCGGCAGGAGATGATGTGCACTGTGCAGTCTGCGATATCCAAAATGAAAAATATCGAAGAACTGCCGGGCATTATGAGTGACCGTTTCATCTTTCCGACAACAGTTGTTGCGTTCAGCAATGATATTTTTGATCCGCCTCATTACGGCTTCAGACCGGACGGAAAGCTTTTTACGGATCAGATGCAGATTTCCTATCAGAGATACTTCTGGTATCAGCTTGCGGAATGCACGATCGAGCGGGAAATGCTTGTCCCGCGGATGGAGCTTCTGACCGGAAGATCAGAGCCGATCTTTGTCTGTGCGCTGCATTTCATGGAGCTGCCGCTCGGCTACTGCGTATTTCAGCCGGAGCTGAGTGTAGATGACTACGAGAAAATGTATACCTTCATGATTGCAATGAATGCATCCTTCGGGGCGTTCCACGGGCAGATGCAGATTCAGTCGATCAATGCACAGCTGAACAGCGTCAATGCCGAGCTTGAACAGCTTTATGTGCATGATTATCTCACCGGACTTTATAACCGGCGCGGTTTTTATAAGGAATTTCTGCGCAGACAGGAACAGAGCGGCGAGGGGCTGGAAGCATATCTGGTCTCTGTTGATCTGGACAGACTGAAATACATCAATGATTCCTTCGGTCATCAGGAGGGGGATCGTGCAATCTGTGCGGTTGCGGATGCACTGCGTGCGGCGGCCGGTCCGGATGACATCTGCGCAAGATTCGGCGGCGATGAATATGCGGTCGGCGGTTTTTTGCCGGCTGCGCTTGCAGATATTTTCTTTGAGCGGTTCCGCCGGCAGTTTCTGGACTTTCTGACCGCTTACAACAGAGATTCCGCTCTTCCTTATCCGGTTGAGGCAAGCATCGGTTTCAGTCATGAACCGGTGAATGCGGAATTCTCGCTGGATAATATGATTAAAAATGCCGATGACCGGATGTATGAATATAAACTTGCTCACAAAAAGGCGCGGGAATGCTGATTCCCGCGTCAGTTTTCCGGCAATGCTCCCCGTTTGGGGAGCTTTCTCTTTTTCGGGAAACACCCCTTGCTTTTTGTCCGCTTTTTCGCTATAATGAAATCAGGCAAAAGCGCTCCTCAAAAAAATTTTTTCTGAAACGCGGAACAAAATGCTGTATTTCCTGACTGCATTTACAGGAGGCGCTCAGGATCCGGCGGCTCCCGAAGGGCGGTGTCAAAATGACTGATCAACAAATAATATCTTTATTTCAGGCACGGGACGAGCGTGCCGTAAATGCGCTGTCCGATAAATACCGCAAAACCATTATGAATGTCGCACGCAGACATCTGCATTCGGCAGAGGATGCGGAGGAATGCGTCAATGATGTCATGCTGAAGCTCTGGCAGAGCATCCCGCCTGCCGAACCGAGCAGCCTTGAGGCATTCATTGTCACGGTGACGCAGCGTATTGCAATCAACATGGCGGAACGGCTGCAGGCAAAAAAACGCGGCGGCGGCACAGCGGCCGAGTCTCTTGATGCGATGCAGGCGGCTGTCCCTGCACAGGAGAATGTTGAGGACACACTGCGGCACAGAATGCTGACCGCGGCTGTCGAGCGCTTTCTCCATTCGCTTTCCGATGATGCGCAGACGATCTTTGTCGAGCATTATCACAATGGCTCCGCACCGCGGGAAATTGCAGCAAAATTCGGGCTGACCGGCATACACGTCCGCAAATCACTGATGCAGACACGCCGGAAGCTCAAGCGTTTTCTGACTGAGGAGGGATTACTGTGAAGGATCAGGAGATCAGAGATATGATGCGGGATATTGACCCGCAGTTCCAGCAAAAAGCAGATGCAAGAGCGGCCGCAGCAGCAAATACCGCACACCGCAGCAAATTGCCTGCATTTCTGCTCGGCGGAACGGCTGTCGGATTTGCGGCGCTGGCTGCCGTGATTCTGCTGCCGAAGCACAATACAGAACAGCTCACAAATCCTGCAACCATGCAGGAATCGGACATTGAAAATGAGATCGAGGTTGTTTCCGCATCGGAAAGCATCCCGATCACGGATTTTTCCGAGGACGAAATCCGGCTCATGTCGCCGGCCTATGCGCCGTATATTGCGGAAATATCGCCGTATCAGCAGGGTGTGCTGGCGCAGTCGCTCATGGCATCGTTCTGGAAGCCGTATGATATGGATGAACCGCTTGCAGACGGCGAAGCCTATTCCGTCTTTGTATACAACAACGGCGATCCCTACCGGATCACCGCTTATGCGGACTGCACGGTGATTCTGGAAAAGGACGGCGAGGAAACCCGCTGGCAGATTGCAAATCAGGCAAACACTGCAATCGCTGTCGCGGCAAATTCTGATTTTGAGTCTGATTCAAGGGAATGCCGGCTGACATGGTGCGATATTGATTCGATCAATGCAAAGGACATCTGGAAAAACACGCGTGTCGGCGCGAAGGAATGCGACATGACCAGCAAGCAGGATATTTTCTACAAGATGAACAATACGCTGGACTATTTCGACCGCTGCTCCGGCACGGTCAAAACCGGCAATCAATTCGATATGACGCGCTATTCTTTTTCAGTCGATCTGAATAATGCCTGCGGATACCAGTATGAAGAAAACTTTACAGGTCCCAGTGCCGAGGCGCTGATGAACGACGGCGACGGCGTGCAGGACAGCCACATTGTGTTTGCATCTCAGATGGACGGCACGGACTTTTTCTCCATTGATGTAAACAATCAGTCTTATATGAAATATTCGGGCGTCTTACACCGCATTGATTCCCCGACAATTCCGCTTGAAAAACTGCATTCGACCGATCCGGAACTGGATTCATATGATTTCTGGAATCGCCGGCAGCAGCTTCTCGGCGGCATCTCCATTGACTGCATTGAGAATTACAGAATGGCGATTGATTATCTCCATGATTTTGACAAGTGGGAGATTGCCGGTACAGATCAGGTCAACGGCAGAGTGTGCGTGCAGCTTGAAGGCACGGTCAATTATGAATACGATGCGGTCAAACGCTTTGTGCTGTTTGTGGACGAGGCGACCGGCGTGACGGTCAGAATGCTCGGCTATAACGAAAATGATGTGCTGGTGCGCTTCATTGACGTCACAGATCTTGCATTTGACGATGAAGTCGGGCTGATGTGCTTCATGGATCTGACAGGATTCAAGGGAGTAAATAATCCGGAGCCTGCCATGGCCGATGAAAACGGCGATGCACTTGCTCAGGAAGCGCCGGCTGCGGATGCACCGGTCATAGATCCGGCTGATGACGCGCTGAGAGAGGAGCCTGCGCAGGCGGTTCAGGAAGCCATGCCGGAAGTTGCGGAACCATAGCACCTTGCAGAATATAAATGACAAACTGAAACGGCACCGGAATTGTTATCCGGTGCCGTTTTTTTCCTTATTCGGCCTCAAACATTTCTTTGCCGACGCCGGCGGGCAGTGCCCGCATCCGTTTTAACACGAAAGCAGGCATTCTGTTCCGCAACTTCTTATTCGGCCTCAAACATTTCTTTGCCGACGCCACAGAGCGGACATACGAAATCTTCCGGCAGATCCTCAAACTTCGTGCCTG
>JAFYBM010000191.1 GCA_017540225.1 Oscillospiraceae bacterium | reverse complement strand
GATATTATTAAAGCGGCGATGGTGCGTGTCTGGCGGCGGCTGCGGGATGAAATCCCCGAAGCAAAGCTGATTTTGCAGATTCACGACGAGCTGATCGTGGAAGCACCGGAAGCGGTCAGGGAACAGGCCGCTGCAATCCTGCATACGGAAATGACAGAGGCGTGCAGGCTTTCCGTGCCGCTGACAGCGGATGTGCAGGAGGGACAGAGCTGGTATGACGCAAAGGGCTGAACCGCAGATCACGCTGTTTTCGCCGGAGAATATTCACGGGGTTGCTGCGCTTGCAAGGCAATGCTTCACAACACCGTGGAGCGAGGAGATCTACCGGCGAGAACTGGAAAACCCGCAGTCCGTGGGGTTTGTCTGTACGGACGGCGGGAATGTAATCGGGATGATTCACTGCAATTTTGTTCTGGACGAGCTGACACTGAATACACTCTGCGTTGCGGAAAATTACCGCAGACAGGGAATCGCAAGGCGGCTCTGGGCAGCAGTCTGCGGGATGATGCAGGGCGTTTGTACGGTGTGCTATCTGGAGGTGCGGGAGAGCAATCTTGCCGCAAGAACGCTGTATGAATCGCTGGGCTTCCGTCAGAACGGATACCGTCCGCGCTATTATTCCGAGCCGGAGGAAGCCGCTGTGCTGATGGAAAAAAGACTCGGAACCGAAACAAAAGGAGCGTGAAATATGGCTTCATCCAAAGAATATCTTGATTATGTTATGGAACAGCTCTCGGAGCTGGAGGGAATCACATACCGTGCGATGATGGGGGAATATATCATCTATTATCAGGGAAAAATCATCGGCGGAATCTATGACAACCGGTTTCTGGTGAAGCCGGTTCCGGCTGCGCGGAAGCGGATGCCGGATGCACCGTATGAGCTGCCCTATGAGGGGGCAAAGGAAATGCTGCTGGTTGAGGAGCTGGATGACCGTGCATTCCTTGCTGATTTGCTGAATGCAATGGCAGATGAGCTGCCGGCATCAAATCAACGGAAACGAAAGGATGGATGACAATGGGAAAAACCGTAATTCTGGATCACCCGCTGATTCAGCACAAGATCACGCTGCTGCGTGATGAAAACACAGGAACCCGTGATTTCCGCATTCTGGTCGAGGAGATCGCCATGCTGATGGGCTATGAGGCACTGCGCGACCTCCCGACAGAGCTTGTACCGGTCAGAACGCCCGTTGCAGAGGCGATGGAACCGATGCTCTCCGGTAAAAAGCTCGCTGTTGTACCGATTCTGCGTGCAGGGCTTGGCATGGTTGACGGCATTCTGCGGCTGGTGCCGTCGGCAAAGGTCGGGCATATCGGCCTTTACCGCGATGAGGTGACACATGAACCGCACGAGTATTACTGCAAGCTGCCTGGCGGCATTGAAGACCGTCTGGTGATCCTGCCGGATCCGATGCTCGCAACAGGCGGTTCTGCGATTCAGGCTGTGGATTTCATAAAGGAAAAGGGCTGCAATCAGATCAAATTCATGTGTGTGATTGCAGCACCGGAGGGACTGAAAGCCTTGCAGAAGGCGCATCCGGATATTGAAATTTACTGCGGATGTCTTGACGATCACCTCAATGAGGATGCATATATTGTTCCGGGGCTTGGCGATGCCGGCGACCGAATTTTCGGGACCAAATAGGTTTCCCGTTTCACACTGATTTTTCAAAGGACGCAGACGATACGGAAAATCGCTCACAGGTCTGTATGCGTAAAAAAAACCCCGAGGCGTTTCAAAGCGCTTCGGGGCATTGTTTTTTATTCAGTTGCTGAAATATCAGATTTTGAACAGGCGGTTTCTGTTTTGCTATGTATTTGCAACAGATACTGCAATATCGACCGTCGGTGTCGGACTGACCCACACACCGCTGACCGTATCCGGCAGCGTGACACTGAATGCCTGCTTGTAAACGCCTTCGGTCGTCACGGTAATATTGATCAAATTGACCGATGCCTTGAGATCGGCTGTGTCAATTTTACTCAGCTCCTCCGGCGTTCCGATCAGTGTGACCGGCGTATTTCCGGCGGGTGTTTCCATTTCGTAGTGATAGCTCGGATCCGGATTGATCGGAACAATATCGCTGTTTTTGATCCAGCGCGTTTCGGTTTTCAGTCCCTCCGCATCCAGCGAAATAAACACTGTACCGATATTGGAGCTGTCGGTAAAGCCCTCCTCCATATTCACGGGGAGCTTAAAGGGTTCGTCCAGCGAAAGCGCCGCAATCGGAATCGAGCCGATCGTCCAGATTTCCCGCTGATCGAGCTTTGCCTTGTTTTCGGGATCATCCGTTTCAATATTGATCATCAGGTTGTTATCGCCGTAGCCCGGCAGCGTATAAACCGTATCGTTTGCAGTGATGCGGAGACGCTGCATGATCGTATCCTCATCAAATTTCTCCGGTGTATTGATGATCTTAACGGACACCGGCAGCTTCCGCGAATAATACACGGGAATCCGCACGGAAAAATGCGTTGCCTGAACCCGCAGCATCGCCGTATTGACAACATTTCCGTCTTTATCAAGCACATCATAATCCGTCAGCTCGGAAAAGGTCGTCGTCTTGCTGATTTCCGATTCAGAAGCGATATTCACGCGGATATGGTCCAGTGCGCTGAGCTGCGATGACGGACCGTAAACCTTGACCGTGGAAGGCTCATAGGTGATCTCATCGGTGTTGATGCGCGTTTCGTCATCGGCAATCTGGAACACATCCGATACCTCATTGACCGGAATATCCAGATACTGATAATGATCCATTTCGACCTCCGCATATTTGACTGAGAGGTCGGCATTC
>JAFYBM010000190.1 GCA_017540225.1 Oscillospiraceae bacterium | reverse complement strand
GCTGTCGTCACCGACCAGATACCGAGCAAGAATGACCGCATCCGATACGTCTACGATATTGGAAAGGTCGATGTCGCCGAGCTTTGTGGGCTTGAGCGGCGGCTTTTCGGAGGCTGCGCCGAGGGATTCAAAGGTATAGCCGTATTTCTTTGCGTAGGCCTCAGCAGTGGAACCGTCATAGGCGCGGATGGTATTGCCGGCGGTCAGATCATCCCGGCCATAGCAGCCAAGCGTTTCGGGTGCGTCCTCGATCTCGCAGTCCATGCTTTTGATCGTGACAACAACATCGGAGGCCATAAACAAGCCCTCGCTCCGGAACATTCCGCCGCCGTTAGAATCGGATTGACCGACTTCAATCTTTTTCAGCGTGGAAGGAAACTCAAGTGATTTTAAAGTTGAGCAGCTATGGAACATATGCGGACCGATCACCTCAACGCCCTCTGAAAAAACCACATCTATCGGACCGGTCACACCTTCGGTAGTGCTGTATCCGCCGAAATGATCCCAGTCAATGAAAATATATCCGAACACCCCAGCAGCTATATTTTTTGCGTTGCCGGGAACCGTGATTTCGCCGGAGCAGTTTTCCTGATCGACCGCAATCAGCCAGTCATTAACGATAACAAACGGCGATTCTTTCAGTCTTTCGCTGCACCATGCAGTTCCGTGCACCACATTCTCTCCGACCTTGGTGAGTTTCGCCGGAAACTGAATTTCCGCCAGATCTGCACAATCGTCAAACAGATAATCCGGCAGCTCCTTGATGCTGTCTGGAATGACGACGGATTTCAGCCCTGATTCGTAAAAGGCGCCATATCCAAGACTTGTGACGCTTTCCGGAATCTCAAGCGTTTCCAATGCGGTGCAGCCGCGAAAAACCATATCGCCGATTCTCGTCAGTGTAGAAGGAAGATGTACTTCCTTTAATGCAGTACAACCGTAAAAGAATTCAGCCCAGCTTGAATGATCCATCTGCTGGCTGTCAAGCAGCGTGATGCCCTCCGGAATCGTGATGCTTTCCAGCGATGAGCAGCGCTGAAATACCGCTGTGCAGGGATACAGTTCCTCCCATGTGCCGTCGTGATCATAGCCTGTACCGCCGAGCTTTTTTAGCTGCTTCGGCATCGTCAGGTTTACAAGCTTTTCGCAGCCGCTGAAGGCATATGCTCCGATATGATCCATTTTCTCCGGCAGCGTTGCGGTAGTCAGTGCAGAAAATCCATAAAATGCGCTGTCATTGATTTCTGTGATTCCGTCCTCAATGATGACCTTTGTGCATTCCTCGCGCCAGCAAGACCATTCTTTGTTGATACTCTGGTCGTTCTTCCCGGTTGACATAGAGCCTTTTCCGCTGAATGTCAGCGTTTGGGTTTTTGTGTCATATGTCCATTGAATCGAATCATTGATCGTTCCGCTTGCCGGGTTTTCTGTTTCCTCCGCAAAGACCGTCACCGGCGTCACCGGCACGGCGGCTGCTGCGGTCATCAGCGCGGCACAAAAGCTCAGTGTTTTCAGCATTTTCATGATACATTCTCCTCTCAGATTTTTGTAATCTCAGTCCCCTGCCGTGTTTCCTTGATCTGCCAGCCGAGCGAAGCGATCTGATCGCGGAGCGCATCTGCCTTTGCAAAATCCTTTGCCTTGCGGGCTTCCT
>JAFYBM010000189.1 GCA_017540225.1 Oscillospiraceae bacterium | reverse complement strand
GGAGCTGCCGGGCGCACTCTTCATCGTTGACCCGCGCAAGGAGAAGATCGCTGTCGCAGAAGCAAAGAAGCTCTGCATCCCGATCGTCGCAATCGTCGATACCAACTGCGATCCGGATGATGTTGACTATGTGATTCCGGGCAACGACGATGCAATCCGTGCGGTCAAGCTGATCGCCGGCACCATCGCAAACGCTGTCATCGAAGGCCGTCAGGGCGCAGATGCACAGGCTGCCGAAGAAGATGCCGCTGCAGAAGAAGCTGCGGAAGCTGCTGCTGAATAATTTACGGGAGGATACGCAAAATGGCTAATTTTACCGCAAAAGACGTCAATGATCTCCGCAAATCCACAGGCGTCGGCCTGATGGACTGCAAGAAGGCTCTGACCGAGGCAGACGGTGATGTTGAAAAGGCGATCGTCATCCTCCGTGAAAAGGGTCTCGCCAATCAGGCAAAGAAGGCTGACCGTATCGCCGCTGAAGGCGCAGTTATCGCTGTGACCAACGCAGATCACACTGCCGGCGCGATTGTTGAAGTCAACTCCGAGACCGACTTTGTTGCACAGAACGAAGAATTTGTCGGCTTCTGTGAGGGTCTGGCTCAGACCGTTCTCGAAGCAAATCCGGCAGATCTTGATGCACTGAACAAGACCAAGTTCGCCGGTAAGGATATGACCGTTGAGGAGGCACTTCAGGAGATCTTCCTCAAGTTCCGCGAAAACCTCAAAATCCGCCGCTTTGCACGCCTTGAGGGCGTTGTCAAGGAGTACGTCCACTTCAATAAGAAGGAAGGCGTCATCGTTGCTGCTGACTGCACCGCAGGTGCAACCGCAGATGTGCTGGAGTGCCTCAATGACGTTGCACTGCAGGCTGATGCAATGAAAGCAACCTACCTTGCAAAAGAGGACGTTCCGGCTGACGTTATCGAGCAGGAAAAGCAGATCGTTATGGCACAGATGGCTGACGATCCCAAGATGGCAAACAAGCCGGAGCAGGTCCGCGCAAAGATCGCAGAGGGCAAGCTCGGTGTCTATTACAAGGACAACTGCCTGCTCTGCCAGGAATTCGTTAAGGGCGAAGGCGAAAGCATTGAGCAGTATGTCGCAGCCTGCGGCAAAAAAGCCGGCGCTCCGATCGCAATCAAGGGCTTCGTCCGCTTCATCTGCGGCGAGGGCATTGAAAAACGTGTTGACGATTTCGCAGGCGAGATCGCTTCTATGCTGAAATAATCACTGCCGCATGACTTTCTGCCAGACAACTTCCGGCGGAAAACTGTCTGCAATTGCACAGACAACTGTGCGGAAACGGTGCCCTCCGCACCGTACATTTAAGATTATCTTGCTGAATTTGTGTTCTCAATCGCAATATAGTGCGAAAATTGAGAAATGAATGTGTGATATGTCATAAACATGACACAAAAAGTCATTGCATTTTCTTTCAGATTCAGTTAAGATATAAGTGGTATCATGTGAACGTGGATGAAGAAGGGGACATCCGCCTCACAGACAGCGTGCAATCTGCCCGCTGTATCACCACACACATACATACATAATTGGAGGAGTATGAACATGAAAACAACAAAAATCGTGTCCGGCCTGATGGCAATGGCTATGGCTGTGGCAGCTATGGGCGTCACTGCTTCTGCCGCGGAAAATGTCGATGTCAAGATCGGCAAGGCAAGCGCAGAAGCCGGCAAGTCTTTTTCTGTTGACGTTGAGCTGGGTTCTGTTCCGTCAAGCGGCATCAGCTCTGTTGATTTCGCAATCAGCTATGACAGCTCCGCTTTGAAGATCGAGAATGTCAAGCTGGGTAAGGTCGGCGATACCGGCGCAAAGGCACAGGAAGGCGACCTCGGTGACACCCTGTTTAACTGGTATGACAACGGCAAGCAGATCGTTGTCGTCTGGGCAACCGGTCTGACCGATTCTCAGTACTGGATCAAGTCCAGCGGCGTGTTCCTGACCATCGAAGGCTCCGTTAAGGACGGCACCGCAAAGGGCGAGTACAAGCTGACCGGCGGCGGCGCAGACCGTGCTGCATATCCGGGTTCTTCCGATAAGGCAGGCGCATATCTTTCTGCTGTCGGCGCAACTGCAACCACTGATTACACTGCTGCTTTCACAAACGGTTCCGTGACTGTCGGCGGCGGCGGCGGTCAGCAGACCGATGCTGACTGGGGCAACGCTGATGAGAAGGACGAAGTCGATGTTTCCGATGCAGTTCTCGTTGCACGTTTCGCAGTCGGTGACAGCGTCAACATTAGTGACCAGGGTCAGATCAATGCTGATGTTACGCATGACGGTCAGGTGAACGGCGATGACGTTCTGAAGATTGTCAAGTATGTTGCAGGCTTCATCACCGAAGATGATCTCGCAAAGGCTTAATGATCTGAGCTAATCAAATCAATGAACAGAGCTCCGCACGGTTAGAAGGGAACCGTGCGGAGCTTTTTTGTCGTTAAAATATAGCAGCCGGCAGTGCCGGTCACCGAATTACCGCCCATACAGCATTTGTTGCAGATTTTTTCGCCTTCACCCATTGAATTTTCCTCCAGAATATGGTATAATAGTATAGATTAACTATTTAATGCGGGAGGGAGGCGCGCAGCTTGGTTGCAACGGTCATTCTTGTGATATTGTTCATCCTGTGTGTGCTGCTCCTGCTGCCCGTCCGCGCAAAAGGTTCCTTCGATGACGGCAAATGGTCTGTGTCGGTCTATTATGCTTTCATCCGCGTGTTCCACAAAGAATCACAGGAAAAGAAAGAGCCGGAAAAGCCGCCGAAGCCCAATGATCTGCCGGAGGGCGAGGCACTGCCGGAAATAAAACCGGAACCGCAGCCCAAGCCTAAGCCGAAAAAGCCAAAACCTAAGCCGTCTGCGGCAGAATCTGCACCGAAACCGGAAACGGTTTCCGAAAAGCCTGAACAAAAACCTGAACCGCCGCAGAACAATCCGGATGAGAAGCCGGAAGCGTCCGAAGCACCCGAAGCACCCGAAGCACCGGAACCGGAAGCTGAGGAAAAGCCGAAGAAACGCGGCTTTATCAAACGGCTGAAGCCGCAGTCCGTACCGGAAGCGATCGGTCTGGCGAAGGATGCCTGCGCAGCACTTTCACCGGCGCTCAGATTTCTTACAAAGCATCTGCATTTCCGGCACATCAGGCTTTATCTCGCTGTGGCGACAGATGATCCTGCGAACACTGCGACACTCTACGGCAAGATCTGTGCTGCGGCATATAATCTGCTGGCGCAATTGCAGTGCTGGGTTGATATTGAAACCGATGCATTCCGCATTCTGGCGGATTTTTACAATGACAAGCTCACGTTCCGTGTATCAGGCGAGCTGCGTGTTTCCCCGATGGCAGCGATTCTGCTGGTGCTGATTCTTGGCATCAAATTCCTGTGGCGCTCCTTCCTGCGCTTCCGCAGGGAGGACAGGGAAGCAAAGCTGAAAGCGCAGGAAACCGCACCGCTTCCGCAGACATGAGTCAGATGATGAACGAACAGTTCCGGATAACCGGTTAATAATATTCAGGAGGAAATTATTATGAACGAACGCAGCAAAGAGCATCCGGTGCAGGAAACCCTGCGCGTGACGATGGACGAGATCCGCGGTATGGTTGATGCCAATACCATTGTCGGTCAGCCGATCAACTGCGAAAACGGCACAACGGTCATTCCGATCTCGAAGGTGAGCTTCGGCTTTGCATCCGGCGGCTCCGATCTGCCGACAAAGGTTGCAAAGGATATGTTCGGCGGCGGCGGCGGTGCCGGTGTGACGATCACCCCGATCGCATTTCTCGTGATTATGCCGAATGATGTCAAGCTGATGCAGCTTTCCGTCAATGCGTCCACACCGAATGCCATTATCGATATGGTTCCGGATGTTATGGACAAGGTCACAGGCTTCCTTGCGGGCAGACAGGCAAAAAAGGAAGGCGTCACCGAAGTAGTGGAGGAATAATGCCTTCCGCTGATTCTCCGGAGGTACTATGGAAAAAATCAGAATTCAGAAGATCATTTCGGATGCGGGATACTGCTCCCGCCGCAAGGCAGAGGCACTGATTGCAGCCGGAAAGGTCAAATGCAACGGGCATCCTGTCCGTCTGGGCGATAAGGCGCTCCCGACAGATCTCATTACGGTCGGCGAGGAGCGCATCTATATCCCGAAAAAGAAGGAATACCGCTATATCATGCTGAATAAGCCGCGCGGCTATGTAACGACGCTCTCCGATGAACAGGGGCGCCGCTGTGTGACCGATCTGCTGGAAGGCGTTGACGAGCGTGTCTATCCGGTCGGCCGGCTGGACCGCAATTCAGAGGGGCTGCTGCTCTTTACAAATGACGGCAATTTCGCAAACGGAATTATGCATCCGTCGCGGCAGGTGAGCAAAACCTACCGTGTAACCGTGCGCCCGCCCGTTTCAGATGACCAGCTTGCAAAAATGGCTGCCGGCGTCACGCTGGATGACGGCTTCAAAACAGCTCCGGCCAATATTGTCACGCAGGTGACGGAGCCGACGCGTGTGGTTCTGCTCGTGACAATCCATGAAGGAAAAAAGCGCGAGGTGCGCCGGATGTGCGATGCAGTGGGACTGGAAGTGGCGCGTCTGCGCCGGATCTCAATTGGTCCGGTTAAGCTCGGAATGCTCAAGCCCGGCGAATGGCGTGATCTGACCTCTGAGGAGCTGCGCGCACTGCGCACGGCCATCGGCAAATAAGCGGAAACAGGAAAGGGAGAGCCGAAGCTCTCCCCTCATGTCACAGAATGTGATTGTTTTGCTTGATAGCAGCGCGTGCCTTGTTGACAATGGTCTTGTCATTTTCGTAGGTCAGCATATGGGTTGCGCGGGCGATGTCCACCCACCGGATCTCAGCGATCTCCTCCTCCTGCGGCACATAATCATAATTGCGTGCCAGTGCAAGGAAATAAACGACCACCTTTTGTGTATCCCGCTTCGGAGAATAGGAAACAGTTTCCCGAAATGTTTGATCTAAAATCACATCCAGACCGGTTTCCTCCTTGATCTCACGTCTTGCGGTTTCGAGTTCCGTTTCATCACCCTCTACATGACCCTTCGGAAACGACCAATGGCCGCTGTTGATGTGTTTGATCAGCAGAATCTCAATATTGCCGTGAAACCGCCGATACACAATCGCGCCGCAGGATTTTTCATGCAGCATTCAAATGTTCCTTTCATCATGTTGGTTTTGCAACGGGTTGTTGTTACCTACCATTATATCACAATCTGCGTGATTTGTAAACACCTTTTTTGACAGAATTTTGTGTTTTTTGAATTTTCGGTTCTGCGAATGCAGAATCGCACAGCGGCAGACAATATGCCGCACCTATATTTTATGCAGAAAGGATCATCCGTTATGAACACCAAAACAGCTTTCAGTGCAGCAAATATCCTGCTGCCGAACGAAGTCAGTATGTCCGAAGCATGGGCGGTCTGCGCCTGTGACCAGTATACCGGCGAGCCCGCTTACTGGCAGGAGACCGAGCGCCTTGTCGGAGAAAAGCCCTCTGCGCTGCGCCTCATTCTGCCGGAGGTCTATCTGGAGGATGACGATGTTGCCGTGCGCATTGCAAAGATTCAGCAGACCATGCGCGACTATCTTGCACAAGGCATCTTCACCGAATATCAGAATGCGATGATCTATGTCGAGCGTGTGCAGTCAGACGGCAAAACCCGCGCCGGCCTGATCGGTAAAATTGATCTTGAACAGTATGATTACAGCAAAGGCTCTGTTTCACCGGTCCGCGCAACCGAAGCAACCGTTCCGGAGCGCATTCCGCCGCGCGTGCGCATTCGCCGCGGCGCCGCACTGGAGCTGCCGCATATTATGATCCTGCTCGATGATCCGAAGAAAACCGTCATTGAACCGCTGGCCGTGCAGCGCCTGACGATGCAGAAGGTCTATGACACCAAACTGATGCAGGGCGGCGGCTCGATCAAGGGCTGGCTGGTGCCGGAGGCAGAACAGACACGCATTCTTGATGCACTGACGGCACTCGGTGAAAACGGCGGCGAGAATCCGCTTGTTTACGCGATGGGCGACGGCAATCACTCCCTTGCAACCGCAAAAGCCTACTATGAAGAATGGAAGGCTGCAAATCCCGATGCAGATACCGAAAATGCACCGCAGCGCTATGCGCTTGTCGAGCTGGTCAATCTGCACAGCCCTGCGCTCGAATTTGAGGCGATTCACCGCATTCTCAATCAGATTGATGTCAAGAAGCTGCTGCTTGATATGATCAAAGCGCTTGACCTGCGCACAAAGGGCGAAACAGAGCAGTCCTTCACCTGTGTGCTCGGCCACACAGAGCGCAAATACTACATCCATAAACCGACCTCCAACCTTACCGTCGGCAGCGTGCAGATGTTCCTTGATGCATGGCTGAAGAAAAACGGCGGCAAGATCGACTATATCCACGGTGAAAAGGTTGTCAAGGAGCTTGCGCTGGAAAAGAACAGCCTCGGCATCCTGCTGCCCGATATGAAGAAATCGGAGCTGTTCCCGACTGTCATCAAGGACGGTGCGCTGCCCCGCAAGACATTCTCAATGGGTCATGCAGCCGATAAGCGTTTCTATATGGAATGCCGGAAAATTACCGATGAGATCTGATTTTTTGCAGATTCTTTGGTTTTTCCCTTGCATTTTGTGCGCAGATATGTTATAATAAATCAGGTTAATTGCAGAATAAGACATAATGAACCGGAGCGGCCGCAGCTTTTGTGCGGCCGTTCACGGAAATGGGGTGAAAACACGGGAGACATCTGCCCTGTTTTCGCCCTTTTATGCATTTTTTGCCTCTGTGTGAAGGCGCACAATATGACACGGCACAGAGACATAATACACACAAATGAAGGAGATGCGGAATGATGAAAAGATTATGCGCGGCTGTGCTGGGTGCGGGGCTGCTGATGACCGCGGCGGCGCTCCCCTGTGCTGCTGAGGAGTCATCTGAGGAGGAAAACGGCAAGCTCTTCACCAGCGGTGATTATACCTATTCGCTGATGACGAACACAAATGATTCAGAAAAAACAGCTGCCTGCATCGAAAGCTACAGCGGCAGCGACACCGATCTTGTGATTCCGGAGGAGCTGGACGGGCTTGATGTGATCGCACTCGGCAGCTATGCCTTTACGTCCATGCATGAGCTGGAAACCGTCAAGCTGCCGGAAACCATGATCCAGTTCGGAGAATATGCATTTGCGGACTGCCCTGCAATCAAATCCTATACCGTTGCGGCGGATAATCCGTATTTTGAATCAAAGGACGGTGTGCTCTACTGCGACGGCGGCACGACACTTGCGCGCTATCCGCTCGGTACAGAGCCGACCGACCTGACAATTCCGGATGGCGTGACGGAGCTTGGCAATGTTGCCTTTACCGGCTGTGTCTCGCTCAAATCTGTTACGTTTCCGGATTCGCTGAAAAAAATCGCGCTTTCCTGCTTCTCGGACTGCACAGGTCTGACGGAAATCGAGCTGCCGCCCAATCTGACTGAGATCGGCGCATTTGCGTTCAACAACTGCACCAATCTGAAATCCGTGACCTTTCCGGACGGTCTGCGCACAATCGGCAATGCCGCCTTTGCAGCGACCGCGCTGGAATCTGTCAAGCTGCCGGAAGGGCTGGAAACAATCGGTCAGCAGGCTTTTTGTGAAACAAAGCTGACAACCGTGCTGATTCCGGAATCCGTTACGGACATCGGCTTCAGCGCATTCGGCTGGGGCGCGGCACAGAACGGTGAGCTGATTATGGATAAATCCTTTATTATCAGCGGTGTGGCCGGTTCTGTCGCAGAGGAATATGCAAATGACGCAGACGCGGGCAATTCCTTCAAATTCATTGCAATCGAAAGCGGCAAAGATGAACTGGAGGCCGGAGGCGGAATCGTCGATCATCATGACGACGACCGCGATGCGGTGACAGCATCCGCTGCGGAGCAGGAAAACGATCCGCAGAACGGCGTATCCGGCGTGGTGCGGATCATCGGCATCGTTGTATGTGCTGTGCTGATCCTTTTGATTCTGATTGTTGCGGTTTTTTCCGGAAAGGGCAAGGACAGCAAGAAAACAGCCGGTCAGCCGGAAAAGACAGAACCGGATAAGGAGGAGCCGAAGAATGAAACCTGAGCTTACCAGACGGCTGCTCTGCCTCGGCGGCGGATTGCTGATGCTCGGTGCATCGGCAGGCATTCCGGTTTTCGCAGAGGAAAATGAGGATACCTTCACCGAGGGCAAGCTGACATTTGAATATGTGGATGAGGGCGTGTCCGTCATCAGCGCAGAGGAGGACGCGACAAAGCTCGTCATTCCTGCAAAGGCCGGCGGGAAACCGGTCGTCAGCATCGGGGAGGCCGCCTTACAGCACTGCGCCGAGCTGACAGAGGTCAAAATTGAAGACGGCGTGCGGAAGATTGAGGACGGTGCATTCTATTACTGTCTTTCACTTTCCAAGATCGAAATTCCGGATTCCGTGACGGAGATCGGTGCTTACGCCTTTGCAAATTGCTATGCACTGCGCGAAATATCGCTTCCGAAGCATTTGAAAGCGGTTCGGGATTATGCGTTTTACTATGATTTCGGGCTGGAGGAAATCACCCTGCCGCCGGAAACCGAACAGATCAGCTATATGAGCTTTGCAGGCTGCTACCTGCTTCAGACAATCCACATTCCGGCATCTGTGGTCTATATCTCGGACAGCTCCATGGTTTCCTGCACGATGCTGAGTAAAATTGAAGTTGATCCGGCGAATACGGTTTACTGCACCGATGAAAACGGTGCGCTGCTGACAAAGGACGGCAAGACATTTGTGCTGTATCCGGGCGGAAGTGAAACGGAAGCCTATACGGTTCCGGACGGCGTGACAACAATCGCGGGATATGCGTTTTCGGGCGCGGTCAAGCTGCGCGGCATCGCGCTGCCGGATTCCATTGAATCCATCGGTGCGGGCGCATTTTCCGAGTGCCGCTGTCTGGAATCTCTGCAATATCCTGCGCTTTCCGAGCTGCCGGCCTGCGTCTTTGCGGACTGCGAATCGCTGAAATCCTTTACGATCCCCGAAACAGTCAAAACAATCGGGCAAAACGCCTTTTACGGCTGCAAAGCGCTGACGGAGATCACGATTCCGGAAAGCGTGGAGCAGATTATGGCATGGGCGTTCTGCGGCTGCACCGGCCTGAGCCGTGTTGCCGTTCCGGATTCCGTCACGGTGATCGAGGATGCCGCATTCGGCTATGTGCCGAATCCGAATGCAGAGGATGCAGCGGATGCGATGACGCTGCAGGAGGGTTTTGCGCTGGCGGGTTCTGCGGAATCGCAGGCAAAAACCTATGCGGAAACTGCCGGCATCACGTTTGAACAGATCGGCCTGAGCAAAAATGCAAAAACTGCAATTGCTGCGGGTGTGCTCGGCGGCGTGCTGCTGATTGTAATAATTCTGCTCGTGATCCGCAGAAGAAAAGAAGCTGCCGCCCGTCCGGCCGCAGCAGAGCCGGAGGAGGAGCAGGTAACCGATCCGAATTATCAGAGCATTCTGGAAGATGAGGATGACGGAGAGGATCCCTATGACAGAAACTACGGCTTTACAACAGAGAACGATGAGCCGGACGACACAACAAAATCCGAAGAAGGATGAACAGGGGTATGGGTACAAAACTGGAAAAATTCGGTCAGCTGCTTGAAAAGCTCGGCCTGACCGTCGTGGCCGTTCTCGCCGGTGCAATTGCGTTTTTCCTGTCGGTCGTCAGTATGCTGCATACGACCGCCGTGGACAAGATTGACGCGGGACAGGGGCTTTATACCATTGTCTATGACATCAAGGAAAAACTGGAATCCGTTTACTATCTGAATGACAATCTGTTTCTGAATCTGCTTGTGCTGGGCTGCTGCCTGATGCTGATGTTCTATCTCATTCAATGGAAGCGGCCGGTCAAGCTGCGCAGACTTGCGCTGTTCATTTTCCTGTGGACATTTGTGCTCGGAACAATCTGGGTTGTCGGCTCACAGTCGGCACCCTCTGAGGATTCCGGCACAGTGACCTCTGCTTCGTGGGCATTTGCGGAGAATAACTACAGCGTTCTTGCAGACAACCGCTATTTTCACAATTATTCCTTCCAGCTCGGCTATGTATTCTTCAATGAATGCATCATCCGTCTGTTCCAGACTTTCCGGCATCTGGACAACCTGATGCCGCTGGAGGTGCTGAATGCAGCATTTCTCGGTGTAATCAACCTCTTTCTGCTGCTCATCAACGACAAGCTCTTCAAGGACAGCCGCATCAATCTGGTGACAACGGTGCTGCTGGCTTCAAGCGCTGCACCGATCATCTCCTGCTCGTTCGTATACGGTATTTATCCGGGCATGATGTTTGCGGTGATCGCGCTTTACTGCGAGCTGCGCTATCTGATTGACAACAAGCTGATCTTCTCGTGGCTATCGGCATTCAGCCTGATGCTGGCCGTCATGACCAAATCAAACTATCTGATCTGGATGATTGCGATTCTGCTGATCGCCTTCTGCAAAATGTGGAAGCGCAGAAAATTTTTGCAGGATTGCTCGTATATGATCCTGATTCTTGCACTCTGCATGACGATTCAGCCGCTGGTCATCCGGCATTATGAAAAAGTCTCCGGTACAGAAATCGGTGATGCGATCCCCTATGTTTCGTGGATTGATATGGGACTGAACGAATCGGATCTTGCACCGGGATGGTATAATTACTGGATCACCGTTTCCAATTTTGAGCAATGTGATTTCAATGCGGAAGCTGCTGCGGAGCGCTCGAAGGAAAACATCAAAAACAGACTGAAATATTTTGCAGAGCATCCGCAGTATACAAACGATTTCTTCTACCTCAAGATTGTTTCCCAGTGGAATGATACAGCCTATCAGTCGCTCTGGAATAACGTTGTGCGGTTCCAGTACCGCGAAAAGAGTCCGTTTGCAGCGTGGGTCTGCGGCGACGGCGCACCGGCTGTCAAGCATTATATGGATTATATTGCGCAGCTTGTATTTTTTGCATTCTGTGCCGGATGCTGGTTCCTTTACCGGCGAAAGACGTTCATTCTGACACCGATCCCGATCATTTTCCTCGGCGGCTTCTTCTATCAGCTGATCTCCGAAGGGAAATCACAGTATATCATGCCGTATTTCATCGTGATGACTGCTTTTTCCGCCTTCGGCATTGTCTGTCTCTGCGATGCATTCTGCCGCAGAATTTCGCCGGAAAGCAAAATCGGCAGACTGATGGGCATTGGCAAAAAAGCAGTTCCTGCCGCGCAGACAGATGCGCCGGCGGAAACTGCGGAACCGGCCGCAGATGCAGCGGCATCCGGAGCACCGGAGGATCATGCGGAAGCTGCAAACAAAACCGAAACACCGGAGACCCCTGCGGAGGATTCCGCACAGACATCGCAAAACGAAAGCATAAAGGAGAACAAAACATGACTGCACCGGAAAAGCTCTATATGGTCATCCCGTGCTACAATGAGGAAGCTGTGCTGCACGAAACTGCAAAACGGCTGCGGGAAAAATATGACAGCATGATTGCAGCGGGCATGATTTCTGCGGAAAGCCGCATCGTGTTCGTTAATGACGGCTCGAAGGATAAAACATGGGAGATTATCTCTGCGCTGCACAGCGAGGCACCGGATTATTTCTCCGGCGTGAATCTCGCACACAATGCAGGGCATCAGAATGCGGTGCTCGCCGGCCTGATGACCGTCAAGGACATCTGTGATATGGCGATTTCGATGGATGCCGATTTGCAGGATGACATCAATGCGATTGATGAAATGGTTGCAAAGTATTATGAGGGAAATCAGGTCGTATACGGTGTGCGCAGCGCCCGCGATACAGACACATTTTTCAAGAAATTCACGGCAGAAGGCTTTTATAAGTTCATGTCGGTTATGGGCGCGGATGTGGTATACAACCACGCAGATTTCCGCCTGATGAGCCGCCGTGTTTTGCAGGAGCTTGCGAATTTCCGTGAGGTCAATCTGTTCCTGCGCGGCATGGTGCCGCTGATCGGCTTCAAAAGCTGCAATGTATACTATAAGCGTGCAGAGCGGTTTGCCGGAGAAAGCAAATATCCGCTGAAAAAGATGATGGCCTTTGCAATCAACGGCATCACATCCTTCAGCACAAAGCCGCTGAAAATGATTACATGGATCGGATTTTTCATGTCCTGTATCAGTGTTCTGGCATTTATCTGGGCATTTATCGTCAAAGTGACGGGGCATTCGGAGCTTGGATGGTCAAGCACGATGTGTTCGATCTGGCTGATCGGCGGCCTGCAATTGCTGGCTCTCGGCATCATCGGTGAATATGTCGGAAAGATTTATGCGGAAGTCAAGCAGCGTCCGCGGTATATCATTGCGGATTTCATCAACCAGCCGGAAGCATCTGACAGCACAGAAGAAACCTGAAAATATGAACGGCGGCAGACTGTCCGGTCTGTCGCCGTCAGCTTTTCCTTTTGATGCGGAACACAGGCGGCCGCTGCGCGAAATCTGTTTTCTCACACACTGCTTTGGCAATGTGCACGATAATCATGGCGATTCCGGCTGTTTTTTCTATCGAACGATTTGCGGTTTTTCGCCGCAGTTACCCCTTTACAATTCTATATGAATATGGTATAATGATAGGAAACAGACGGATGAATTTCAGGCCGGACACAGGCGCCGGATGTCAAAAGGAGGCACCCGTTCAATGGGTAAAATCATCGCATTTGCGAACCAAAAGGGCGGCGTCGGCAAATCGACGACCGTTGTCAGTCTCGGTGCATATTTCGGTATGCGCGGAAAAAAAGTTCTTTGCGTGGATGTCGATTCGCAGGGTAATACGACAACCGGCTTCGGCATCGCAAAAAAAGGACTGCTTTTTTCCAGCTATGACGTTCTGATCGGAAAATGCCGCATTCAGGATGCAATTATAGAGACGAATTTCGAGAATGTCAGCATCCTCCCCGCAACATCCTCGCTGGCGGGTGCAGAGATCGAGCTGATCGAGATCGAAAACCGTGTGCAGCGCCTGAAGATGGCTCTGATGACCTGCCGCCTTGCGTATGACTATATTCTCATCGACTGCCCGCCGGCACTGAGCCTCGTGACGATCAATGCGCTGGTCGCGGCCGATACGGTTCTGATTCCGATGACTGCGGAATATCTCTCGCTTGAGGGCCTCTCGCAGCTCTATGAGACGATCAAGATTGTCAAGAGCAAGTATAATTCCGGACTGGATATTGAGGGCATCGTCTTTACAATGTATGACAACCGCCTCAATCTTTCCGAGCAGGTCGTTGCAGAGGTCGAAAAATTCTTCCCGAATCAGGTCTTTCAGACAAAGATTCCGCGCAATGTGCGCCTCTCGGAAGCACCCAGCCACGGAAAGCCCGTGTTCTATTACGACCGCAGCTCCAAAGGCTCCGAAGCATATGAAATGCTTGCACACGAAATGCTCGGTGAACCGCTGGAGCCGGACAGAAAACCAAAGCGCTTTATTTTCAAACGCAAGTAATGATTCCCCGCTTCTGCTTCGCGCCGGCAGTGAGGCGCAAAGCGGAAGAGGAAACGTATATAAACAGAGAAAGGCAGACGGTACGACATGGCAAAGGGAGGACTTGGTCTCGGCAGCGGACTCAGCTCGCTGTTTGAGCAGAATGCAGCAGATCCGGGCAGCGGTGTGCAGACCGTCCGGATCACGGAAATCGAACAGAACCGCGGTCAGCCCCGCAAACGCTTCGATGACGAGGCACTGACGGAGCTTGCCGAATCCATCCAGACGCACGGAATGCTCCAGCCGATCGTTGTCAGACCGGTCGGAGAGCGCCGTTATCAGATCGTTGCGGGTGAAAGACGCTGGCGTGCCGCCAAGCGGATCGGCCTTTCGGAGGTTCCGGTCATCATCCGTGAAATGAGCGATGAGGAAGCCAGTCAGGTCGCGCTGATTGAAAATTTACAGCGCGAGAACCTGAATCCGATCGAAGAAGCGATGGGCTATCAGGCGCTGATGCAGCAATTCTCCATGACGCAGGAGGAGGTCGCAAAGACCGTCGGGCGTTCGCGTTCGGCTGTGGCAAACAGTCTGCGTCTGCTGAATCTGCCCGTGGCAGTGCAGGATTATCTGGAAAAGGGCAAGATCTCTGTCGGCCATGCAAAAGCGCTTGCCGGCCTGAAGGATGAAGCATTGATGCTTTCCTGCGCGGCAAAGGCGGCTGAGGATAATATTACCGTTCGTGAGATCGAGGCGCTTGTGCAGAAGCAGTCTGCGGAGGACAAGCCCGCCGAAAAACAGAAAAGCCCCGATCAGATCTATTACGAGGAAATGGAAATCAGCCTCGGCAATCATCTCGGCAGGAAGGTGCGCGTTGCCGGCAGCAAGAAAAAAGGCACGCTCACTCTGGAATTTTATAACAGGGAAGACCTGCAGGCGCTTTGTCAGCTGCTGACAAAGGAAAACCGATGACGGAAAAGGAGAAGGATTATGATTGAGAAAGCAAACAAATTCGCAAAAGAAGGCCTCACCTTTGATGACGTTCTGCTGATTCCGGCGGAATCCAACGTTACTCCGAACCAGATCCGTCTGGCGACACGGCTCGCCGGCGACATCATGCTCAATACGCCGATCATGACATCTGCGATGGATACGGTCACGGAGTCCAAAATGGCAATTGCGATTGCGCGTGAAGGCGGCATCGGTATCATTCACAAGAATATGACCATTGAGAAGTAGTGCGATGAGGTTGACAAGGTCAAGCGCTCGGAAAACGGCGTCATCGTCAATCCTTTTTCGCTGACAGAGGATCGTTATGTTTATGATGCAAACGAGCTGATGGGCAAATACAAGATTTCCGGCGTTCCGATTGTGGACGGAGAGGGTCATCTGGTCGGCATCATCACCAACCGCGATATGCGCTTCCTCAGAGATTTCAATATCCGCATCAGCGAAGTCATGACCAAAAAGAATCTGATTACCGCGCCGGTCGGCACAACGCTTGAGCAGGCACAGCAGATCCTCATGGCCAATAAGATCGAAAAACTCCCGATTGTTGATGAAAACGGCATTCTGCGCGGCCTCATCACGATCAAGGATATCGAAAAATCCGTCAAGTATCCGAATTCTGCGCGTGATTCCGGCGGCAGACTGCTCTGCGGCGCGGCAATCGGTGTGACAAAGGATATTCTGGAGCGCGCCGGCGCACTGATCGATGCCAAGGCAGATGTGCTTGTGCTCGACAGCGCACACGGTCACAGCGCAAATATTATCAACAGCCTGAAAAAGGTCAAGGAAGCATATCCGCATACACCGGTCATCGCGGGCAATATTGCGACGGCAGAGGGTGCGGAGGCACTCATCAAGGCCGGTGCAGACGCGATCAAGGTCGGTATCGGCCCCGGCTCGATCTGCACGACCCGTGTGGTCGCCGGCATCGGTGTGCCGCAGGTGACGGCTGTTTATGATGCAGCCTGTGTTGCAGAGAAATACGATATTCCGGTCATTGCGGACGGCGGCATCAAGTATTCCGGCGATATTGTCAAGGCACTGGCAGCAGGCGCAAATGTTGTTATGCTGGGCAGCCTGTTTGCGGGTTGTGACGAGGCACCGGGCGCAACCGAGATCTATCAGGGCAGACAGTTCAAGGTTTATCGCGGCATGGGTTCGCTCGGCGCAATGGAAGCCGGCTCGAAGGACCGTTATTTCCAGGAGGGCGCAAAGAAGCTCGTTCCGGAGGGTGTCGAGGGTCGTGTGCCGTATAAAGGGCTGGTTGCTGAAACGGTGTTCCAGCTTTGCGGCGGTATCCGTTCCGGCATGGGCTACTGCGGCTGTCCGGATATTCCGACGCTGCACGAGAAGGCACAGTTCGTGCGCATCACCGGCGCCGGCCTGAAGGAAAGTCACCCGCACGACATTTATATCACCAAAGAGGCACCGAACTATTCAGTGCAGATTTAATGCTGCGGTGACCGTTTTTTCCGTATATCAGTATCGGGATAAAAGACTGCACAGTCCTTTATCCCGATTTTTTGGGCTTTTTTTTCGCATGATGCAACCTTTGCACCATTTTTTCTGTCATAATAGGCAGAGGAACATGAAAGGGCGGTGAGGAACCGTGAATGATAAATCCATTCTTGCGCTCTTTGAGCAGCGCGATGAGCGCGGAATCAAAGAGGCGGGCCGTGCGTACGGCGGTCTGCTGCGAACGGTTGCGATACACATTCTCGGGGACAGCCGCGATGCAGAGGAATGCGTCAACGATACGCTGATGAAAGCGTGGCTCGCCATTCCGCCGGAGAAGCCGAAGCATTTTCGGGCATATCTTGCCAAGATTGCGCGGAATCTCGCGTTGAACCGCTATGAGGCGGAGCGTGCACAGTTCCGCGGAGGCGGAGAGGTCGAGGCTGCGCTCGATGAGCTTTCCGAATGCATCCCCGCAAGCGATAATACCGAGCAGGTGCTCGATAAACTCGCGCTGAACGC
The DNA here is from genome assembly GCA_017540225.1 of Oscillospiraceae bacterium. GTDB lineage: Bacteria > Bacillota > Clostridia > Oscillospirales > Ruminococcaceae > Firm-04. The sequence continues at coordinate 13,866 of JAFYBM010000189.1, read as the reverse complement.
CGCACTGGATTCGTTCCTCAGATCCATCCCCGCACAGCACGCAAAGGTGTTTATGCACCGCTATTTTTCTATGATGAATGTCGGGGAGATTGCAGCCGAGCTTGATCTCAGCGAGGGAACTGTCAAAAGCATCCTGCGCAGGACGCGGGCAAAGCTGCAAACCTATTTAACAAAGGAGGGGCTGCTATGAATGAGCATGATCTGCTGGAAGCAATCGGCAGGCTGCCGGATGAAACCGTGAATAAATATGCACTGCCGGAGACGAAGCATCAGGAAACGGAAAACGCTGCATCGGCAGCCGGAAAGGAGCGAATCAAAATGAAGCAGACGGGTGAGAAAACAAAGCAGCCGTTCCGCATCGGAAAGCTGAGCATTGCGGCGGTTGTTGCACTCTGCATCGGCCTGAACGGCGCGCTGATCTACGGCATCTCGCAAATGAAAAAGACGCCCGGCATGACACCGGGCATGGCCATGAGCGATGTGGTTGACCGCGACAAGGTTTATATCGGAAATGTACGGGCAATGCCGACCGGCGTGAGTCTGGAGCTGCACAACGAAACCGAGGAGCATTATGATGTTGTAAAGGCTGAGGTCTGGCAGAACGGAGAAAAGCTGGAGGACGCAAGACCGGCACAATTATCGTTGCCTTCGGAGCAGGATACAGATGTATTCTATAAAACCTTTACCTTCGATCAGATTTCCGTCGGAAAGTATACGCTGATGACCTACGGCGAGGACGGCGTGACGGTTTCGGCATTCGGCAACGTGGATTTCGAGATTTCGGAGGAATTTGCAAATGCGGTCTGGCTGCCGGATGTGACTGGCATGAAGATTGACGATGCACAAGCAAAGCTGGAAGAATACGACATGGAAGCAAATGACATCAAGCTGGGCATCCAATATGCAGCAGCAAAGGATGAGGGCGCAGAGGACGGCGATGTTCTGTACTGCTTTAACGCCTTCCATACAACCGAAAAAGAGGACGGCGGAAAAGCAGTGGAAACCATGTTCGACGGACAGGGCTACTGGGTTCGCAGGGGCGATACCTACCAGCTGACAGTCTGCACCGGCTCGGGTGACGATCTGATTATTGTGCCGGATATGACCGGCTGGGAGTTTGAAACCGCCAAGCAGACGGTTCTCGGACTTGGTCTGTATGTAGACAAGCGCAGCAGCTATGACGCCGAAGTGCCGGCGGGCAAAGTCATTTCGACCGACCCGGAAGCACCCGCAGAGCTGAAAACAGGCAGCTATGTCCGCGTAACCGTTTCGCTCGGCCCGTGTCCGGAGACATTCCCCGTTCCGAACTTTACCGGCATGGATGTGGACGAAGCGCTCGAAGTGGCGCGTTCTCTGGGGCTGGTGCTCTCGATCAGCGAAACGACCTACGATGAGCCTTCCGGCACGATCGTTTTGCAGAGTATCGAAGCCGGCGAGGAGGTCTCAGCGGATACTGTCATCGGCGTGACCGTTGCGCTGGCGAAAAAGGAAACTGTTGTCCGGATGCAGTTTGATGTTCCGGACGACGCTGCGGGGCATTATCATATCGGGGTGTATCAGAACGGCATCCTGCGCGCAATCGGCAGCACATTTGCTCCGGCTGTGGAACGCGGTCTGGCTTATCCGGAACCGGCAGGCGGCACAACATCTGTTGTGATCGAGCTTGCCGCGAACGAAACCGCGGAGGTCACGGCGATCCTCGTCAATGAGGACAACGGCATGGAGGCCACGATCGGCACATACCGCGTCAGCGGCGAAACCAAATCCTGCGAACCGCTGAACGCAAATATTTCTGCGGCATTTGAAGCCGTACAATAAACAAAAAGTGGGCTGCACAGCAAACACTGTGCAGCCTTTTGATATGGAATCGGGTTTGTCCGGTTACCGGCGGTAGATCATATCCTTGCGGTCGGGTCCTGTCGAGATCATGGTGATCGGGCAGTCGATCAGCTTTTCGATGTAAGCAACATAGTCCTTGGCTGCCTGCGGCAGTGCATCCCATTCCGTGATGCCCTTAATATCGCATTTCCAGCCCGGCACCTTCTCGTAAACCGGCTTTGCAATGTCCAGACGGTCGCCGCTCGGGAATTCCGTTGTGCGCTCGCCGTTGATTTCATAAGCCACACAGACCGGAATCTCATCCAGATAGCCGAGTACGTCAATCAGCGAGAGCGCAACATCCGTTGTACCCTGCACTGCAACGCCGTATCTGGTTGCTACGGCATCAAACCAGCCCATTCTGCGCGGACGGCCGGTTGTTGCACCGAATTCGCCGTCGCTTCCGCCCTTTCTGCGCAGCGTATCCGCTTCCTCACCGAAGATCTCGGTCGTGAACGGACCTGCACCGACGCAGGAGGAATATGCCTTGACAACAGTGATGACACGCTGGATTGCGTGCGGCGGCAGGCAGGCACCGACTGCGCCGTAGCCTGCGAGCGTCGAGGAGGAGGTTGTCATCGGATAAATGCCGTTCGTAATATCACGGAGCGCACCGAGCTGACCCTCCAGCACGATGTTCTTGCCGGCTTTGACGGCTTCATGCATCAGCTCTGCGAGGTTGCAGAGATACGGCTTGATAAATTCCGCAACGTCCTTGAGATATGCAAGGACTTCCTTCGGATCCAGCAGCTCTGCATCCGGATACAGCCCCTTGATCGTTGCATTCTTGATGACGCAGACACGCTCAACCTTTTCTTCCAGATTCTGGTTATAAAGCTCTGCAAGCTGGAAACCGATCTTCATGGCCTTGTCAGCGTAGTGCGGCGCAATGCCGGACTGTGTGGAGCCGAAGCTGTGCTTGCCGAGACGCTGCTCCTCGAGCTTGTCAAAGAGGATGTGGTACGGCATGACGAGCTGTGCGCGGTCGGAGATACGGACATCCGGTGCCGGAACATTATGTTCTTTGAGCATCTGAAGCTCCTTGCGGAAGGCGTCCGCATTGAATGCAGCACCTGCGCCGATAATATTTACCGTTCCTTCCTGAAAAACGCCGGAGGGAAGAATGTGCAGGGCATATTTCCCGTACTGGTTGATGATGGTGTGGCCGGCATTGGCGCCGCCCTGAAACCGGATCACATAATCGGCATTTGCCGCAAAGACATCGGTGAGCTTACCTTTGCCCTCATCGCCCCAGTTTCCGCCTACAATTGCAGTAATCATAACGCTGCTCGTTCCTTTCCGTTTGAAAAGTCAGTTGTTTTTAATCGGGGAACGCCGCTCCGCAGCTTCCCTTTTATATGATACCACAAAAAAGCGTTCTTGTCAAGCAGCAGCAGTGCGCCGGAGCATCAGCTCCGGCGCACGTTATCGGAAAGCGGCAGCAGCGCAGCGCCCGAACAGAAAGCTCTCCTTCGGGCGCTGCGCATACACTTTCTGCATACTGCAACTGCCACTTTCCGTTCATCCGGCGAGCGGATTTGCCGCTTAGCAGTATTATATGCAGAAATTCTTATTTTGCGACAGGTATTTTTTTCCGGCTATTCCGTTTCAGCGGGATGGCCCTTTGAGATTTCGGCCAGCACCTTTTTCTCATTATACCGCAGGAATACCACGCCGCCGAGCAGACACAGTACTGCGGCAATCAGCGCGGTCAGCCGGTATCCGAGACCGTAGCCGGATTCTCCCTTCGGGATTTCTCTGCCGATCAGCGCAATGCTCGTGAACAGCAGCATCGCAGCAGACTGTCCCATTTTGAATGCAAAGGTGCGGGCGGCATAAAACATTCCCTGTCTGCTTTCGCCGGTCGTGATCTGATCTGCTTCGGAAATATCTGCAACGACAGCCTGCGGCAGAATTCCGAGAATCGCCATCGGTACAGCGGCAAGCACGGCGATGATGACGCCGTAGACCATTGCCGGCACCGGCAGGAAGCCTGCTCCGGCTGTCACTAGAAATGTGAATGCGAAAAACAGGAACGCAAACGCGATCAGCTTCTTTTTGCCCATTTTCTTTGAGAGAATATTGACTGCCGGATAGCACACAAGGCTCATGACCGTCATGACCGCGAACAGCGGGAAGGTCATGGAGGAATCCAGTCCCATCAGCACTGTGATATAGAAGGACAGTCCGGTCTGAAAGAGCGTCAGGCCGATCCAGTAGAGAATATCCGAGCAGACAAACAGCCGGAAATCCTTGTTTTTGAAGGTCGAGACCAGAGAACTGAGAGCAGAGCTTTCGCTCGGCTTGGTATCGGCATAAACGTGCTCATCAATGAGAAATGCAGGAATCAGCATACAGATCACCGCAAAGCCGGCGAGAATGCCGATTGTAATGCGGTAGCTTCCGGCATAGCCCATTGAATCCGTGAATAATCCGGCAATATTCGGCACAAGATACGCAATCGCCGTACCGAAGAAATAGGTCACGGAAATAAATGTCGAGAGATTGATGCGCGCATTCTGCGTCCGGCCCAGCTCCGGAATCAGTGCATTGTACGGTGTGCAGTAGCAGGTCATGCAGAAATAGAACAGCATCGCGCAGACAAAGAGACAGAGCATATTGACCTTGCTCTCTCCTGCGACCGGCGAACAGAACATCAGCACCGTAACGGCGCCGAAGGGCACTGCCGCATACCGCAGAAACGGGATGCGTCTGCCGAGCCGGTGCCGGCAGCGGTCTGATTTTCCGGCGATCATCGGGTCTGTGACGGCATCAAAGATGCGGCCGACTGCCGTAATCAGGCCGATTGCGGTCAGTCCGAGCACAGCGCCCTGCGGGATGAACACGAGCTGTCCCTTTGCAAGCTCCTCGGCACTCGGCTGAAAAAAGAATACCATCCAGTTTGAAATGATGCCGGAGAGGATCGACCAGCCGAGCTGTCCGATTGCAAAGATCCAGAGAATGCCGGTTGAGGCGGTTCTTTTCTCTGTCATTGGCCGCTGTCCTTTCGCAGAAAGCTGACTGCCATATTGGCGAGCATTTCCAGCTCTGCGCGTCCGCGTGTGAAATCATCGGAGGGCAGAAGTTCACCGGCCAGCAGCTTTTTGATGAGGGACAGCATGGTGTGTCCGTATGTCAGATAAAAGAGCTTGAAATCAATGTCGCTGCGAACGGTTCCGTCCGAGACGCCTGCCAGATAGGCTGATTCAATGTAAGGGAAAAAGTTGATAATCGAGCGCTCATAGTCAAAGAGCGCGGCCTTCGGAACGTTCTCAAATTGCAGCATTTGATCGAATTCTCCGAGCAGCTTCATGAAATCGCGGTGCGTATCAAACAGCACCAGATACATCTGCATCAGATCGGAGAGCCGCTTGATGCCGGACTGCATGAGAAATACCTCTGTTTCAAAAACGTGCTCATACATTCCGCGCAGACGGGTCCAAAGATGTGTCATTGCTGCGATTGTGATGATGGTTTTTGTTCCGAAATAGCGGTAGAGCGTGGCAACGCCGACGCCGCAGGCATCTGCAATATCTGTCATTTTGACTGCTTCGATGCCGTTTTTCAGGAACATTTCAGCGCTGATTTCAACGGCACGGCCGATGCGCTGGCTTCTCAGGCTTTCCGGTGCCTGCTGTTGTTGTTTTTCCACTTGACAAACCTCCTTTTTTATGTTAGACTGATGATGATAGACTATTTATCATGGCAGATGGTTAATCAATTATAATTTAACTATATTCTAGCATATTATCGGATTTTTGTCAAGTGGCGGAGTTGATTTTTATGGATAAATCCAAAATTATTTTCGGCAATGAATTGTCCGGCACCAGTTACCGGAAGGCGCTGCATACAAAAGAAAAATTTGCCCGTAAATACGGGGATGACAGCGACAGAATCTATCATCTCAGCGCGGAACCGGCTTCGGTCATCGGCAGGCTGCTCGGTGTGCAGAATCTAGTGCTCAGCGAGCAGACCGGTGTCACATTCGATCAGAAAAGCGTGATTATCGGCAATATCCGCATGGGATTCGGCCATTACCGGATCTCAATGGCGATGGCATCTGCTGCCCGCGCACTCGGCTATCAGCCCTACTGGTTTGATCTGCATTCCTTCGGGGAGGCGGCCTGCGGCCGGATCATCGGCGAGCAGAACCGGCTCTATTCGCTCGGTTCCCGTCTTTCGCAGCAGCTTCCGCCCTTCAACCGCTTTGTCTGGGAGCCGCTCAACAGCGAGGGCTTCCGCCGTCTGACCTACAACAGCTCCGATCAGAAAACCGCAGAGCTGATGACCGGCGTTTATGCCGATCTGCCGAAGGATATTCCGTTTATCGCAACGCACGTCTGGCCTTCGCAGGCTGCGGTTCATGCAGGCCTCACCCATGTTGTCAATGCGGTTCCGGATAACTGGCCGATGGCGCTGCATCTTTCCGAGGGCGCGATTCATACGGTACAGACACCTTCGGCATATCTCGGTTACCGTGCGCTCCGCGGCATGGACGGCAGCCGTATGCTGCGGCCGATGCCGAAGGATTCCGTTGTTTATACCGGCCACTATATCGACCACGAGCTTGTCAGCAATATCGAAGCAGACTGCGAAAAACGCATTGCACGGATGCAGAGCGGCGAACCGAAGCGCTGGCTGATGTCCGTCGGAGGTGCCGGTGCGCAGAAGGAGATTTTTGTTACGATCATCCGCCGCCTGATTCCTGCAATCAAACGCAGCAAGGCTGCACTGTTCATCAATGTCGGAGACCATGAAAATGTCTGGCGCGAGCTTGTGAACGAGATACCGGAGATGAAGCCGATGCTGACGGAGCATTTTGATGATTTTGATGCAGCGGCTGCATTCTGCGAAAATGCGTATGACGGCGAGGTGCGCGGGATACACGCATTCTGCCACAAGGATATTTTTGCGGCGGTTTACTCCACAAATCTGCTGATGCGCATATCAGATGTGCTGATTACAAAGCCGAGCGAGCTGTCCTTCTATCCGATTCCGAAGCTGATGATTAAGCGCGTCGGCGGACATGAGGCATGGGGCGCTGTGCGGGCTGCCGAGATCGGTGACGGGACATATGAATGCAGCACACCCTCGGAGACTGCTGCAATGCTGGTGCTGCTGCAAAAAAACAGCGATATTATCGAGCAGATGTGCGGGCATATTCTGGCTGCAAAGCAGGCCGGTGTATATAACGGCGCTTACAAAGCCGTGGAGCTTGCGGCGGCCGGTGCTGAATAAATCGGACACAGCAAAACAGATCAGAGCGGGATTTCAGAGCGACAGGCTTCTGAAATCCCGCTTTTTCGTCTGACTGCTGAATGGCATATAAAAACAGAACCGTTTTGCACAGAAGCACAAAACGGTTCCGTTCAATTAGGTATCGGGATTCTGACTTTTTCAGATTTGCTTCACATTCATATTGATCTGAATATGCGGTGCGACCTTTTGCAGCAGGTCAAGAAACGCCTCCATATCCATATGGCGGATGCTGTAGTTTTCCTGTTTGCCTTCGGCCGTCTTCATGATAATCATATCAAATTTGGTCTGGCTGTTGATGCCCTTTGATTCCATGATTCTGTCAGTTGCATAATTCGCGGCCATAGAGCCGATCGTCATGGCAGGATTTCCGACCACAACACGCCGTGTATCGGGAATAACGGCGGGCTGCGCAGAGCGGATGTCCTTCAGTTCCAGATAGCTGACAAGATAAGAGCCGACGATAAATTCATTCGTCATCAGCGTCACAAAGGGGATGTTCTCATCGAAGCCCTTTGCGAAATAACGCGGATGCTGCAAGCCGTCGTTGATCTTCTGCGCCAGTGTCTCGGCGCTGCCGTAGCGGCGGAAAACCGGATGCTGCTTCATACGGGCGGTCTTGACAATGAAGAAGATCAGCAGCCCGACACAGAATGCCAATGCGATCAGTCCGATGATTGTGAACAGATGTGTCCAGCCGAGCTGCGTTCCGCAGAAAACCGCACAGAAGCCGCAAACTGCGCCGCCGATTATTGTTGCTGTCAGTGCGCCTGCAGCGCTGCCTGTCAGCTGTTTGTAAAATGTTTTTGCCGTAATCTCGTTCATCATGGTTTTTTCCTCCGGTTTCTTTTGATGTTTCGGCATCATATCATTCCGATGCTGTAGATTTATTATAGCATTTCCGGATGAAACTGTCAAGACAGGTATTAAAAATCATGTCAACTGTGTTTTTTCTGCGGCAGTGCTCCGCATATTGCAGACACAGGTTCCGGTTTGTTTTTCGGCCGGTGGAGCAGCTTTCTGCGCAGCAGGCACTTTTCCTTCCGGCGGCGCAGAGCGTGCAGACGGCGGTGCGGCTCCGGCAGCGGCGTATTAACACCGCAGATGCCGCCGCAGATGCCGAACGGCAGCAGTACCGGCAGTAAGCGCGGGCTTTGCAGACTGCCGCAGTAAAGACAGTCCGCCGCGTACCATACAGCAAACAGCAGCAGCGCGGATGCAGCACCGGTTTTTCCGCCGCCGCGGCGCTGGCTTCTGCCGGAGACAAATCCTGCCGCAAAACAGCCGGCTGTCAGCGGGAGCGCTGCCACAGCAGTGTAATACTGCATCGGAAGCTCTGCGAAGCTCAGAAGTGCCGCAAGTCCGAGTATGCCGAGCAGTGAAACGGGCAGACCGGTCAGCAGACAGTCTCTGAACAGCGTTTTCAAAGATGCATCCTCCTCTCCGGCTGTATCCGGTTTTATCTGATCTGCCGTATTCTATGATTCTGAAAGCGGTATTATGCCGCTTTTTCGCCGTGTTCGACAGAAACCGACATTTTTGTTGCTTTTTCTACAGATTATGTCTGAATAATACCTTGACACGGTGTTTTCCTCTTGCTATAATAAAATGTGCGCGGTAACGCATAAGTAAAAAGAAGGAGATAGAAAACATGAAAAAACAATTGCGCATTTTGTTCGGTGACATCGGTGATGATTATGCAACCGGAAGTGCAGCGGCATTCTGTGAAGCGGGAGACTGGGCAATAACGCGGGAGCAGCAGCCGGAGATGTTGCTTTTAACAATCCGGCATGAGCATCCGGATGTACTGATCCTGAATCAGACACGCCCGATGCCTCGTTTTCCGGAAACCATCGCAGAGGTGCTGTCCCATACGGCGATGGTTGTGCTGGTGCTGTATCGTGTCCGGTGCAGCGGGATGGAGCAGATCCTGATGCAGCGCGGCGCGCACTATCTGCCGTTCCCGAAATCGCATGAGGAGCTGATCGCACTTGTGCACAGACTGAGCGGCAGAAAAAACAATACGGTGCAGAAAACCATGCAGAAACAGGATCCGGATATTGCTGTGACCAGATTGCTGCACAGCTTCGGGATTTCTGCAAATCTCTGCGGCTTCCATTATCTGCGGCGGGCGATTTTGTTTGCCTATGAAAGCGGGCTTTCCAGCGGCTGTATGATGAATGTTATCTATCCTGCGGTTGCGGAATCCGCACACAGCACGCCGGCGCGTGTGGAGCGTTCCATCCGCCATGCCATTATGCAGGCATGGGAGAATGCCAACCATCAGGCCGGCTGGCTTTACGGTATCCGTGAGAACCGCCGCATGACAAATTCCGAGTTTATTGCATTTGCCGTGGACTGGCTGCGGACAGAGCACGCTGCAAGACAGCAGTATCAGTAACGCTTTATTCTTGCAGCACTTTGAAAACGGTTTCGGATTTATGAAACCTGAATATGAAAGAGCGAAATCACCTTGCGTTGATTGTGCAATACGCAGATTCGCCAAGTTTTCTTTGCAAATATCTTGACAAGTGTACTTGGCAGGTGTATAATACAGTCAACAGAAGATGCAAAGTAAACTTGGCATCTGAAAAAGGAGGGGCTCTTATGACAAAAGAGGAAATTCTTACAAAGGCACGCAGGGAGAATCAGGGCAAGGACATTGTCGATCTGGAAATCCAGAGCAAATCACGCGGGATCGCCGGCGCGGCGGCAATGGTGCTCGGCGCGATCCTGAATATCCGCGGCAGCTTTCCGATATTCTGGGTGATGTTTTTCTGTTATTTAGCAGTTTGGGGCTTTTCTAATTTCGCATTTGGCATCAAATGCGGACGCAGAAAAGGGCGCATTGTCTGGCTGATTTACGGGCTGTTCATGTTCGTGATGACCGTATTCGCCGTCATACGTCTGATTGCGGAGACGAAAGCGGGGACTGTCTGATGGATGATTCGCTGGTGCTGAAAAACCGCCTGAAAGAAGCCCGCACCGAACAGAAACTCTCGCAGGCACAGCTCGCTCAGGCGGTCGGCGTTTCGCGCAATACCATCAGCTCGCTGGAAACAGGGCAGTTTCAGCCGACTGCAAAGCTCGCCCTCATCCTCTGCATCGCGCTGGATAAAAAATTTGAGGAACTGTTTTATTTTGAATGATCCCGTTCTTGTGCAAACTGCCGAAAATAAGAAAAGCGCTTGACGCCTAGAAAAATCTCTGTTATAATGCTAATATCCATAAATGCCATGACGAACGAGTAGTAAATTCCCCAACAGCGGTGCAGAGAGGACACGGACGGTGCGAGTGTCTCCGCTGCGGAATCGAAGTCGCGTTCCGAGCAGCAGACGGGAAAGCCGCTTCAACGGAGAACCGCCTGACGGGTCGTTCGCCGTAAACGGACAGGCAGTGCTTGCTGCCATAAAGAGCGCTGTGGTTTCGCTGATGCGGATCGACGGCGAATTCAGGTGGTACCGCGGATAATAACGGATTATTCGCCCTGAACGTAAACCGTGCGTTCAGGGCGTATTTTATTTCCTGACGCAGAAACAGAAAGGATGGATTATTTTGAAGGAACTGGCAAAAAACTATGATCCGAGTACGTTTGAGGATCGCATCTATCAGCAATGGATGAAAAAACGCTGCTTCCATGCTGAAACGGATCCCAAGAAGATTCCCTATACGATTGTGATTCCGCCGCCGAATGTCACAGGTCAGCTGCACATGGGTCACGCACTGGATGAGACCTTGCAGGATATTCTCATCCGCTGGAAGCGCATGAGCGGTTACAGCACGCTCTGGCTGCCCGGCACTGACCATGCTGCCATTGCGACAGAAGCAAAGATCGTTGAAGCGCTGCGCAAGGAAGGCATCACAAAGGACGATCTCGGCCGCGACGGCTTCATGAAGCGCGCATGGGCGTGGAAGGAGCAGTATGCGGGCCGCATTGACCAGCAGCTCATGAAGCTTGGCTCCTCCTGCGACTGGGAGCGCGAGCGTTTCACGATGGATGAGGGCTGCTCTGATGCTGTCAAGGATGTGTTCATCAACTACTATGAAAAAGGCTATATCTACCGCGGCGAGCGCATCATCAACTGGTGTCCGCACTGCCTGACCTCCATTTCCAATGCGGAAGTGACCTACGAGGAGCAGGAGGGCAGCTTCTGGCATCTGCGCTATCCGTTTGCTGACGGCAGCGGCTATATGTTCCTTGCAACGACCCGTCCGGAAACACTGCTCGGTGATACGGCTGTTGCGGTCAACCCGAAGGATGTGCGCTATAAAAATGTTGTCGGCAAAAAGCTGATCCTGCCGCTGGTCGGCCGTGAGATTCCGGTCGTGGCGGACAGCTATGTTGACATGGACTTCGGAACCGGTGTCGTGAAGATCACGCCGGCGCATGACCCCAACGACTTCATGGTCGGTCAGCGCCATAATCTTGAGGTCATCAACGTCATGACTGATGATGCAAATATCACGGACGATTATCCGAAATATGCAGGCATGGATCGCTATGAGGCAAGAAAGGCGATTCTCGAAGACCTGAAGGAGGGCGGCTATCTCGTCAAGGTCGAGCCGCACGTTCACAATGTCGGAACCTGCTACCGCTGCGGCACGACCGTTGAGCCGCGTGTGTCGCTTCAGTGGTTCGTCAAGATGGAGGAGCATGCCAAGCCGGCGATTGAGGCTGTGCGCGACGGAAGAATCAAGTTTGTGCCGGAGCGCTTTGACAAACTCTATTTCAACTGGATGGAGGATATCCGCGACTGGTGCATCTCCCGCCAGCTCTGGTGGGGACACCGCATCCCGGCATTCTACTGCGATGACTGCGGCGAGCTGACCGTCACGAAGGAAGACCATGCAGTCTGCCCGAAGTGCGGCAAGCCGATGCGTCAGGATCCCGATTCGCTGGATACATGGTTCTCCTCCGCACTGTGGCCGTTCTCGACGCTCGGCTGGCCGGAGAAGACCGATGACCTTCAGTATTTCTACCCGACCGACACGCTGGTCACGGGCTATGATATCATCACCTTCTGGGTTTCCAGAATGATCGTTGCCGGTATGGAGAATATGGACGAGGTGCCGTTCAAGCATGTGCTGATTCACGGTCTGGTCCGCGATGCGCAGGGCAGAAAGATGTCCAAGTCGCTCGGCAACGGCATTGACCCGCTGGAGATCATCGACACCTACGGCGCAGATGCGCTGCGCTTCATGCTCGCAACGGGCAATTCCCCCGGAAACGACATGCGCTTCACGGATGACAAGGTCAAGGCAGCGCGCAACTTTGCAAACAAGCTGTGGAATGCCTCCCGCTACGTCATGATGAACCTGCCGGACGACTTCAAATTCAAGGGTCTGCCCGCAGAGCTCCGCATGGAGGACAAGTGGGTCGTGTCGAAGTTCAACCAGCTTGCAAAGGATGTCAACGAGAACCTCGATCACTTCGAGCTCGGCGTTGCATCGGCAAAGCTGTATGACTTCATCTGGGATGTGTACTGTGACTGGTACATTGAGCTGACGAAGCCGAGAATGCGTGCGGGCGGACAGACAAAATCCGACGCAGAGCAGGTGCTGGTCTGGGTGCTGCGCGGCATGCTGAAGCTGCTGCATCCGTTCATGCCGTTCATCACCGAGGAAATCTGGCAGGTGCTGACGGACAAGGAGAGCATGATCATTCTGGCGGATTATCCGACCTATGACGAAGCGCTTGACTTCGGCAAGGACGCAGCGGACTTTGAGAAGGTCATCGCAGCAATCAAGGCAGTGCGTATGAGCCGCAGTGAGCTGAATGTGCCGAATTCCGTGAAGGCAAAGCTGTATTTCGAGACACTCGATGTCGATGTGTTCTCTGCGAACAGCATCTTCTTCGAGAATATGGTCGGCGCTTCCGAGCTGGAGTTCGGTCAGGATTACAAGTTCAAGAACGCGCTGACGGCAGTGACCGACTGCGCAAGAATCTTCATCCCGATGGAGCAGCTTGTTGATAAGGAGAAGGAGCTTGCGCGTCTGGCGAAGGAAGAAGCAAAGGCACGCAAGGACATCGAGATCATTCAGAAGAAGCTGAGCAATGAGGGCTTTGTGGAGAAAGCACCGGCACAGCTGATTCAGAACGAGCGTGAGAAGCTGGCGAAAGCAAAGGAGAAGCTGGCGAAGGTTCTTGAGTCCATCGAAAACTGGAAATAAGGCAGATTTTTGCTGAAACAAATAAAGAGCAGTGTGCATTCCGCACGCTGCTCTTTGTCTTGTATTCTGAACAGAAGGTTTCTGACCGGACCGCTTTCAAAAGGCTTACGGAGGAACGGTGCAGATCACGCAAACAGTCGGTTAACCGCCGTATGCCAGCATCCGGTCGATGCAGCGGCGGGCATCGCGGATCAGCGCGGCGTCCATTTCGATTGCCGCACCGCCTTCGCCGCGCACGCAGTTCAGCACATCACCGAGTGTCGTGAGCTTCATGTTGTGGCAGACGCAGTCCTTCGAGAGTGCATAAAACCGCTTCTCCGGACACTGCATCCGCAAGTGCTGCACGATACTGTTCTCCGTGCCGATGATAAACTCCTTTGCATCGCTTTCCTGCGCGAATTTCATGATGCCGGTCGTGCTGCCGGCATAGTCGCTGCGCACTGTGACCTCGTGCCGGCATTCCGGATGCACCAGCAGCAGCGCGTCCGGATGTGCCGCTCTTGCGGCTTCGACCTCCTGCACCGTCACGCGGACATGAGTCGGACATCCGCCGTTCAGCAG
>JAFYBM010000188.1 GCA_017540225.1 Oscillospiraceae bacterium | reverse complement strand
GGTACCGCACAGAAAATGACAGATCTGCTTGACAGCTTCCGCATCAGCGATGCCGTTGAGACGGTCATGACGCTGGCAAGCCGCTGCAATAAGTATATTGACGAGACCGCACCGTGGGTGCTCGCAAAGAATCCGGATGACAAGGCGCGTCTTGCAAAGGTCATGTATAACCTGCTTTCCGGCATCCGCATCATCGGCGGCCTGCTGAAGCCGTTTATGCCTGAAACCGCAGAGAAAATCCTTGTGCATACGCCTGCTTCCGATGAGATCAATGCAATCGAATGCGAGCTTGACCGCTACAAGGTGTTCGGCGGCGTAAAATACGGCGCGGCTGTCGGTGAGGCAAAGCCGATGTTCAACCGCATCAATGCCGAGGAATTTATTGCTGAAATGATCGCTGCGCATACCGCTGCACAGACAGAGGAAGCACCCGCAGCGCCGGTGCAGCCGTTTGCCGAACAGATCGGGATCGAAACCTTTGCACAGTCTGACATCCGCGTCTGTGAGGTCAGAGCCTGTGAAAAGGTCAAAAAATCAAGCAAGCTGCTCTGCTTCAAGCTGTTTGACGGCATCGGTGAACGGCAGGTGCTCTCCGGCATCGCAAAATGGTATCAGCCGGAGGAATTAGTCGGCAAAAAGGTCTTCTGTGTTGTCAATCTGAAGCCTGTCAAGCTCTGCGGACTCGAAAGCTGCGGCATGATCTGCTCCGCCGAGGGCGCAGACGGCAAGATCACGCTGCTCATTGCCGATGACAGTATCGCAGCAGGCAGCCGTCTCTGCTGAGTGCGCGCGCAGCAAGCGTTCAAGCGGCACATTCCCGTATCGCAGGATCAGGCGCCGTTCCGGTGTGCGTTTGATTCTGCACACCTCCTCTCTGGAAAGGATAATGCTCAATGAATCTGATGAAAAAACTGACCGCAGCGGCGGCTGCCGTGCTGATGCTTTCTGCACAGCCGCTGTCCGCTTCCGCTGCGGATATCATGAATTTCCGCGTTTCGGCAGAAAAAAACGCATTTACCGTCGATGATGTTGCAAAGGGCGATCAGGTCGTCCGGTGCAATCTGTATATCGACAACTATACCGGTCTTTCGCAATTCCGTCTGATCCTGAAGGGTACACAGCCTTTGGTAATTGAAAACGGCGATTATACGCGCATTCCGGATCAGATCGGGCCAGATAAAAAGCCGCAGCTCGCCTTTTTCAAGAAATACAGCTCCGCTGTTTATACGCAGTACAATGAGGAAACAGAGCTGTCCAATTATGCGCTCTGGTACGGTGAGGAGCTTGGCAAGTCCGGCGGTGAATTCTACGGCCAAGGCGAGCTCAACGATCCGAACAGTTCTTTGATCGGCTTTGATGTGCGAATCCCGAAGGATACGCCGCCCGGAGATTATGTCTGCGGCGTCAGCACGGAAGTCAAGCATTACGGAACGGTGATCGAGGAGGATTTCTTTGCATATCAGAACCGCCGTCAGCTGGTTTACGGCGAAGAAGTGACGACCACACCGGTGACATTTTCTGTTTATCGCCGCGGTGATATTGACTGCGAGGACGGCGTGGCATTGAGAGATGCACAGCTTGCGCTGATGTTTTATACGCAGGGAACGCTGACACATACGGTTTTTCCGGATACATGGTATGCCGAAAAGGTCGGCAGCAAAAACGGCGTAACCGCGCAGCTTGCGGCAGATGCCTCCGGCGACGGTAAAATCGGTTTGGACGATGCACAGGGGATTCTGCGCTATTATACACAGTCTATGGGCGGACTCAAGCCTGACTGGAATGAAATATTCTGAGAGATAATAAGGAGAAAAACATGAGCGAACAGATTTCAATTACACCGCAGCAGCATCAGAAAATCATTGAATATCTTGATGAAGCACGCAGCAAGCATATGCATCTGCTTTATATCTGTATTGCCGGCTCTGTTCTGCTGGCACTGCCCGGCCTGATGCTGCTAGGCGGCTACGGCGGCAACCGGTATTCTCTGCTGGCCGGCATCGGCTGGTTTGTCAGTATTGTCGGAACCGTGATTTTGCTGCTGACCGGCTATCAAAGAGTATTCGGAAGCAATGCCCCGATCAATCAGTTCAAGCAGCATAATTATTCATGTGAACGGATTACGGTCTCGCAGCTTTCCGGCAGCGAGGGACGCCCGCCCTATCTTGTGACGGATTCACTCGGCAAGCAGTATGTCTGTCCGGTGTATCTGGAGATGAAGGCAATGCGTCAGGGCGGCACTGCGATCGGCATTTATCTTTCGGGCAGCACCAATTTCGTCGTTCACGATGCTTCCGCCGACACCTTCTGAAAGCTGCATGGATCCGGTGCTCCCTCTCAGCGGCCGTCGGAAAGAAATTCGGATAAAAGCATGAAGGCGAGCATGGCGGTGAGCGATGCGCTTTGCAGCCGGAGCAGATACATTCCGCAAAAGAGCAGCAGCGCGGTCAGAATCGCCAGAAGCTGCATGATTTTTGCGGGATAATCCGGTGCGCGCGGCAGCAGCCGTGTTTCCAGAACGGCAAAGAGCAGTGTTCCGCCGTCCGTGCTGCGAAACGGCAGAAGATTGAACAGGCACAGCGAAAGATGTGCTGCGGCCGCATCGTGCAGACCGCAGCATGAGAACAGAATTGCCGCAGCAAGATTTGCAAACGGCCCTGCCAGCAGAATCCATGCAAAAAAACGCAGCGGGATAACCGCAGTTCCGGCTGTTTCCAGCCGAAGACCGGATGCCGAAAGCCGCAGCATTGCGGGCTTCTGATGCAGCAGCGCGATCATGATGAGATGTGCGCTTTCATGTACGGCTGCCGCAGCGACCGTTTGCAGGACGGCATCGGGCGGAAGCAGCAGCGAGAGCAAGGCAAGCAGTGCGGGTGCCGTGAAGTCCACGGCAACATTCATGCCGAAAAGACGGATGCAAACCATGCCGAAGCCTTCTCTGCAAGTGCCGCAAGATCGGGGCTGTTTTCAGTGATTTCATGCAGTTTTCTGAGCAGCTCTGCGCAATAGACCGGTGCCAGAAGATGCAGCACCGCGATCAGAATACAGGCTGATACAACAAGAATCCCCTGTGTGGCAAAGACGTCACACAGGGGTTCGTTTTTCTGATTCTGCTGCACGGACATCACCCCTCAATAGGGATATATGCAATGCTGTGCAGGATTATGCTATTGCGGCGGAGCAGGCGACTGCGCCGGATCTTTTTTGTGCTTTCGGAGCTTTTGAAAGCACTTCGGAAGCCGGATCCGGTATTTTTCAAATACACCGGCCTCTTTCTGCTTCCTAAGAAAGCAATTCAGCTCCGCACCGAGAAACCACACATATACGCAGGCGTAAAGCCAGATCAGAATCATGACCACACCGCCGAGCGTACCGTATACATAATTATAGCGATCCAGAGAACGGCTGAGGAACAGGCCGTAGAGTGAAGCGGCACCGCGCCAGATCACAGCATTCAGCACTGCACCGGGCAGCTCCTCCTTGAATTTCGCCTTGCGGCTCGGCAGAATGACATAAGAAAGCCAGAAAATGAACATCAGCAGCAGCGGCGCCGCCAGATTTCGGATCAGATTGATAATCAGCTCCAGAAGGACGAAATCGGGCGCGTGCTTCAGAATAAAAACGACCAGCTGACTGCCGAGCGTATACATGACTATCAGCAGAATAAACATCAGACACAGCGCAACGGTATACACACAGCCGATCAGCCGGAGCAGTGTCTGGCTTCGGCTCTCGCTGAGATTATACGATGTATTAAAGCCGTTCATCAGCGCTTGTATCAACCGCGAAGCTGTCCAGATCAGGAAAATAATCAGCACGAATTTCGCAGAGCCGATATTTTCGTTGTAGTATCCGTCAATCAGATCGACACCGAACGAGCGGAAATTCTCCGGCACCAGAATATTGACAAGCCGTATCAGTGATTCTTCCTTCATAAACGGCAGCATCCGGCTTGCCATGCAGACCAGCATGGTAAACGGAAAAACCGCAAGCATCAGGTAGAATGTAGCCTGCGCTGCATAGGCTGCCAGATGGTCTGCCGCAAATTTTTTTCCGGCCGCATTGATGCATTCCCATGCTTTACGCAGATAGCGTTTGCGGTTCAAGCCGCTCCTCCTCTCCGGTCATTCAAAATCGTATTTATCGCTGAATTCCTTTTTGAATTGCGCGAAAATGCGGTCATTGAGATCCGGATCCACAACAGCATCGTAATGCTCAGATTCCATGCCGAGATCCACAACCTCAACGATGACCACACCCATATCCTCATCGCCCTCATCCAGCGGGAGCAGAACCGCATAGGGCTTTGCATCCACTGTAATCAGTTCCAGAAACTGGAAGGTGACAGCGGTACCCTCCTCATCCTCCAGAACAATAATATCGTCATCCAGTTCTGCCGGATTGTTCAGCTCTTTTTCCATATCGGCCATATCGTTGTCTCCCTTCATATATCAGTATATGATTTCCGCATTGGGTTCATTTTCCTGCTCTGCTTCGGATTCGTTTTCCGGTTCGGCTTTGCTTTCCGGCTCATTGATTGCCTCGCTCGCACTGTCGCTGTAATCGCTCTCAAAGCCCAGCGATACCGTAACAAAGAAGCCGTGCTTATTATTGCCGGAAATATCATACTGGCAGTCGAACGGCATCGGAACCACGGCTTCTTCTTCGCCTGATGCCAGATCGAGCGGCACATAGTAAATATCAAACGCGCGGTGCAGCGGGTCATAGACCTTGCAGTGCTCTCCGTCAAAGGGATGCAGCTCAAGCATTTCCACATATTCCTCAAGACAGAGATTGTTTTTATACATAAACCAAGCGTGCGGCGTGCC
>JAFYBM010000187.1 GCA_017540225.1 Oscillospiraceae bacterium | reverse complement strand
TAGCACTCTCTGCGAGCAGCTCTTAGCACTCTTTATCTCCGAGTGCTAAATCTATTGTACCATGTTTTGAAAAAAAATCAAGGGTTTTCTTCATCTTTTCACATTATTCGGAGATGTGCACAGATTTTCCAGTTCCGCGCATTTGATTCTCAGCAGAATGATCGCCTGCATTCTCCGGAAATCCGCGTTCGTTTTTTATCTGCCTTTTCCTGAAAAATTTTGCAAACCCCTTTACTTTTACAGTCTAATGTGTTAAAATAAGACTATCAAGACTGACAAAGGAGGCTGTCACAATGTTTAAGCCAATGGACAAAGCCCATCTCAAGGATCTCTATGAGGCATTTGCCGTTCTGAAATCCGCCGATGAAATCGAAATGTTCATGCAGGATCTCTGCACCCCGCAGGAGCTTGTTGCGATTGCACAGCGCTATCAGATTGCAAAGCTGCTCTCCGAGAACCGCCGCTATGCGGAAATCGTCGAGGAGACCGGCACAAGCACCGCGACCATCAGCCGCGTCAACCGTTCGCTCAGTATGGTCAGCTCCGGCGGCTATGCAATCGTCTTTGACCGCCTGAAAAAGCAGAAGGATTCTGCAAAATGACCGCAGCATACGGCTTTTTTGCGCAGTATTACGATGCCCTGACAAAGAATGTCTGCTATCCGGAGCGCGCCGAGGCGCTCAACCGGCTGATTGAAAAATGGATGCGGCCGGATATGCCGGAGCATATTCTGCTGGATCTGGCCTGCGGAACCGGCTCGCTCTCCGAGGCTTTTGCACGCCGCGGCTGGGATGTGATCGGGGTTGACTGCTCCGAGGAAATGCTCAGCGAGGCACTCGATAAAAAATATGACAGCGGACTGCCGATTCAGTACCTCCGGCAGGATATGCGCAGGCTTGACCTCTACGGCACAATCGCCGTGACGGTCTGTGCGCTGGACAGCCTGAATCATTTGCAGTCTTCCGGCGATGTCCGCCGCGTCATGGAGCGGGTCAACCTCTTTTCGGAGGCAGGCGCACTGTTTTTATTTGATCTGAATACGGAATATAAGCACCGGCAGCTTCTTGCCGATCAGTGCTTTGTCTATGAGCTGCCGGATGCTGTTTGTGTCTGGCAGAATCATTTGCGGGAAAATGAGCCGGAATGTCCGGTGACGATCCGGCTCGATTTCTTTGCGCACACCGAAGGCCGGCACTATGTGCGCGAAACAGAGGAATTCACGGAGCGCATCTGGCAGCCGGAAACGGTGCGCAGGCTGCTTGCGGAAACAGGCTTCACACTTCTGGAGGTTCTGGACGGCGACAGCTATGACACACCGACAAACCTGACACAGCGGCTGCTGTATATCGCACGGGCAGCCGGCGGACAAAAGCCGCCCGCAACGGTGCTGCCGGATGAATAAAGCAAAAGGCCGGTGATGAGATGAACGGTTCACTCAAAGAACTGCTTACAGAGATGATGCACCCGCCGCTGCAGCCGCGCAAAAGCCGTTTCATCGGCTTTCTGATCGGCTTGCCGCTCGGCTTCATTGCAATGTACTGCATGGGACTTCCGCTCTGGATCAATATTATGATCACCGCCGCGCTTGCAATTTGCATTCCGCTCGCTTTTGTCTGGGAAATCCGCTCGGAAAAGAAAAATGCCGATTTCAAAGAGGCCGTAGAGAGCGGGGATTATTATGAAACCGAAGAATGGCGCGAAAAATACCGGAAGTACCGCGAAACACATGATTTTTCCCGCGTGAAGGCACAGACAATGCAGGCTGATCTCAAAAAGCGCTATCTCAAGCCGTCCGGTATCGTGCTGGCTGCTGTTTCGCTTGCATTTTTCATTCCGGCACTGATCTGGGAAAGCGGAGATCCTGCAATCAATATTATCCTTGCAGTGAGCGGTCTGGGCTTCCTGCTCTGGGGCATATGGAAGCTGTACCGCACACCGGTGCGGGCATTTTTGCGGGAATACGAGGCAGAGCTTCCCCATATTGCACGCTCCTACCTGAACGGCAAGGTGCTTTCTTTCCGCAGCAGCGGTCTTTCAGCCGAAAACAACGGCATCAATATCGGCGGAAATTATACGGTAATGTGGTACAAAAAGGGCATCGTCGCAATTGACAACAAGCGGATCACAAAGGTGACAAAGCAGGTGCAGCGCACGAACTATTACGGCGACGGCCTCTATCTCGGCGCGGGAACTGCGCACCGGCTCTGCATCGGCTACAAGGACGCTGCCGGAAAAAGCTGGAATTGCCGGATTCAGCTCAATGAATATCAGACGGAAATGGCCTGTGAAGCACTGGCGCCGTTCCGCACGGCGGCTGAATACAGCGAAAACATACATCATGAAATCGGATGAGGAGAGAGCAGCATGAACGGAATCCTGAAGCGATATTTATCCGGTGACGGCGCAGTGGTCTGCGCGGTGCTGGAGGGAACGGAAATGTGCCGCGAAATGGAGCGCATCCACAAGACCTCTGCGGTCTGCACCGCAGCACTCGGCCGCCTTTCGATGGGCGCTTCTCTGATCGGCTATACACTGAAAAACCCCGGGGATACGGTTACGGTCCGGATCGACGGCGGCGGTCCTGCGGGTACGCTGCTTGCGGTTGCGGATGACCGCGGAAACGTCAAATCCTATGTCGATCAGCCGGTCGTGGAGCTGCCGCTCAATGCAAAAGGCAAGCTCGATGTTGCAGGCGCTGTCGGTACAGACGGCACACTGTTCGTCATCAAGGATATGGGGCTCAAAGAGCCGTATTCCGGCCAGACTGCACTGGTTTCCGGCGAGATTGCCGAGGATATTACGCAGTATTTCGCGGACAGCGAGCAGGTGCCGAGCGCCTGCGGTCTGGGGGTTCTGGTCAATCCGGATCTGTCGGTCGCCTGCGCAGGCGGCTATCTGATTCAGCTGCTGCCTTTTGCGCCGGAAAGCGACATCGCACAGCTGGAGGAAAACCTCAAAGACATTACGAGCGTGACAGATCTGCTGCAAAACGGCATGACCGCCGATGACATCGCACAGAAGCTGCTCAGCGGGCTTTCACCGGAGCTGCTGGATGCATCAGAGCCGGCTTATACCTGCGACTGTTCCCGCGAACGCACGGAGCGGATGCTTCGCTCTCTGGATGCCGCTGCGCTGCGCGAAATGGCCGCTGAAATGCCTGAAATTGAGGTTTGCTGCCATTTCTGCACGAAAAAATATGTATTTACACCGCAGGAGATTGCAAAAATGGCTGATGAGAAGGAAGCAGGACATAATAGTTAAAAATAAAAATAATAGTAAATTTTATAAAAAACGCTTGACAAACGGTGCAATATGCGTTATAATAATAAGGCGCTGTTACGGCAGCAGCGCTGGAACGGAAGCTTAGCTCAGCTGGGAGAGCATCTGCCTTACAAGCAGAGGGTCACAGGTTCGAGCCCTGTAGTTTCCATCATGGCCTGGTAGTTCAGTTGGTTAGAACGCCGCCCTGTCACGGCGGAGGTCGTGGGTTCGAGTCCCATCCAGGTCGTATCTATGCGGATTTAGCTCATCTGGTAGAGCGCCACCTTGCCAAGGTGGAGGTAGCGGGTTCGAGCCCCGTAATCCGCTTTCTTTTTATATACGGCGCGATAGCCAAGTGGTAAGGCAATGGTCTGCAACACCGTGATCACCAGTTCAAATCTGGTTCGCGCCTCTTATAAAAACGTCCCGACACTGTGCGGGGCGTTTTTCATTTCGCGGCGTCATTTTGCTCCGCTTCTGTTTTAGATTTCTGGCTGCACACACAACACAGGAAGGCAGCAGTTTTTTTCTGCCTCCCCATTGTGTTTTCTCCTATAATATGATATAATATAGAAGTATATTCAAAAATGAAGGGGAGATCTCCATGGCAGAGACTGCTGCACAGATCCGTGAGGGCATCCGCGCGGTACTCGATACCTTCACTCATACGCCGAAAGCGCACGTCCAGAGCTTCGGCTGTCAGCTCAATTTCTGTGACGGCGAAAAATACAAGGGCATCTTGCAGGATCTCGGCTATGAGCTGACCGACAT
>JAFYBM010000020.1 GCA_017540225.1 Oscillospiraceae bacterium | reverse complement strand
TCCTCCAGAATCTGCTCCATCATTGCTTTTGTCCAGCCGTAAGGATTGGAGCAGACACCGCGTTTCATCGTTTCAATATAAGGGACGGGGTTTTCTTCGCCGTAAACAGTCGCGCTGGAAGAAAAAATAAAACGTCTGACATTATATTGTTCCATGCATTCCAGCAGAGAAAGCGTTGTGTCGATATTGTTTCTGTAGTATTTCAGCGGATTCCGCACCGATTCACCGACTGCTTTCAGACCTGCAAAATGGATGACTGCATCGAGCTTGTTCTCAGCAAAAACTTTGCTGAGCTTCTCAGTATCGCAGATATTCAGCTCATAAAGACGGATACTTTTTCCTGTGATCTGTTCGACGCGGCGGACTGCAACCGGTGAGCTATTGCAAAAATTATCCGCAATAACTACATCATAACCGGAATTCAGCAGCTCAACGGCAGTATGTGAACCGATATATCCCGCGCCGCCGGCTAATAATACTGTTGCCATGTGTTTGCTCCTCACTTTGTCTGATTGATTTATGCTATCAGTATACCATATTTTTCCTGAAAATTCAATAGGAGAAAATGCAAAAAAAGTCCCTGAACTGCCGAAACAGCAGGTCAGGAGCAAGTATATCTGTGAATCCCCTGTTACTGTAGCTGTTTTACCCGAAAAAAAGGAACCGGTATCAAAAATGATACCGGTTTCTTGTTTATTTCTGATATTTCGCTTTATCCATTTCACGGATCGCCGCACGGCGGATCTTTCCGCTGCCGACGGTCTTCGGAAGCTCATCCACAAATTCTACCACACGCGGATACTTATAGGGAGCAGTCCCCTTTTTCACATATTCCTGAATTTCCTTGACAAGTGCATCAGACGGCACGGTTCCCTTTGTCAGAACAATCGTTGCCTTGACAACCTGACCGCGGATCTCATCCGGCACACCGGTCACGGCGCATTCCAGCACATACGGCAGCTCCATCAGCACGCTTTCGATCTCAAACGGTCCGATACGGTAA
Organism: Oscillospiraceae bacterium; assembly: GCA_017540225.1. GTDB lineage: Bacteria > Bacillota > Clostridia > Oscillospirales > Ruminococcaceae > Firm-04. Next base: position 1,632 of record JAFYBM010000020.1, on the reverse strand, counting down.
CCGGAGGACTTGATAACATCGTCCACGCGGCCGACATACCAGAAATAGCCGTCCTCATCGACCCAAGCGGTATCACCGGTGTGATAGAAGCCGTCACGCCATGTCTCGGCAGTTGTTTCCGGATCCTTGTAATAGCAGAGCGCAAGACCCGGAACGCCCTCCGGCTTGAGTCTGATGCAGATCTCGCCGGTCTCACCGACACCTGCCGGCGTGCCGTCCGGCAGAAGCACCTGCACATCATACTGCGGATTCGGTCTGCCCATGCTGCCGGGCTTCGGCTCCATGCCGACAACATTTGCAATGGAAAGCGTAGTTTCCGTCTGCCCGAAGCCTTCCATCAGCTTGATGCCGGTCGCACGCTGGAACTGATAGAACACCTCCGGATTCAGTGCCTCACCGGCAATACAGGCATATTTCAGCGAAGAAAGATCGTATCTTCCGAGATCCTCCTTGATGAAGAAGCGATACATGGTCGGCGGTGCGCAGAAGCTGGTAACATGATATTTCTTGAACATCGGCAGAATATCCTCTGCATGGAACCGGTCGAAGTCATATACAAAAACAGCCGATTCGCACATCCACTGGCCGTAGAGCTTGCCCCAGAGCGCCTTGCCCCAGCCGGTATCAGAGATCGTACAATGCAGTCCGATCGGATCGGCATTCTGCCAGTAACGCGCAGTCACATAGTGTCCGAGCGGATACTGATAGCTGTGCAGCACGAGCTTCGGGTTGCCGGAGGTACCGGAGCTGAAAAAGATCAGCATCGGATCCTCACCGCAGGGGGTTTCGGCCGTGCGTGCAAAGTGAGTGCTGTATGCCGGCAGCTCGGCATTGAAATCGTGCCAGCCCTCGCGCTGACCGTTGACGAGCACCTTTGTTTTCATGCTCGGAGATGCAGCGCAGGCCAGATCAACTTCGTTTGCGACATCTCCGTCCGCGGTACAGACAATAGCGGAAACCTCCGCAGAATTGAAGCGGTATTCAAAATCATGCTTTTTCAGCATATTTGATGCCGGAATAACCAGTGCGCCGATGCGGTGCAGCGCGATGATCGAGAACCAGAACTGATAGTGCCGCTTGAGAACGAGCATCACGCGATCGCCTTTTTTGATGCCGAGCGACCGAAAATAATTAGCGGTCTGACAGGAATAGCGCTTAATGTCCTTAAAGGTAAAGCGTCGCTCATTCTTGTTGACATCCACATAGATCATTGCGGTCTTATCCGGACATTTCTCAGCCATTGCATCGACAATATCGTATGCAAAATTGAAGGTTTCCTTGTTCTTAAAATGCACGGCACTGAGGATGCCCTCCTCATTGGTTTCGCAGGTGACGAATTTCTCTGCGACCGGATGGGAAAGGCCGGCTTTATCGACATTCGTGGAATGATGCTCCACAACGTGCTCTTTATACTCGGAAACACCGTTTCCGTGCGGTGCCATGACAAACGCATAGATCTCACAATCCTGACCGTCCAGCGCGATCTCGTCATGCGGCATGGAGCTGTCGTAGTAGATGCAGTCGCCCTCATGCAGGATCTCGGTATGCGAGCCAACGATCATGCGGAGCGTACCCTTGATGACGATATCCATTTCCTGACCGGCGTGGCTGCCGAGGTGCAGCGGCTTTGAG
>JAFYBM010000186.1 GCA_017540225.1 Oscillospiraceae bacterium | reverse complement strand
GTTTGCGCTTTTTCGTCTCGCCTCGACGTGCAATTTTAGCTCATTCCTTTGCCAAAATTGCGGAATCTTCAAGGGTTTCTTTCTTGGTTGCATTGTTCAATTTTCAAGGTGCCGGGGGCGTCCCCGCTCTTGCGGCGACTCGTTTATTTTAGCATATTTCAGAAAAAAAGTCAAGCCCTTTCTCCGTAAAACAAATCATTGTTTTTCTCTTGTTTTTTGTCGCTTTTTACCATCCTCTGCCTGCATTTCTCCGAAAATCACTGTAAACACATTGATTCCGTTCTCACTACGCGCCGAAATCTCGCCGCCGTGCAGTTCTGCGATGCTCTTTGCAACACAAAGCCCCAGCCCGTAGCCGCCGGTATCTCGGGCACGCGACGGATCCACGCGGTAAAAGCGGTCAAAAATTTTGCCGAGTGCCTCCTGCGGGATCGTTTCACCGGAATTGGAAAGCACCATGCGCGTGCGCAGCTTCCGGTCTCGGTTGACAACCATGCGGATGTTGCCGCCCGCCGGTGTATATTTCTGCGCATTGTCGAGCAGCGCCTCCATCATTTTCCGGATGAGCTTCCGGTCGCCGTAATAATGCAGATCCGGCGTCAGCTCATAATCAAACATTTTTCCTTCTTCAAAAATGGTGCTCTCGCGCTCCATGCACATTTCCTCAAGCAGATCGGAGATCGCAATGGCCTCCGGATCCGGATGGATCTCATTCGCATCTATTTTTGCAAGGAACAGCAGATCACCAACCAGACCCGCCATGCGCGTTGTTTCGCCCTGAATACTGTCGAGCCATTTCTCCTGACTTTCGATCGTTGCATCCGGATTCGACATGACCGCCTCCGTATTCGTCGCAATGACAGTCAGCGGTGTTTTCAGCTCATGTGTCGCATCGGATACAAAATCATTTTGCTGCTCCCATGCCGTTTCAATCGGCTTGCTGACCCATTTTGTCAGCAGAAGACAGACCGGAATCAGCAGCACGAATCCGATCAGCGTGAAAATCACGGAATTGCGCGTCAGTGTTTTCACAAGCGCCTGCTCCTGCGAGCATTCCGCTATGACCGCCCATGCGCCGCCGCGCTCCAATACCATTAAATAACGGTAGCGCATTCCGTCCTGTGCAAGCTCCCCGATATTTTCACGGCCTTTGGCTTCCATGCCGGCGGCCAGCGCTTCCAGCGTTTCATCCGTCAGCGTCATGTGTGTCTGTTCGCTCCGCTCGATCTTTCCGTTTTCATCCAGCAGAAAGCTCACCATGCCGCGTGTTTCCTCTGCATTATCCAGCGATCTTGTCTCAAGCGCCGTGCGCAGCACTTCTCTTGTTTCATCCACTGCCGACTGATACATATAGATGCTGATGCCGGCGCAGAGCGCAGCAAGCAGCATCACAAACAGAATCCAGCTGATTATGAAGAACCGCAGACGCAGTTTTTTCTGCATATCGCAAACTCCCTTCCGGTATCCCGCCGCTTACAGCACTGCCTCCGCGATGTTCAGAAGCTCTGCCGCAATCTCCGGAATCTGACGCATCGCACCGCCGCAGTCACACTGTACCGTATGCCAGCCGAGCTTTTCCGCACAGTAATCCGCCGATACACGGCATTTTGCGAGGTATTCGGTATCGGATTCGTGAATGTCTTTCTTTGTTTCATCGCCCTGATAGCGTCCTGTCAGCAGCTTCTGGCTCAGCTCCGGTGTCACGCGCAGATAGATCACCGCATCCGGCTCCGGCAGACCGAGCAGCCTGTATTCATAATTAAACAGCCATTCCAGAAAGCCGTCCCATTCCGTCTGCGGCAGCTTCGCACACTGATGCACCGCATTCGCCGTCGTATAGCGGTCAGCAATGATGATACTATTGTTATAATAGTCGTTTTTCCAGTCGCGGTGAAAGCTCGCAAATCGGTCAATCGCAAAGAATGTGGATGCCGCATACGGATTCACGGCATCCGGATCCGTGCCGAAGCCGCCGTGCAAATAGTCATCCAGCAGATTCGCTGCGTCGCTGCCGTAATTCGGAAACGAAATGCGCCGGACGGTTCTGCCGCCGGCCTGCAGCAGCGTGCTGAGCTGTTCGGCCTGTGTTGCCTTGCCGCTGCCGTCCAGCCCCTCCACAACGATCAGTTTGCCCTGTTTCATCTGTATTTCAGTCCTTTCAGTCACATTTTCATGCTCTGCCGCATATTATTCAAACGGAGTACGGGATACATCCCCGTGTGAGGTCAGAATCCCGCTCTCCAGAATATCAATCAGACCGAAGCCGGCTCCGAACTGATCCCGCGGGAGTGATGCACTGCCCGGATTGAACAGCCGGATCCCGTCAACATTCCGGTCAATGCGCGTATGCAAATGCCCGAACAGCACCAGATCGGCCCCCTGTCCGCGTGCCAGCTCAACCAGATTCTGCTGAAAATCACCGTACATATAACGATGACCGTGTACCGCGACTGCCTTGTGTCCGTAGGGCAGCGGGATCACGCGCATCAGCGGGATTTCCGTGCTGTGATCGCAGTTTCCGCGCACGGAAAGGATCCACGGCCGCAGCTCCGGATGCTCACTCAGAAACCGCTCTGTTTCATATTCACCGTCCCCGCAGTGAATCACCAGCTCTGCTGTGCGGTGTGAGAGCAGCACCCGCCGCAGAACGTCATAGCGTCCGTGCGTATCGGAGATTACCAGTATCTGCATCGGTCATTTGCCTCACTTTCTGTTCTTTTTTCTATTATTATAGCATAGAAATAGAACAGCGTCAATGATTTTTTGAGAGGAGAACTGTTATGGAGAAACCGAAAAACAGTGCGCAGCTTCAGGCAATGCTCGAAGTCGTCGGAAAAAAGCTCGGCATGAGTCCCGATGCGCTCCGGCAGGAACTGGAAGCCGGAAAATTTGATAAAGCAATTGCGGGCCTGAATCAGCAGGATGCAGCAAAATTCCAGCAGGTGCTTGCAAATCCGCAAAAGCTCAACCAGATGATGAACTCCCGTCAGGCCAAAGCCCTCTATGATAAGCTCACCCGCGGGTAGTATGGATTCTTCCGGGCGTGAAAATGTCAGGAAACGGGATCGCGTTCCCGTTTCCCGCTGCTGAAAGCACATCTGCACATCAATAGTCCGGACATTACCGAAGGGAGGGCTTTGCATGGATGACCTGACGCAGAAGCTGCAATCGCTGCTTTCCGATCCGGAGAGTATGCGCAATCTTTCGGAGCTGGCGCAAATGCTGCGCGAGCCGGACGGAAATGCAGCACAGGAAGCCGCACCAGCTGCCGCAGATTCCGCAGCAGAGCCGCCGCCGATGGATTTTTCCAAGCTGCTTGCGGTCGGGCAGGCGCTTTCGGCGGTGCAGCAGGACGAGACTGCCGCACTGATCCTCGCGCTGCGGCCGCATCTCTCGGCCGAACGTGCCAAACGTGCAGATCAGGCGGTGCGGCTGCTGAAGCTCTATGCCGCAGCGGGTGTTCTGCGCGAAAACGGTGTTCTGAACGACCTGCTGAATCCGGCATAACCAAGCAGAAAGGAGGCGGCAACTTGGCAAACAGCGTTCCGATGTGGTGGATGCGCCGGCAGGCACCGCACACGCCCTGTCCGCCGCCGGCAGCAAAAATGCCCCCGCCGCGTTCCGAATCTCCTTCGCAGGCGCCGGCGTCTGCACCGGCGCTGCCGCCTCCGCTGCAAACAGTCAGTGCTTCCCTGACCGACCGGCTGCGGCACATGGACGGTGAGACACTTCTGCTGCTGGCGCTGCTCTGGCTGCTTTATCAGGAGCACGCCGAACCGAAGCTCCTGCTCGCGCTGGCATATATTGCGCTGTGAAGCAGAAAGGATCTGCCTATGGAATCTCTGCAAGCATTTCTGACACCCGCGCATACCCTGCTGCTGATCGGCTGCACCGGCATTCTCTGGATGCTGTATGAATATCTGCACCGGAAACGTACAAAGCTCGCGGCATTTCTGCTCGGAACCTTCAGCGGAACAGGGATGCTGCTTCTTCTGCATTTTTTCGGCGGCCGGATCGGATTCTCACCGCCGCTGACTGTCTGGACGGTTTCCGTCTCGGCGGCCGCAGGCATTCCGGGCGTACTGCTGCTCGGCGCAATGCATTTTCTGCACCTGTAGAATGTTTATGCAACAATTTCTTCAATACCCATTGATTTTTTCTGCATTATATGTTATAATAGCAGATGTGATTACCCTATGAAAGGAAGTTGAAAATATGGATTGGGAATTTCAGTTTCTGAACTGGATTCAGCTGCACTTCCGCAGCGGCTTTATGGACACGCTTATGCCGTTCATCACAAAATTCGGTGACGGCGGCATCTTCTGGATCATCATTACATTGCTGCTGTTTGTGCCGAAACGCACCCGCAAATATGCACACGTTTCCGCCTTTGCACTGATTTTCTGTGTGGTCGGCGGCAACCTCATCCTCAAAAACCTGATTGCAAGGCCGCGCCCCTTCTGGCTTGAAAACGGCAATCCGCTTGCCATGATCGGTGTGCAGGATCTGACCTCGCGGCTCTATGTCCGCGACAGTGCAACCGTCATTCCGGAAGCCCGGACGATCATTAAGCTGCTCGTGAAAGCGCCGACGGACTTTGCATTCCCCTCCGGACATACACAGGCTTCTTTCGCTGCCGCAACGTCCATTTGCCTCTGGAAGCGCAAATGGGGAATTCCGGCACTGATTCTGGCATCGCTCGTTGCATTCTCAAGAATGTATCTGTATGTTCACTATCCGACCGATGTTCTGGCAGGCATCTGCTTCGGCATCGGCTATGCGCTGCTCGCTCTGGCAATCTGCAACAAGCTGTTCCGCAAGAAGACATGGGACGGCTGTGAAGGCAAGCGTATTCTCGCACGCAAGCGCAGAAAAAAGCGTCAGATGGAACAAGCTGCAAAGCAGAAACAGGCAGTAACCGTTGAATAAACATGAAAAGGCCCGTGCAGATCTTGCACGGGCCTGCTTGTTTATTGAGAAAGCCTGTTTTAATCTCCGGCAAAACAGTGCAGGAACTTAAAGCGGTCAGGTGTTTGCCTGACCGCTTTGCATTCACGATTATTTTTCCGGTTCGCTGCCGGATTTTTGTTTTTTCTTTTGCCGAAGGCCGATTTCCGTACCTGAAGCGATGCGTTTCAGATTCGGCAGATGCTTGCAAATGATAATTACGGCCAGCACTGTCAGCAGAATTGTCTCCGTAAGATCACCCGTCACGGCAAACTGCCAGACCGGAAACGCCGCCGCACACAGAATCGTCGCCAGCGCAATATATCCCGTACAGAGCAGAATGATGCCGAGAATCACCATGCAGCCAAGGAAAAAACGCCAGTCCAGCGCAAGCACCGTACCAAGCAGCGAGGCAAAGCCCTTCCCGCCCCGAAACTGCATCCAGAACGGAAACATATGCCCGAGCATGACGGCAATTCCCGTCACGACCGGAAGATGCAGACAATCCGCCGGCGTATGGATCACATGAAGCAGCAGGAATACCGGCACAAATGCCTTCAGAATATCGACAAGCGCCGAACAGACCGCAGCCCCCTTGCCCATTGTGACAAGCGCATTGGAGGCACCCGCATTGCCGGAGCCTTTTGTGCGGATGTCAAAGCCCCTGCATCGGGCGATAATTGCAGCCGTATTGATATTGCCGAGCAGATAGCCTGCCGCAATGCAGATCACATACCAGCTCATTCGTTGATTGCCACCTTTACTGCACCGCCTGTCCGCACACAGTGCTCCGGATCGGCGGCGAAATGGAGCGCGATGCCGCTCAGAATGGAAATGTTCATGCTGGAATCGACCATCATCAGGTCGGCATCCGAATTATAGCTGCCGATATCCAGTGCGCGTGTCCCCTCAAGCCGCATATTGGCATTGCACTGCCGCAGACTGATCTGAGGCGCGGAATCGCCGGAACCGATGACAAAGATATTCTGGCCGGTCATTTCCGCACTGATCGTGGTATCGCGGAGCACGATATTGCCGCCGCCCTGCTCCGAGCCGATGCCGCCGACATTCGTACCGGAGCCGATCAGCGTCAGGCTGGTCGTATTGCACAGAATATTCGGTGCGCCGTCCATCGAGCCGATTGCGATGCTGCTTGCCATACGCAGTGAGAAATCTGCTTCACAGCCGGTCACGGAGATTACGGAATCACCCTCCAGCGTACCGATGCAGACACCGCTCTTGCCGGTCATTTCAAAGAACAGGCGCGTTCCGGTCACGGCAATCTTCTGTCCCTTGCCGTAGCCCGCACCGATGCCGACACACTGGCCGCCGTTCATCAGAATGGTCAGGATACCCGCGAGATCAATATTGATCTCACCGCAGGCCAGATCGGGATCATTGCCGATCGCAAATGCCTTGGAATCATCTGCGCGGATACTGAGATTGCCCTTGCCGGTCAGATGCAGCGAGCTGGATTCCGGCACATAAATGCCGCCGTTATCCATACGGTTGTCGCCCTGGAACTCAATGGTGACGTGACAGTTCTTGCCGAGCATGATAGCCGGCGCAACAACCTGCTGCGGCAGATTGAAATGCACATTGCGCAGCACGAGATGACAGTCTGTATCATCGCGGATCTTGATATGCACACCGCTCGTCTCATTAAAATCACCGATAATTTCAAGATAGGGCTGCGAAATAAAGAGATCGGTATAATGCTCCGCGTCGAGCTTCGGCAGCTCAACGGTCGGCTCGCCCGCGAGAATATAGGTTTTCTGCATGATCTGCTTCTGCGCACTGGCGCTGAATTTCGTGATAATCGCGGCAATGCGGTCGGGAATTGCCTCGATCGGCGTATCGCTCGGCATTGCGGTGAAATTACCCTGAATCAGATCTACGCCGAAGCGAATGACGGCGCGCAGCTCCTCCACGGTTTCCACGCCCTCCGCAAGTGCCATAAAGCCGTTTGCGTGCGCAAATTCGATGATATTTGTGACGAAGTGCTGCTTTTTCGGTTCCTCATGGATACTGGCGATCAGGCTGCGGTCGATCTTGACGTAATTCGGAGAATACCGCAGCAGATTCGTGATATTTGAATAGCCGGTCCCGTAGTCATCAACGGCAATATCCATATGATCCTGCTCGGCACGCGCCTGCACCATCCGCAGCTCTTCGCCCTCAGTTTCGGCCTGCTCCGTAAATTCGACAACCAGCTTTGGCAGGATGTCGCTGTACATTTCACGGATCTTGAGATAATCCGTATCATTGAGGAAGTGTCCGGGAATGGAATTGATGAACACGCGCTTATCCCGAAAGTACTCACGATTCGCAGCAATATATTTCAGGACATTGTTATAGGTCAGCCACTCAATCTCATAAAGTCTGCCTGCTCCGCTCGCATAACTGAGCAGCGTCAGCGGAGAGACCTTCACGCCGCCTGCGGTACGCATCAGCGCCTCATAGGCAAAAATCGAACCGTTGTTCGCATTAACGATCGGCTGGAAGCAATAGGAAAGCAGATTGTCATTCAGCACACGCTCCATCTGTGCGGCCTCCGCCTCGGAAACCGTCGGCTTCGCCTCGGAATCCGCACTGTTGACACGCTGTGCATCCTTAATCGTAATCGCCTCTGCAAGCATGGCATCCAGCGAGATGCTGCTGCTGAGATCGGCACTGACCCGACCGAAGGAAATCTCCATCGTATAGCTCTTGCCGGAGACCTGATTATAGCTGAACATACGCTTTTTCAGCACACTGATGAGCGCCTCGGCCGTATTCATCATGACATCGGAATCAAAGAACGCGATCATGAATTCATCGCCGCCGATTCTGGCCGCTACCACATCGCTGTCCACACTGTCCGTAATGGCATTTGCAAGACTGAGCAGCGCCTGATCGCCCTCATTGCGTCCGAAGATGCTGTTGATCTGGCGCAGACGGTTCAGCCCGATGACGATCATCACGAGCCGTTCATTCTCATGGCGTTCGGTGCGCAGCCGTTCAGTCAGCATTTTCATTGCACCGTGCTGATTCAGCATACCGGTCAGCGAATCACGGATCCGCGCTGCAACGAGTTTTTCGTTCATGGTTTGCAGACGGGACGTTGCAAGGCTCGAACCGATGACATTGCCGGCGGTATGGATGAATTTCGGCAGCTTGAAGCATTCCTCATCCGGACGGCTGCCGTAATAGACAAAATAGCCGTAGACCTCCTCCTGCATATTGATTGCAGTGATATAGAGTGCTTCTGTCCGGCTGAGTACGGATTCCAGATCCGGAATCAGGTTTGCACGCGGTACAATCGCAAACTGCTTTTCGCGGCGTTTGAACATGACAGTGCTCATCAGCTCTGTTGTATCGGCAAACTGTGTCAGGCTGCTGCCGGTCAGCTCTGCACCGAGCGAATCACGCAGGCAGAGATAAGAGTCCTCCGGCAGATATTCCGCCATAACATCCAGATAGTCGATGACTGTCGGCTGCTTGCGCTGCAAAACGGAACCGAGCAGACGGGATTCCGCCGCTTCCTGTACCACACAGATCTGCAGCTGATTATAGAGGACACGGATCGCCTGATTCTGGTCACGCTGCTCGGTAACACAGCAGCCGCAGGATTCCGAGATCCGCAGCAGAGGCGTAATTTCCGTATCCATATTAACATCTTCGCCGTCGAGGATCAGCTCTGCCGTATCGAAGGTCACAGAAGTGAGCCTGTCATAATCCTTGATACAGGTCGTCAGGCGCGGAGTATGAAAGCGCTCCTTGATAATGCCGTCGGAGCCGGTGACGATCACATCCTCCGGCACACGCAGTCCGTGGCTTTGCAGAACGGCACAGGCCGCGATTGCCATTTCGTCGTTGATACAGACAATGGCCTCCGGAATATCCTTCGTAAGGAAACGCTCTGTCGCCTCCATAGCGGATTTTTCCCAGTAATCGCCGTACCCGACACGTTCCTCGTCAAACGGGATATTATACTTGCGCAGTGCTTCGCTGTAGGCCATAACCATACATTCCGAGCCGTAATTGCCGCGGGTGCCGGTCAGCAGATTGACGCGGGTGCAGGCGTGGTCGCAGAACACATGATCCAGCAGCTTACTGAACGCCTGACCGGAATAGCAATAGACCGACGGAATATGATCCATCCGGCCGTCATAGGCCATGACCGGTTTTTTATGCTCCTTGGCAATTGCCGTTATCGTTTCGCAGACAACCGGATCATGGATGACATCGCTCATAATGCAGATCATATCGACAATATGAAACGGAATCAGGTCATAAACGCTGTAGCAGTTGGTATCGGACATCGGATCGCCGAGATTATCGAGACTGGAATTGAACACCAGAACAGCATAGCTGCGCCGTTTGGCTTCGTCAATAAAAGCCTTCACACTTTCCAGCACTTCCGGATTATGGATTTTTGCCGTACAAAGTGCAAAAACCGGACGCTCATGCAGCATCATATCCCCCCTTTTCAGGATGATAGACTGTCTCTTAGACAAACGAATATTCATATTTATTGTAGCACAATTTCACATTTTTGTCAATGGAAAACCCTTTATTTTTGTTCGTCAATTTGCACGAGAACGACCGTGCTTTTCTGTTCATAATTTGTTCATCTATTTTCATAAAATATCCATAAATCATTGACATTCTGAATAAAGTATGCTAAAATAAAAAATGGTACAGTGTTGCTCCGATTCTGATCCGGAAAGCCGGAAAACGGACGGACAGACCGCGGAGCCTGAGAGGAGGGAAGCGCTGAAAACTGCGCAGATCCATGAACTACTATGTAGATATGCACGCAAGCCTGCTGCCGGGTCTTGCCGGACTCGGGCAGCGTGCCATGACCGAACAGGAGGCCGCAGAACGAATCGCGGCCTTTCGGGAAAGCAATATGAAAATTGCGGCGGCTGCACCGTATTATCAGCCGGAAAAGGCTTCGCCTGCCGAGTTCATTGCGCAGCGTGATGCACTGATTGCGGCGTTTTCTCCCGCTGCACAGCCGCTCCGGATCATCGGCGGCGCAGTCGTTCCGTTTTCCTTCTGCATAGAGCATCCGCGGGAGCTGCGGCAGTTTGCGATCGGAGAATCCGACTTCTTCCTTGTGGATCTGCCGAATCAGCCGCCCGATGAAGAATTCAGCGAGCAGCTGACCCGTCTGCGGATCGTCAGCGGGATGTGTCCGGTCGCTGCGGATATTGACCGGCAGTTTACGTTCCGTTCTCCCGAGGAGCTGATCGCACTGCGAAAAGCAGGCATTCTGCTGCAAATTTCCGTGAACGGTCTGCTGCATCAGGAATACCGCAAGCTGTCGCTTTATCTGCTGGCAAATCAGCACGCGCATTTTGTTGCGACGGGTTCCCGCAGCATCGACGAACCGCTGCGGTTTATCGAAGCAATGCGCATTGTGCAGCGCAGTCTGCCGGCGCAGCTTTACCGCCGGATCAAAAACAACGCAGGTATGCTGCTTTCCAATGCGGAGCCTTCGGCGTTTTTGTGATACATCGCGGCAAGAGATTCACTGACTGAATCCGGCGCGCCAAGCCGTCTGATGCGATTTATCATTGGCTTTCAGGATGGAATTTCCTGATCCTTTCTCTGCATACTAAGGCAGTACGGAGCATTCTGTACTGCCTTTCTGCCCCCTGATGAACAAAGAGGTGATACGGAATGCTGCGGATTGTCAATATTGCGATGGGGCTGGATGACACGGAAAAAGAGCTGCGGGTACAGATTGCAAAGGCGCTGCATATCCGGCCGCAGGACATCCGGCGCATCACACTTGTACGGCGGGCAGTCGATGCACGGAAACAGGTGCATTTTTCTGTCACGGCGGATGTGCAGGTGCGCGATGAACAGGCTATTCTGAAGCGGCTGCCGAAAGGCAGCAATATTCAGCAGGTGCAGTCGTTCCGTATGCCGCAATATACACCAAAAGCACTGCCGCACCGTCCGGTTGTGATCGGAGCGGGACCTGCGGGGCTGTTTGCAGCATGGGTGCTTGCACAGGCAGGACTGCGGCCGGTTTTGCTGGAACGCGGCAAGCCGGTTGCGGAGCGGCAAAAGGCCGTACAGCAATATTATCTGACGGGAGTGCTCGATCCGGAATGCAATGTGCAGTTCGGTGAGGGCGGCGCCGGTACTTTTTCAGACGGCAAGCTCAACACCGGCACAAAGGATCCGCGGATCCGGCAGGTGCTGCACACCTTTGCGGAATGCGGCGCGCCGGAGGAAATACTCTGGCAGGCAAAGCCGCATATCGGCACAGACAAACTCGCGGAATGCATCCCGAATCTGCGGAAAAAGATCGAAGAAGCAGGCGGAACCGTGCTTTTTTCCGCAAAATGCACCGGACTGACCGTATCGGACGGCAGGCTCGTCTCGGCTGCATATACACAAAACGGCGAACAGCATTCGCTGCGTACCGATCATGCCGTGCTGGCGGTCGGACACAGTGCGCGGGATGTGTTTGCATGGCTGCATGAGGCAGGACTGCCGCTCGCGCAGAAGCCTTTTTCGCTTGGTGTGCGCATTGAGCATAAGCAGGCGGATATTGACCGCTTCTGCTACGGAACGGCAGCCGGACATCCGGCACTCGGTGCTGCGAGCTACAAGGTCGCCGCACACACGACCGACGGCCGCGGGGTATATTCATTCTGTATGTGTCCCGGCGGAACGGTGCAGGCGGCAGCCTCAGAACCGGAAACAGTCGTCACAAACGGCATGAGCTGCTTTGCGCGGAATGCCGATAATGCAAACAGTGCGCTGCTTGTCGGCATTGCTCCGGCGGATTTCGGTTCGGAGGATGTGCTTGCAGGCGTGGAATTACAGCGGAAAATCGAGCGTGCAGCCTTTGAAGCGGGCGGCAGAACCGGCAAAGCACCGGTCACACTGCTCGGCGATTTTCTGAAAGGACAGCAGTCTGCGGCATTCGGCAATGTGCAGCCGAGTTATCCGCTGGGAACTGTTTTCGCAAGGCCGGAATGCTGTCTGCCGGAATATATCTGTGCAGCGCTGCGGGCAGGGATTCCGCTGCTGGAGCGGCAGCTCCGCGGCTTTTTGCAGCCGGATGCCGTTCTGACGGCGCCGGAAACACGCAGCTCCTCGCCGGTGCGTGTACTGCGCGATCCGGAAACGCTCGAAGCTGTGACAGTCGCAGGGCTGTATCCGTGCGGTGAGGGCGCCGGCTATGCGGGCGGAATTGTATCCGCTGCCGTGGACGGCATCCGCTGCGCGGAACGAATCATCGACAGTATACCGTGAAAGCCGCAGCACCGCAGGCGCATTGTCCGGAACGCTTTTTTGCGGGAAACAGCGATATGATATTCAAAGGTGTGTCCGGTACCGCTCCGCAAGGACAAGGCCTTTCAAAAATAATCAATTCTTCATAGAAATCCTACTTGACAAGGCGCGCAAACTCTGGTATAATAGATGTATTAGCAGCCGTATCGGCTGCCGCACATTATTCTATTTTAATACTTCACGGAAACAGGAGGGTTACTTCAGATGGGCATTTTTTCCAGAATCAGCGACATTCTCAAGGCCAATATCAATGATATGCTTGATAAGGCGGAGGATCCGGAAAAGCTGGTAAAACAGATTATTGCAGATATGCAGAAAGAGCTGACCAAATCGACACAGGCACTCGGCAAGGCCGTTGCCAGTGAGCGGATGGTCGAAAAGCAGTACCGCAATGCGTGCGCTGTTTCCGCAAGCTGGGAATCCCGTGCAAAGGCTGCACTGAAAGCCGGCGATGCCGAGCTGGCCAAGAAAGCACTCGCAAGCAAGGTCAAGGCGGATGAGGATGTTGCCAATTACCGCGAAATGTATGAGACCATTTCCAATCAGACTGAGGCGATCCGTTCTCAGGTTGAAGTGCTGAAATCCAAGATGCAGGAAGCAAAGTCCAGAGAGGCTATGCTCATTGCCCGCTCCCAGATGGCTGATACCACGAAGGAGCTCGCACAGTCCCTCGGCGGCATCGACACCAAGAGCTCGTTTGATAAGCTCTCCAAGATGGAAGAGAAGATCACCCGCAAGGAAGCCGAAGCCGCTGCATTCAACGAGATCCTCGGCAACGGCAAGCCCGAAGAGGTCGCAACCTTCGAGGAGCTGGAGCGCAATGCCAAGGTCGATACAGAGCTGGAGCGCCTGATGGCAGAGATGGGCATGGCACCCGCTGCGGCAGATACTTCCTCTGTCAACGACGAGCTTGCAGCCGCGATCAG
>JAFYBM010000185.1 GCA_017540225.1 Oscillospiraceae bacterium | reverse complement strand
GATTACGCTCCGATCCCGTCCGGTATCATGTCTACGATCCATGCTTATACCGGTGACCAGATGATCCTGGATGGTCCTCATCGTAAAGGCGATATGCTTCGTGCCCGTGCCGGTGCTGCTAACATCGTTCCGAACTCCACCGGTGCTGCAAAGGCAATCGGTCTGGTTATTCCGGAGCTGAACGGCAAGCTCATCGGCTCTGCACAGCGTGTTCCGGTACCGACCGGCTCCACCACCATCCTGACCGCTGTTGTCAAGGGTGCAGATGTGACCAAGGAAGGCATCAATGCTGCAATGAAGGCTGCTGCATCCGCTTCCTTCGGCTACAACGAGGATCAGATTGTTTCCTCTGATGTTATCGGCATGACCTATGGTTCTCTGTTCGATGCAACACAGACGATGGTTGCAAAGATTGCTGATGATCTTTATGAGGTTCAGGTTGTTTCCTGGTACGACAACGAGAACTCCTACACCAGCCAGATGGTTCGCACCATCAAGTATTTCGCAGAGCTCGGCTGATTTCGGACACGAAATCCAGGATAGCGAATAAAAACAAAGCACCCGCTGTTTTCTGGTACAGCGGGTGTTTTTCTTGACATATTTCCCTGATTATGCTATGATAATTGCGAAAGGAGGAATTCGATGGCATCTCCCATTGACCAAAACCGCCGCGACCATTTTGAAGCATTGCAGATACAAAAACGGCGCGCAGACAAAATCAACCAATCCTGTTTTATCATCATATGCGTTCTGCCGCTTATCTCCGTAATCGAGCTGATACTCGCCATTGCATCATGGAACGGCGGCAGAGCTTTGCCCGATCTGATCGGTGCGCTCTGTACGCTTCTCTCCGTCGTGTGTGCATTCATCGGCTGCATCAGGCGTTATCCTGCGCTGCATATCGCAGCCGTTGTCCTTTTCATTCTCGGCTTTCTCATTTCAAAGTCATATCAGCAGGCATTTGTGCTGTTGGGGCTTTGCCTGTATCTGCTCCCATACGGATTTGCCGCCTACGCCGGATTCATTGAACAACGGCTCAGGCAAGAGGAAGGCTATCCGCAGTTTGACCTCAGCCTCAAAGAAAAGATACTGCGTGAACAGCTCGAACAGCAGACCTCTGAAAAGACGCTTGCCGCGAAGCGTGCCGCTGCCTCGCAGACAGATATGGATTCCGTCTGAATCCAAACAAAGCACCCGCTGTACTGAATACAGCGGGTGCTTTTTATATTTTAGTGTATCTGCGGTATATCGGATGACAGCTTCATGTTGTGCGGCTGCCCGGCGTTTTCATGTCCGGAACAGGCACTTCCTTCGGATAGCGTACAACCGCCACAATCGTAATATTGTCATTGCCGCCGTTCGCAAGTGCCAGAACAACAAGCTCCTGAATCCGCTTAGGCAGCGGCTTCGGTTTTGCGAGAATCTCCTCCATCTCGAATGTCGTCACATAATCACTGAGTCCGTCCGAGCAGAGCAGCAGCACATCACCGGAGCGCATTCCGTCCGGATAAACAATCACCTCCGGCTTCGGCTCCGCTTCCAGATTGCCGATTACAGGCATGACAATGTGCCGATGCGTGTGATTTTTCTTCTCCTCCACAGAGATCGAACCTTCGTCATAGAGCATCTGCACAAGCGTCTGGTCGCGGCTGAGCTGCTCAAGCGTACCGCCGCGGTAGCGATAAACACGCGAATCACCGACGTTAAAGCAGTGCAGTCCCTCATTTTCATCCACCGCGATGCCGCAGAGGGTCGTCTGCATATTGGCAGTGCTTTTCTGCATGACGCTCTGCTCCGCAATGGCCGTATGAATATCGAGAATGCGGCGCTTGAGATTGACACGCGAAGAGTATTCGATCTTAGAGAGCAGCTCAAGGCAGGAGCGCGAGGCAAGCTCACCGGCCTGCTCACCGGAAACACCGTCGCAGAGCCCGATAACAAACGGCTCTGCAAGTGCAGTCTGCACACCGCCCTCGGTGCGCACGCTTCCGCGGATAAGGAATGCATCCTCATTGTGTTCAGGGCGTCCCTTATCGGTCAGCCCGCAGCAATAATACATAAAATCACCCCGGATAATAAACAATCAATCGTTTCAGATAAAATTCCGCAAGGCTGATCTGATACCCCTCCGGACCGTGCCGGACAGGCTCCAGATCATCTTTAGTAAGAATATCCCGTTCACACGCGCTGATCCGGACGACGGCGTTATCCTTGATTTCCAGCACAAAATACAGATTGTCGTGCAGATACGAATTACTGATGCCGAAGCTGTCGGCCGTGAAATGCGTTGAAGTAAATGCACTGCCGTCCTCCGGCTCAAAACGGAACCCTCCGGCTTTATCGGCGTGCTGAGCAATAAAAGTGCCGTAATATATGTTATCCGGCGCTCCCGTCGGCTTGCGGCCCTCGTATTCCTCCGTCAGATAGCAGTTGATGCCGATATAAACCGTTTTCACAGCTTCGTTCATTCTGGTAACGTATTCCTTCTGACAATGATTGCGGACGAGAATCAGGCCGGTCATTCCCGCAGCCGCCGCAATGATGCTCCCGCAGATTTTCTTTTTCAGCTTTGCAGTCATAGCGATACCCCATTCACAGGCCGAGCAGGCCGAACACCCAGCTCAGCAGAAGATGCAGCGGATACCAGATATAGAAAACGTATTTGGATACGGTCGGGAAATGCCCCTTTTTGCCGTTATAGCAAAACATGACGGTCAGACCGCCGAGCATCACCGGCAGAAACAGCCGCAAATACTGCTTCGGTGACGGCAGTCCCTGCACCTGCACGCAGACAACAGCCAAAGTCACCGCCGTGAATGCAGCGAACCGCAGCAGCGGCTTTTTTTCGCGCAGCAGGTCAAAGCACAGAATGAACACAATCCCGCCGACAGCCCATTCCGCCCGCACGATCCGGCTCAGCGCCGCCATGCCCGCAATGCAGAGCAGCCGCAGCGGCAGCTTCCATGTGCTGTGTATGACGATCAGCGAAAGCAGCCCCAGAAACAGCGTCAGCAGGACACTCCATTGCAGAAAGAGCGTTTTCCATGTATAATCCGGCCAGCTCAGCGTATGCGGAATCTGTGTAATCAGCGTGCAGAGTCCGAGCCGCAGCGCATATTGCTTCTTTGATTTTGTATAGTGATACCCCTCCGCGATGAAAAAGAAAAACACCGGCGGCGCAAAGAACTGCGCTGCAATGGAAAACAGCAGCAGCGGCTTGCAGTTTGTGATATGGTAGATATGAAATTCCCAGTGGCCGAGCGTCATCAGGAAAAGCGCCAGATATTTGAGCGCATCGCGGTTGAGGAAGCGCAGCTTCTCGGCAAACGGTTTCCTGTCCGCCGTCATCCGGCCTACGGTGCCGTCCATTCCGAAGCGGGTATCACGCGGCCGAGCGAAGCGGAATACTGTGCGCGGAATTCCGCAAAGTCCCCCGCATCAAGATGATCGCGGATCTGCTGCATGAGATTATTATAGAACCAGAGATTGTGCTGCACAGCCAGTCTTCCTGCGAGCTGCTCCCCTGCCTTGAACAAATGCCGGATATACGCCCGCGAGAAATTCCGGCAGGTCGGACACTGGCAGCCCTCCTCGATCGGGCGCGGATCAGTCGCAAAGCACTGATTGGTCATATGCATGATGCCGTGCATCGTAAAAACAGTCGCGTGACGGGCATTCCGGCTTGGCATCACACAGTCAAAGAGGTCGATGCCGCGGGCAACAGCTTCCACAATATTCTGCGGCGTACCGACACCCATGAGATACCGGATCTTGTGCTTGGGCATCCGCGGTTCAACGTGCTCAATAATGTCATACATCACCTCGGTCGGCTCCCCGACGGCAAGGCCGCCGATCGCATAACCGTCGAGGTCAAGTTCAGCGATTTCATCCATATGCTGCTCGCGCAGCCCTGTAAAGGTACATCCCTGATTGATGCCGAAAAGGAGCTGATGCGGATTGATCGTATCCGGCAGGCTGTTGAGCCGTGCCATTTCCTCCTTGCAGCGCTTGAGCCAGCGGGTCGTGCGGGCGCAGCTCTGCTCGGCGTATTTATAGGGCGCGGGGTTTTCCACGCACTCGTCGAAGGCCATTGCAATGGTCGAGCCGAGATTGGACTGGATGCGCATACTCTCCTCCGGCCCCATAAAAATGCGCTTGCCGTCAATATGGGACTGAAAGGTGACGCCCTCCTCTTTTATTTTACGCAGCTTTGCGAGGCTGAATACCTGAAAGCCGCCGGAATCGGTCAGCGTCGGGCGTTTCCATCCGGTAAAGCCCTGTAAGCCGCCCATCGTCCGGACAATATGATCGCCCGGCCGCACATGGAGATGATAGGTATTGCAAAGCATGACCTGACAGTTGACGGCTTCGAGATCGCGGGCAGAGAGTGCGCCCTTGATCGCGCCTGCCGTTGCGACATTCATAAAGCAGGGCGTCTGGAAATCGCCGTGAACGGTACGGAACACACCGCGTCGGGCAGTATTTTCTGTTTTGAGCAGTTCAAACATCCGGTTCTTGACTCCTTTTTCCGATACTGTCTCTATCATACCATAAATACGCAAAAAAAGCAAGTAGACATCTCCCGAAACACATTTTAAGCGCAAAAAACTGCGGACGCTCCTTTTCGGGAGGCCCGCAGCATTTTCTCTGTTATGCAACGATCATTCTGACAATGAAAATCACATCATTCTGATCCACTGTACCGTTTCCGTCCGCGTCCGCATTCGCAATGCCCTGCTCGGACACAATGACCTTATCACCGACATTATACCGCGCCAGCAGCACCGCATCGGATACATCGACCTCGCTGCTCCCATCCACATCGCCGCGCAGACCGGCCGCAGGCTGCTGTGATGCAGTTGTTTCTGCGGGCTGCTGCGGTGCGGTTGTCTCCGCAGGCTGCTCCGGTGCCGTTGTTTCCTGCGGCGGCTGCTGCTCCGGCAGCTCCGGAGCGTAGGTATCCCAGTCCGGCAGCTCATCCAGCGTAATGCAGTATTCGCTGTTGTAGAGCTTCTTCAGCTCATCCGCGCCGTTCAGCTCCGTGAGATAGCGCTGATACCACGGGCAGAAATACAGCCATCCGGCCTTGTCCTTTTGCAGATTTTCGAGCGAGGGAATGGTGTCATTCTCGCTCATCACAACCATTTTCTGTCCCTGTGTCTGCGAAACCATCGTATAGAACGATGCAGAAATCGCGCTGTAGTTCGGTTCGTTATTGTTGATCGCATTGTATTTGTCGATGCCCTGAAAATCAACATACTTGTCGCCCGGATACCATTGCATCGCGTTTGCGGAGGTCGAGCCTGTCCAGATCCAGAGCAGATTGTTCAGCTTATATTTATTTGTGAGCTGCTCCCAGAGGTAGATATAGAGCTTTTTGCAGGCCTCGGGGCCGTCTGCGCCCCACCAGAACCATGCGCCCTCCGCCTCATGCAGCGGCCGGAACAGAACCGGAACGCCGGCATCGCGTGCCTTGCCGAGCTCCTCTGCGAGCAGTGCAATATCCTTGTCGATCTGCTCATGCTCCCATGTGCCCTCTTTGACGGCGTTCGCAGCGCTGAATGTCGTGAATTTGCCGCCGTTTGCTGCCGATTCGACATAGAACGCAACATCGGAGCTGCCTTTTTCGGTCGGCACATTCCAGTGGTAGGTTACGGTCGGGATGCCGCCCTTTTCCTTATACCACGCGACAACGCGCTCCGGCGCATCGTCAAAATAGGGGGAAGTCGTGTTATAAAAGAGCAGGTCAATGCCGCGGATCGCCGGCTGCTTGCCGGTTTTTTCCTGAATATACTCAAATTCCGCTTCATTATCCACAAAATAGTCGATCGGAAGTCCCTGCTGCTCCAGTGCATTCTTATTAAAGTTATGGGAATTGCAGTATTCCTGCTGGCCGGAAAGAATATGCTTGCCGTAGACCGAG
>JAFYBM010000019.1 GCA_017540225.1 Oscillospiraceae bacterium | reverse complement strand
GGCAGCACATTTCCTTGATGCTTTTCGCCTTTGCCTTGTAGAATCCGCAGGGATGTACGGCTTTTTCAAGCGCCGCAAGATCTGCGTCCGCAAAGGATTCCAGTGTCGGATAATCGCGGAACAGCGTTTCTGTCACGATATTGACCCGCGCATCGGTACACTGCGCCGAAAGCCGCGTGGCAATCAGCAGCTCATAGGGCTTGTCATATTGCAGCGAGCAGGCCGCATCCGGATAAGCCGTATCGAGAATATCGCAGATCATCACCGCTTTTTCTTTGAGCTTCATGTGTTTTCATCTTCCTTTGCTTCTTCTGTGATCTCAAAATTTCCGGTCAGCTTGCAGTCAGGATGCTGCTTTGCAAAGGCATCCAGAATCTCCTGCGAATAGCAGTGTATACCGCTGTTAATATCGTCATTGAATTCCAGCTTTTGAAGAGAATCCATACCGTTCAGCGCCGAAAAATCCTCCGGATATGCAAAATCCAGCAGCCGCAGTACTTTGAAGCCGCGGGCATCTTTTAGCATTTCAAGCGTTGCGCCGCCGGCATCAAACACACCGTACATCAGCCCGCCTGCTTCCGGCTCACCGCGCCTGTCAAAGTCATAATTCAGGAAGCGCACAAAAGTCGGTGAAGCATCGTATGCATCATGAAATTCAAGGATCACGCGCTGTCCGTCAAATTGCTCCGGATGCTGTGCCATATACTGCTCTGTCAGTGTACGGATTTCCAGCGCATCGCGGATGAGCAGCTCTGCTCTGCCATAACTGTCATGCTCAAAATCAATATTCAAAACACTGTGCTGCGAATTGCGGTCTGTCTCATATCGGATATAGGCAAAGCAGCAGGATTCATAATCCTTTTCCTGTAAAATCCTGCCAAGCTCCGGCATTGCACGGCTGTCGGGATAACCGTTCAATACAAAGCGCGGACCGTATTTTGAAACACGGTACAGAAATACACCGAACAGGATGATTCCGGCGGCCATTGCAGCCGCTATCAGGTAATTCCTCCGTTTTTTTCGTGATGCAGCCATAGAATCACCTCCGCACTTGACATCTTCCGGCATTCGTGCTATCATAATAGCATCAAATCAAAGGAGCATAATCATGGGAACTGCAATGCATTTTGAGCCGGAAAAGCTCATCTGTGCGGTATTATACACCGACGAAGCAGCAGCAAATGCCGCAATCGAACGCCTGAAAGCTGCCTACGGCGACACCGATCTGGAAACCGTACCCTATAGCTTTTCCGAGATCTCGCCTTATTATGATAACGAAATGGGCGGCACCGTTTACCGGAAAATGCTGTCCTTTGCGCGGTGCCGTGACCCGCAGGAGCTTGCCGCAATCAAGACCTTCACGAACGCAGTCGAGCAGGAAACAGCCGATGCCGGAAACCGGCATATCAATCTCGATCCGGGCTTTGTCAGTCCCGGCCGGCTATCGCTTGCGACGACCAAAAACGCCGGACACCGCATTCCCCTCTCAGACGGCATTTACGCCGAGCTGACGCTCTTTTATGCGCGGCATGAATGGCATCCGTTCCCGTGGACATACATGGATTTCAAGCTGCCGCAGGTTCATGCGTTTCTTTCGGAGGCTCGGAAAATCTATATGCAGCAGCGGAAAAGCTGGCTTTCCAGTGAATAACGCAGCTGCCGGACACGGCTTGTGAGCGCCTCGCCCTCGTATCCGAGCAGACAGCTCACCCACACCGCCGCATAGGCAAACGAAACCGTCATCTCACCGAGCGGAATCGCGCCCGCCTGCACAAGATCATAGCTCGAACCGTAGCTCTGCTCCGTGATCCGGCACGGCGCAAGAAAGCACGGAATGCCGCTGTCACGGCAGCGCATCAGCAGATGCTGCACAGAATAGGGCGTATAGAGCGCGGCATTTGCCGTTTCCGAATGATAAGTCGCATGGACAACTGCCGCAGCACCATCCAGCGAAATGCGGTCATAGCGCAGCCCGTTATACGGCCGGAGCAGCAATACATCCGGCGCGTGCTCTGCACGTTCTGCAAGCGTCTGCATCTGAATGCAGGCGCTTTTCTGATGCACAGCGGGTGCATTCATCACAGCCGAAACACGCTGCATCGTATTGCTGAAAAAGGAGCGGCTCTCATGGGCACATGGCTGCAATTCAAAGCCGCGGTGCAGATACATTTCGCCGTCGCTGTTTTCGTATACGACCCATACGCCGCCCGTCAGCCGCTTGCAGATCAGACGAACTGCCGCCTCAAAATTCGCGTGGCCGTTTGTCTGCGGCGAATCCAGCGGCTCAATCGCAGAAACAAGGATCACGGGAATATGAATCCCGCAGAAAGCAGCCGAGAGCATCGCTGCAGTCTGGTCAAGCGTATCGGTTCCGTGCGCAATGATGATACCGTCTGTATGTTCATAATCGACAGCGGCAACAGCACGGATCAGCGTACACCAGTCATCCGGTGTCAGATCCTCACTGAGCTGATTCAGCGGCATCGAAACATCAAATTTCACGGAGGAATACGGGCGCGCATTGCGGTAATGCTGTTCCAGAACCGTACAGGCAGTCTGCACATCGCTGCGCCGCATTCCGTCATCGGCGGCGCGGCTGCAAATTGTGC
Source organism: Oscillospiraceae bacterium (assembly GCA_017540225.1). Classification (GTDB taxonomy): domain Bacteria; phylum Bacillota; class Clostridia; order Oscillospirales; family Ruminococcaceae; genus Firm-04. The sequence continues at coordinate 3,970 of JAFYBM010000019.1, read as the reverse complement.
CGCCCGTCAAAATCAAAGCGATCCGCATATCAGACACCAATCAAACGGACGAATCTGCAACGGTTTGCAGCGTCACGCAGGTAATCTCCGGATGATTGAACAGATGCAGCGGAAACGCACTGTTGCCGAGACCGCGGTTCAGATACATGGTCGTATCGCCCTCCTGATATTCGCCGCCGGTGAATTTTGGGAATAACCCCTGATCCGGCGCAAAAAGCCCCTGATTCAGGAACGGAATCCGCCACTGTCCGCCGTGCGCGTGGCCGCAGAATACAATATCAACGCCGGCATCAGCATAGAAATCCGAGAAATACTGCGGTTCATGTGCGAGCAGGATCTTAAAATCATCAGGTGCTTCGTCGGAAAGCGTTTTCAGGATATTCGCCTGCAGGGAGAGGTCATCCAGACCGATCAGTGAAAGCGTCTGACCGGTATCGGATGCAAGCTGAACCGTCTCATTATTGAGCACCTGAATGCCGTAATCTGCGATACGGTTTTCAAAGCCCTCACGCACAGCTTTGTCCAGATAATACTCATGATTCCCGCTGACGTAATAGCAGGGAGCGATCTCACGGATCTGCTGCATGAAAATGAGCGTATTATCAACATTTGTATGCGTTGCGCCATCGACAAAATCACCGGTGAGAACGATCACATCGGGTTCGAGTACGCGCACCTCACGCAGAAGATCGGCATTCTGATCCTGAAACATTTTGCTGTGCAGATCACTGAGCTGCACGATACGGAATTGATTGAACGAAACAGAGAGCGCGTTTGTTCTGTAAGTATATTCTGATACTTCAATGCGGTTGTTGGCACCGTATGCCATAGCAATCAACAGCAAAAAAAGCAGCAGACAGATACCGATTTCCCGAGTCGCTTGCTGTTTTTTTGCTTTTTTCTCAAGCATGGCCGCTTTCGATTGTTTCTGCATGGGGGTTCCTCCGTTTATTTTTTCAGCACAAACCGCAATCGCACCGAAACCGGCACGATTGCGGAATGAAACTGTATCCCTTATACTTTGATATGAAGCAGGCGGTTTTGCCTTTAACTTCCGGCTTCCGCAAGCTGATCTTCGGTCACATAGCCGGCAATATGGCGCACGACCTTCAGCACATCATCCGATCTAACATTTCCGTCATGGGTAACATCAGAATTAACAACACCCTGATCCTTAATGATGACATTGTCACCGACAGCAAGCCGTGCAATCAGCACAGCATCCGTGACATCAACATCACCGCTGAGATCCGCATCGCCCCATACAGGCTTCGGTGAATCCGGAGCAGCCGTGGTTTCTTCGACAGACGGTGCAGCAGTCGTTTCAACGGCAGGCGGATCCGTTTCAGCCGCAGACGAGCTGCCGGACGGGAACACATAGCTGCTGTTGATTTCAGAAGCATTCTGCTCAATCTGCTTCACGGCGCTTGCGTCACCGCCGTACAGACGGTACAAGCCGGCACAGGCCAGCGCAAAGCAGGCATTGTAATCCAGCGCGCCCTCGGTGTACTGATATTTGTCTGCGTGGTCATCATAGCCGTTATCATCCACGCCGCCGACCAGCATTCCGTAGTTCACATACTTGCAGTTCGGATTCTGAGCGGAGGTCTCACCGTTCTGGCCGGGGTTCGCAGCTCTGTGGTGGAAATGTGTCGGCCAATTCTCACCGAAGCCGATCAGAAAGCTGTAATTATATTTATTATCGCCGAGGATCACATCCATCTGATATTTTGCGCCCTTTGCATATTCGGATTCTTTGTCTTTTCCGGCAATGGCGAGCGCTGTCATCTGCACGGCACAGTTATAGCGGGAATTACCCCATGTCCATTTGCCGACAAATGTCCCATTTGGCAGGCCGCCCTGATTGTTATATTCGGAGATCAGTTCCTTCTTATAGGCTTCATCCTCTGTGATCTTATACATCATGCAGCAATAGCCCTGATACTGCTTATCCCATGAATACAGGTAGCCGTCATATTCCTTGCCGAATTCCGAGCTGTACTCATGACTGTTCGGAACTGTAGTAGGCTTATCGCCGGCCTTATTCAGATAAAGCCAAGCCTGCGCAGTCAGAAATTCATCCTGATAATCCATGGCATTTCCGTACATTCCACCGTTTCCGGTCTGCTCATTGCCCTTATGGTTCTTGCCGAATTCATAGAGCGCCTTGGCATATTTCAGGCATTTTGCAGAATATTCCGGATCAAAATTCCGCAGTGCATAGGCAGTACCCGCAAGGCCGTTGACCATATCGCCGCAGATTTTTGTATTATTGTTGTTCGGGCCCATCCAGTAGGTCTTGCGCTGATAAGTCTGTGTTTCCGGTGCAGTCCAGTAGCTGTGATCGGAAGTATCGGAGACCTGATAGCAGATCGCTTCGACCTCGCCGCTGCTGTTCAGCACAGTCGTCTTCATCAGATAATCGGCACCGCGCTTCAAAATAGCAGCAAAATGCTCCTGACATCCTGCTTTTTCAAAGATGCCGTCATTGAGATAATCCGCCAGAGCCAGACTGGACATGGAAAAACCGATTGTCAGGTTGAATTTGACATGGTCGCCGGCATCATGATAACCGCCGTCCATATCAAAAGTGCCGTCACCGTCCGGATCAATGATGCTTTTGGCGGAACCGGGCAGATTTTCCGCCTCAGAAACCTTTGCGTGTCCGTCATAAGTATGACAGTCGCCGCGCCATGTCAGCGGTCCTCCGGTAATTCCGCTTCCGCAGGCATTGGAATCGAAAAAGTAGAGCGACAGCGCAAGTGCTTCGCCGTAATTATGGTCTGTTGCAGAAGCAGTCAGACTGTTGCTCATCATGGAACCGCTGCTCAGAAGCACCGATGCACTCATCAGTGCAGCAGCAGCCCTTTTATATTTGCTGTTCTGAAATCGCATAATATATCCTCCCATTTTCGCGCATATGCGCTTCTATTTGTTAAAATTTCTATTCATCCAGTATATGCGAACGCGGATACGGCTATAATCAGCCGTATCCGTGCTCATAAGCTATGTAATTATTTGTTAGCGAGATCAGCGCGTGTCAGGTAACCTGCGCAGAAGCGGACGAGCTTGAGAACATCGTCATTCTTCACTACGCCGTCATGTGTAACGTCAGCATTCACAATACCCTGCTCTTTGACATTCACTCTGTCACCGACAGAATAGCGAGCTGCCAGAACAGCATCGGAAACGTCAACATCACCGCTCAGATCAATGTCGCCCCAGAGAGTTGCAGTCAGCGGAGCCTGTGTCTGCTTCGGAGCTGCAGTCGTCTGTACCGGAGCCTGTGTCTGCTTCGGAGCTGCGGTTGTCTGCGTCGGAGCCTGTGTCTGCTTCGGAGCTGTGGTCGTTACAACCGGAGGCTGTGTCTGCACAGTAGTAGTGCCGCCGGAAGTATAAACCTGAATGGAATCAACGGTTACTTCGTCACTGTCGATCCACCAGATGCCGAGCTTGAGCGGGCAGTCATCTCTGTTGTAGTTGATGGTCTTTGCGACATCAGCCGGAACCTCCCATGTAAGGGTAGCAGAGCTGCCGGACAGGGATTCAGTTGCATCCTTCGTCATATACCAGTAATCCGGAGAAACGGAGGTACCGGTACCGAAAGCGCCCTTCCAGGTGCCGAGATTGCCCTTGGTTGTTGAAAGATTGAATACAACCTTCGTAGCGACCTCGCCGCTCTTGATCTCGAAATCAGACCACGGCCATGCGATCATTCTTTCATCCTCGCTGGTCTGAGACCACACGAACTTGGTAGCCGGAGAAATCTTGTAGCTGCCGTCGCCGGAAGGAGTGGGAGCCTGTGTCTGCGGAGCCTGTGTCACGACCGGAGCCTGCGTCTGCGGTGCATCGGTCTGAACAGGAGGTGCCGCGGTCTCAACCGGCTGCGGTGTCACATTGACAGGGCCGATACCGTTGACATTGGTATCCGGCGTGCCGCTCTTATAAAGCGAATACAGACCGGCTGCTG
>JAFYBM010000184.1 GCA_017540225.1 Oscillospiraceae bacterium | reverse complement strand
TTATCGTGAATATGCATAAGGGGTCTGCAAATCCGTCATGCCGGATTGTGCAAACATATAATATTTATCGTTTATCGTTAAAATATAGTTGACAAACATAAAACAATGTGCTATACTGCAAGCAACGGAGAGAGGAACGGCTCCGAATACACAAACGGAGGATCATACTATGAGTAAAGATCAAATCATCCAAAAGCTCAAAAAGGGCAGCAGATGGATTGTTGTCATCTGCATTCTGGCGGTGCTGTTCAATCTGGCGTGCGGATTACGGATTTTCGGTCAAGTCCGGAGCATCACCGATCCGGATCCGGTTATGACGTACACGATCATCCGCGAATTCATCACACTCGGCATCAACATCGTCATCATGGCACTGGCAGCATGGATGTTTCTGAAAATCACGAAAGACGGTATGCCGTTTGCTGCCGGGAATATATGGATCGTTCGCATCATCGGCATCCTGTTTCTGGTGAATGCCGTCATTCCCTCAGTGGTAACAGGCGCGGTCATCACGCCCTTTTCCGTACCGAATTATTCGGCACTGATCGAGGGGCTGCTGTTCCTGTTTATCGCGCATATCATCCGCTACGGCGCAATGCTTCAGCAGGAATCTGACGAGACACTGTGAGGCACGGTATGAAGCGGACAAAACGGCATCCGCTGCGGATGATTTGTGTAGTTTTCATCATGCTTCTGCTGATTTGCGCGGGGTTTCTTGCAGGGCTTTACGGCTATAACCGTATGATGCTCAAAAAGGAAGAGGCGCTGATCCGGCATCAGGGACAGTTTGTGGAGATCGGCGGCAGAAATATGAATATCTACACCGAGGGCAGCGGCGACACAACGCTTGTGTTTATGGCGGGCGCAAATACACCGGCGGTGATCTATGATTTCAAGCCGCTGTTCAGCCGCCTTTCCGATACATACCGCATCGCCGTGATTGAGAAATTCGGCTACGGCTACAGCGATGATGCGGACGGTGAACGCGATCTCAATACGCTGCTTGCGCAGGATCGGGAAGCACTCGCAAAAGCCGGCATTGAAGCGCCGTATGTGCTCTGTCCGCATTCGGCATCGGGGCTGGAAGCTGTTTGCTGGGCGCAGCGCTATCCGGATGAGGTTGCAGCGATTGTCGGGCTGGATATGGCTGTACCTGAGCAGCTTTTGCGCATGGTCGGCGATATCGGAAAAGCCGAAACGCAAACCTATGAGGAAGCCGTCCGCGATGAGGAGTTCTATAATTTCTGGATGTATGATATGGGCGGATACCGCCTGTTCAATATCCAAAATGTATTTCCTGCATCCGGAAGCCCGTATCTAACACCCGAAGAATGCGCGGAATACAAGGCGATTACCTATCATTGGTACAGCCGGTTTTATCAGACCGCGATGTTCCGCGAGGGACTGCTGACAGATGCGCAGCGCAATGATTTTCTTGCGATTGCGCGCTGTGCCGTACCGGATGTGCCGACTTTGCAGATTTTATCCTCTGATGAAACAAATTTTTCAATGATGTTCGGGGAAAACGGTCTGCAAACATGGGCACAGATACACGAAAACTATCAGGCGGCGCTCTCCGGCGGCAGGCTCGTGCAGCTTGACTGCGGGCATTATGTTCATGTGGAAAAACCGGAAGCGGTCAGTGCGGAAATCCGCAAATTTCTGAATGATACTCTGTGAGGTGGAATATGGCAATTATTTTACGGCTTGACCGCGTGATGGCTGACAGAAAAATGAGCCTCAACGAACTGAGCGAAAAGGTCGGCGTCAGCAATGTCAATCTTTCCAAGCTGAAAACCGGAAAGGTCAGTGCAATCCGCTTTTCAACACTGAATGCGATCTGCACGGCGCTGCACTGTCAGCCGGGCGATATACTGGAATTTGTTGAAGATTCGGAATGATCCGGCGGAGTGGACTAATCGCGATTTTTTATATTCGTATCCGGCGATGTCAAAATAAAAGTTTTGGTCAAGCTTTTTCAAAAGCTTGCAGGTTTCCAAAGGGCGGCGCCCTTTAGCCGCGCTCCGCAGAGCGCGGAATCCCTTAACGTTTAAGCGCTCGCGGGCTTGGGTGCCGGCAAGAGCAGCACCCATTCAAAATAGCATCCGCGCAGCGGATACATCTTTATAAAATCTCCGTTTAGCCACGCCCAGGATCCTGTCCACTATATACGGCACATCCCGTCCCGCATACCGGAACGGGATGTGCTGTTTTCATATTACTGCTCTGCCGGAGCATCCTCCTGAGAATCCGCCGGAGCATCCTCCTGAGAATCCGCCGGAGCATCCTCCTGAGAATCCGCCGGAGTATCCTCCTGAGAATCCGCCGGAGTATCCTCCTGCGAATCAGCCTGTCCGCTGTCAGCCGGCAGAAAATCCTTCATCGTAAAGAGCGCCTGCGGATGTCCCTCCGCATCAGGTCCGACCATCACAGCAGTGTCGATCGTGATCGGTGAGGTCGGAACGGAAAGCTCACCGGTTGCGCTGTAATCAAGCGGCACTTTGAGGAAGTCATCGAGAACCTCCATGCCCGCCGTGACCTTGCCGAAGGCTGCATAGTTGCCGTCAAGGAAGGTATCGGCATCTGAATAGCAGATAAAGAACTGGCTCGATGCGCTGTTCGGATCACCGCTGCGCGCCATAGATACGACGCCGCGTGTGTGTGAAAGTGTGTTCTGCACACCGTTCGAGGAAAATTCGCCCTTGATGGTCTTTTCGCTGCCGCCCATGCCGGTTCCGGTCGGGTCGCCGCCCTGCGCCATGAAGTCCTCCATCACGCGGTGGAACACGATGCCGTTATAAAATCCCTCCGAAACGAGCGATTCAAAGTTCTCGCAGGTGATCGGTGCATCATCCGGATACAGCGTAATCAGAAATTGATGATCTGTCATGGTTGATGTATCAAAAGGCGGTTCCTTTGAGCCGCAGCCTGCGGTTACGGTCATCAGCAGCATTGCCGCTGCACAAATGGCTGTTTTCTTGAATTTCATGCTTGATTTCTCCTTCAAATAATTTATAGAATCGCGGGTTTCCGCGTATTCATGCAGTTTCAGCCGAAAATCGGCGGCATAAACATATTCCATAGAACGGCGGCGGCCACGGCAAGAATCGCAAGTGTGATAATGCTCTTGACCGTTTTCAGGATAAAAATACCGATGCAGATGACCGCTGCGGCCAGCAGATAGGTCTGGATCTGCCCGTTCAGCGTGTAAATATTCAGCACGGCGGCCGCAATCGACAGTGCCCAGAGCGCTCCGCAGACAATGCCGGCTTTCAGAAACAGCTTTTTCATGAGGCAGTCATCCTTTCTTAGACTGTGAATTCTGCGTATTCATCCTCGACCGTTTCCTGCTCCTCCAGTGCGGTCGCGGCATAGGTAAACCCGCCCGCACCGCCGAGCAGCCCGTCAACCGTGCTCTCCGGATGCTGCTGCATAATATCCAGCACCTCAATGAAATCGCGGATGACCTCTCGCGGTGTCAGATTGCTGTCCGCACCGATGCGGCCGTATTCGATCCGGATAAAATTGTCCATATCCTCCGGCTTTACGATCTGTGCATAATCATAAAGAACCGCATGAATCTCGGCCAGCTTCTCGACCAGAATGCGCATTTCGGCGTAATTGAGCGCCTCCAAGCGGATGATCGGCGCATTAAGATTGTTTTTGCCGTCGCAGTATTTTCCGTCAACCAGTCGGGAGCGCAGCGCCTCCTAGCTGTAGATGCCGCGGCGGGGATCCTCCATGCACTGCGGCGTGCCGCACATGACAATCCCGAGATACTGCGCCTTTCCCTGCATCGTGTCATTATACATCGTCAGGATCTTCTCATAATTCTTCTCGCGGGAGATGCTCTGCGGGATCTTATAGAGATTGACCAGCTCATCGACCAGCACGATCAGCCCCTGATAACCGGCCTGTTTCAGAAACAGAGCAAACAGCTTGATGTATTCATACCAGTCGTCATCGCGGATGCAGATGCTCACACCGAGATCGTTTTTCGCCTCGGTCTTGTTCTGGTATTCGCCGCGGAACCATTTGATGACCTTTGCCTTTGTCTCGGAATCGTCATTGACAAAGGACTGATAGTAGATTTTCAGCAGCGTTGCAAAATCAAATCCGTGAACCAGACTGCTCAGCGCATCGACTGTCTGATAGATCTGCTTCTCAACCAGCTTGTGAAACTGCGGATCGGTCAGTTCAAGGCCGCTTTCCGCAGCAACATTCGTGCGGATGCCGTTGATCCAGCGGTCAAGAATGAGCGACAGCGCACCGCCGTCCGGCTTTGTTTTCGTCGAGAGATTCTGCATCAGTTCCTTATATGTCGCAAGTCCCTGCCCGTTTGCGCCCTGCAATCTGCGCTCCGGCGACAAATCTGCATCGCAGACCGCAAATCCTCTGTCCATCGCGTAATTGCGCACGGTTTGCAGCAGAAAGCTCTTGCCGCTGCCGTATTTTCCGCTGATAAACCGGAACGATGCACCGCCGTCCGCCATCACCTCAATATCATGGAGCAGCGCCTCGATCTCCTTTTCGCGGCCGACTGCGATATATTGCAGTCCGATGCGCGGCACAACGCCGCCCTGCAGGGCGTGAATCACCGCACCGGCCATCCGTTTCGGGATATTCATGTTTCCAGCATTCCTTTCAAATCATCGAGATAATCTTCGATCAGCACCGGTGTTCCGTCATCCTGCATCTCGATCACTGTATCACCGATGTCATCATAGAGGTTTTCATTGATCTCATCTGCCAGCACCGAAAGCATCTGTCCTGCATCAACAAGCGGCTGATAGGATTCACCGGTCACAAGACAGATCAGCAGCGCCATCGCCGGCGCACTCAGCGGAAGATCCGGGATATCATCGTCATCCGCTTCCTCCGGCACCTCCGGTTCAGGCTGCACGGGTGCCGCCTCCGTGATCTGCGGGACATCCTCCGGCAGTGTCAGCATATCTGTTGTGTGAGCAGCCGCCGTCCGGATCTTTTCCAGCTCCTCCTCATTGAGCGTGATGACCGGTGCATTTTTTCGTTTCTGTTCTTCAAAATATGCATCAATCGCCGCACGGATGATTTCTGCATCACCATTCGGCAGAAGCGCTGTCTTGAGTTTCCCCTTGAAATTCAGTTTTTCCCGCAGAATCGAATCAAAGGTACGCAAAAGCGCACCGATGCGGTCACTGTGCGGGGAAGAACAGAAGGTTTCCTTTGCCCAGTTTCCCTTGCAGCAATGATAAACGCAAAGCGGCGAAAGACGGTAATCACCGTCCGGCTGCGGCGCGCGGAAGCAGAATACCGCCCCCTCAAAGAGAATATACTCCTGCCGCTGATGTTCACCGAGCAGATATGCGGAAAAAGACTGCTGTTTTTTTTCTGCGTATTCATTCAGCAGGCGGCTGTAGACGGCCTTCAGAAGCTCCGAGACCAGCTCCGGCTCGGCCAGATACAGCTTGGAATCCTTGATATGATACTTAGAGAGCACATCGAGTGCCAGCAGCAGTTCATTGGCTGTGTGGGCACTGTGCCGCAGCACTGTGATCTCCGCAGCCTCCTTTTCATCCTCCAGACGGTACGGGAGATGATAATACGCCGCAAAATCCGGCATCCAGCGCAGCAGCGATTTCCGCACCGACGGAAACTGCTCTCCGTAATCACGCAGCAGATTTCCGAGTGCATCATAGGCTGCCTCCGCTGCGGA
>JAFYBM010000183.1 GCA_017540225.1 Oscillospiraceae bacterium | reverse complement strand
GAGATCGACATCATGGAGGGCTGGGGCAGTACGCCGGAAAAGATCTGCGGCACGGTTCATTTCGGGGATGTCTGGCCGGATAATCAGTATCTTACGCAGGATTATTTCTTCCCGAAGGGCGATTCCTCGGCTGCTTGGCATACCTATGCAATCGAATGGGAAAGCGGCCGGATCCGCTGGTATGTCGATGATATTCTTTACAGCACGCAGGCCGATTGGTTTTCAGACGGTCACGCTTATCCCGCACCTTTTGACCAGAATTTCTATCTGATCCTGAATCTCGCTGTCGGCGGCACCTTTGACGGCATCGACCGGATCTACGCAGATCCCGCAACCTTTGCTGACGGTGAAAAGCATTTTGAGATTGACTATGTACGGGTATACGATCTCGGTGACGGCTTCACGGCAAGAGAGGTCAGCTCACTTCCGCTGGAATCCTATCTTGAAGGCGCAGAGGCATCCCTCACGAACAGGGACGGCGAAACAATTATCTCGATTACGAATACAGGTTCACTTGCTTACGGCGTGATGGGGCTGATCCGCGGGCAGTCGGTGACTGCCGGAGAGACTTATACCCTTTCCTTTGATGCATCGGCAACGATCCCGCGTGAAATGTGTGTTACGGCTGAGGATTCCGCATACACGCGCTATCTGGACGAAACGGTCACGCTCAGTACCGAGCCGCAGCATTTCAGCTTTGATGTAACGGCGCCGGCGGATATGCAGCTTGATCTCAAATATCTGCTCGGCGATATCGGCGGCGCGGCTGCGCTGGGTGCGCATTCGGTCACAATCAGCAGCATTTCATGGCAGAAAGCACATTGACATTCGCTTTGTTTCGTGATATAATGAACGCAAACACAGGCAGAAAGGAGTATTTTTATGCTGGAAGCACTGAAAAAAGAAGTCTGCGAAGCAAATCTGGAGCTCGTGCGGCGCGGCGTTGTTATTTACACATGGGGCAATGTCAGCGGCGTTGACCGCGCAAGCAATATAATGGTCATCAAGCCGTCCGGCGTCAGCTATGACAATATGCAGCCGGAGGATATGGTTGTTGTCAGCCTTGAAACAGGGGAGACAGTGGAAGGAAAATGGAATCCCTCCTCTGACACAAAAACACATATAGCACTTTATAACGCCTTCCCGATGCTCGGCGGCATCACGCACACGCATTCTGTCAACGCAATCGCATTTGCGCAGGCAGGACGGGATATTCCGGCGCTCGGCACCACACACGCGGATTATTTCTACGGCGATATTCCGTGCACCCGTGAGCTTTCTGCCGCGGAAGTCGAATCCGATTACGAAGGAAATACCGGCAATGTCATCATAGAGACTGTGCGGGAGCGGAAGCTCGAGCCGCTTGCGGTTCCGGGCATCATCGTCAAGAATCACGGCCCGTTTACATGGGGAAAGGACGCTGCCGCCTCGGTCTATCATGCAGTCGTGATGGAGCAGGTTGCGGAAATGGCGCTCAAAACACTGCTGCTGAATCCGCAGGCAAGCATTGCACAGTATGTGCTGGATAAGCATTATATGCGCAAGCACGGGCCGAATGCCTATTACGGGCAGGGCGGAAAATAATACTTTGCAAACAAAGAGCCTTGCATCTGCAAGGCTCTATTTTTATATTTACAGCAGCGCACACTCCATCCCTATTTTTCCGTGAATCTGCGGCGCGCCGTTCCATATCACCTCATACAGTCTGCTGCCGTAGTGAATCGCTTTCATTTTCTGCATGGCCGGCAGCAGCGGGTGATTCTCAAAGCCGCCCCAGAGCAGCAGATCACAGTCCTCCGCTGCGGCAACGCTGCGCAGAAATTTCCGGCAGAGCTTCGGGTCGTGCTGCGCTATGTAAAGATAGGACACAACCGCATGGCGGATAATGCTTCCGGCTTTCGGCAGTGCGGGGTAGCCCAGAAGCCTTGTCGGAAGATGCGGCAGCAGTCTGTAAGCGCCGCCGTAGGCATTCATGCGGTATTGCTTTAATGCACGCTGATTCCCCGCAAAGCAGCAGGCAATGATCTTTCCGTTTTCGCGCAGTGCATAAAAGTGCTTTTCGCCGAAGCCTGCCAGTTCCGGATGTACCGGCGTCAGATCCAGCTGCGAAAAATAATCCTGCATCAGCTCCGGAAAACCGTCTGTCCGGCCTGTTTCCAGCCGCAGAAAGCGTCTGCCTCCGTGAAAACAAAAAGTCGTATAGCGGCCGAGATAACGGTATTCCGGCATATTTTTATGCTTTTTTTCAAGCATTCTGATGACGGAGCGGTTGTCATCCAGAATGGTCGAATAGCAGCATTTGCAGTCAGCGAGCTGCTCCCCGAGATACTGATATGCTCTTGCAATAAAATAAAGCTGTTTCTGATAATCTGCATGAATTTTCAGGCCGGTGAGGTAGGCGCAGCGCTCCGGTTTCCCCGAAACAAATTCTGTTCGCACAACCGCCCCGCCGACTGCCGCCGTGCGGTTCTGTTCATTGTCATGCACGATCAGCATACGGACATCCTCGCCGTCAGCGGCAAAGGATGCAAGCGGTGACGGCCGCAGATACTGCACGGAAAGTCCGCCGGGGAAGCTGCCGCTCTCAAAGATTTCACGGATACCGGCATCGTCTTGCTGCTCGGCCATGCGCAGCGTATAACGGTCATTTTGGAAGTTCATCAAGGTTTTCTCCGATCGGGATATGCATTTTCTGATCAATCTCGCCGCCGATGCGCAGATTCATGCCCCAGAACAGCCACCATAGCAGCGGACTGGAACGGTGCAGCGAGGCAAAGCCGCGGCTGAGAACGGTTTTCGGTGCGGAAAACTCCTTGCGGGCATCCCGACAGAGCTGACTGAGCTTTTCCGCCGTGATTTTTTTCGGATGAAATGCAAGCTCACCGTAGTGATAGCCCTTTTGCAGCCACCATTTATCATATATCAGGCGTTTTTCTTCACGCAGTCTGCGATAAAGCGCCGTATTCGGAAACGGCAGCAGATGATTGAATGCAGCCGTATAAAAATTATGCTTTTTCGCAAATTCCATTGCATCCTCTACGGTGCGTTCGTCATCATTGTCATAGCCGAACACAAATGTAGCATAGATGCCGATGCCTGCGTCATGGATTCGTTTCACAAGCTCATTGCGTTCACCGAGTGCGTAGTTGAATGATTTGTTCATCTGCTGTAAATTCTCTTTATTGAGGCTCTCAAAGCCGATGAGGATGACCTCGCAGCCGCTTTTTCGCATTGCTTTCAGGAGCTTTTCGTTTTTCGCCATTGAGAGCGTTCCCTGACCTGCCCAGCGCTTATGCAGCGGCGTGATCTCCTCAAATAGACGCATGGCGTTCCGGTGATCCGCAACCAGATTGTCATCGACCAGAAATGTGTAATCATACTGCGTATTCCGCAGATCTTCCAGAATCAGCTCATGCCGCCGCGCATGATAGCGGTGACAGTAAAACTGTGAGATTGAACAGAAATCGCACTGATGAATGCATCCTCTGCCTGTTTCGACCAGTGAAACGGGCAGATATTTTTTGCCCGCAAAAATACTTCTGTCCGGCCGGACGTCATATTCCGCCGTTTCTCCGGTATAGCGCTTTTTCAGACAGCCGTTTTTCACGTCGGAGAGCATCTGCCGCCAGACCGTTTCGGCATTGCCGACCATCACGCTGTCGCAGTAGCGCTCCGCTTCCTCAGGGCAGAGCGTCACATGATAGCCGCCCATGACAACCGGAATGCCGCGTTCCCGAAACCGCGCCGCAATCTTATAGCTGCGCTTTGCAGTATATGTCTCGACCGTAATGCAGACAAGATCGGTCTGCGTATCATAGTCAATCAGTTCGATGCGGTCATCGTAAAGCTCCGTTTCAATATCCGGCGGGGTCAGCCTTTTCAGGACAGCGATGGTCAGCGGCTCCATTTTCCATGTGCCGATATACTTCTGTCCTTTTTTCTTGCCGATCGCCGGAAGAATAAATGTCAGCTTCATATGCCCCTCCTACAGAACAGGAATATCCGAATTGTCGCACATAACCTCCCGTGTGAACTTGTGCCATTTGTCCGCATAGCCCTTATATCCGAGATTGACCGGCAGCGCGATCCACGGGCTGAGCGTGAACGGCGCCAGCCGCTTGAGCATATTGCCGGTCGAATAGGTCATCCGCCAGGCACGGTCGGTGCCTTCCTCAAGCTCTTCCTTTGTCATCAGCTTCGGCTGATAGACACAGTGCTGCACATCGTACATCGCCCAATTTCGCTCTGTGATGCGGCCTTCTTTTTCGAGCTGGTCATAATAGGCAGTGCGCGGGAACGGTGTCAGAATGGAATAACGCGGCAAATCAATTTTCGCTTTGATGACCATTTCCACAGTGCGGTCAAAGACACTTGTATCCTCCTCATCGCCGCCGAATGCAAAGCAGCCCTGTACGAGAATGCCGTATGCGTGCAGCTTTTTCATCAGCTCAACATAGCTGTCCACCTTATTGACGCCCTTGTGAATGTATTTCTGCGATTCCTGTGTAATTGACTCAAAACCGATCAGCAGACCGCGGCAACCGGATTTTGAGAGTACGGAGATCAGCTCCTCGTCGATGCCGACGGATGATGTGACAAGTCCCATCCAGATGACCTTCAAAGGAATCATTGCCCGAAACAGCTCCAGCGCGTATTTCCGGTCGGTAATCAGATTGACGTCCGGAAACAGAACGTGCCTGGAATGCAGCCCTTCGATCTCTGCGACAACCTCCTTTACCGGCCGTTTGTAAACGTGCCGGCCGAATGCTGCCGGATACGCACAGAAGGTACAGGTATGGCAGCAGCCGCGGATCGCCTCAACGGTATTGATCGTGATATAACGCTTTTTATTGAGCAGCTCACGCCGCGGAATCGGTCTGTTTTCAATTGTAAAATCACAGTTCTGATGATAGAATTTCTGATAATGTCCCGCCTTGTAATCCCGCAGGAATTGGGGAAAGGTCTGCTCGGAAAAGCCGGTAAATACGACATCTGCGTGCTGTGCGGCTTCATCGGGGAGCATGGAGGGATGCACACCGCCCATGAACACGGTCTTGCCTTTTTTCCGGAAATAGTCCGCATATGCGTAACAGCGCGGTGCCGTACCGGTAATACAGGTAATGCCGATCAGTTCCGCATCAATATCCAGCGGAATTTTGCCGGCTGTCTCATCATAGATTACGACCTCCGCTTCCAGTTCCTCCGGCACAAGCGCCGCAAGTGTTGTCAGCGTCAGCGGCGCATAGTGCAGCGATTTACCGAAGCTGCCGGAAAAACGGTGCATTGCGCCGGCAGGAGCCAGCAATGCAATTTTCATGTCGATACGCCTCCTGTCTCAAAATATTTCTGCCAGCCGGAAAGCCGGCTCAGAAACGCGGGCTTAATGTCGCCCATCCGCATTCCCTCTGCGGTCATGCGTTCAAGATAAACTCGTGCGGGATCGGCCGAAACATGAATGACGCGCACGGCCCGAAGCTGTCCGAGCTGCCGGCAGTAACGGTAATGATAGCTTTCGCAGAGTGCGCGGTCAAGCTGCTCTGCGGAAAGATTCTCTGCGGATGTATAAAGATCATAGCCGTGCCCCTCCGGCGTCAGCAGACAAAAATGCTGTGCAATTCCGAGCTTTCTGCACACATTCCGCACAAAATCATCTGTCAGCTTTTCCCCGCAGAGATCGCAGGCAATACCGCTGCGCCGCAGAAACCGCAGCCGCGGCGGTCTGTCCGGATATACGCCGAGTACCTCGACAATATCACCGGTCTGATAGCGGTAAAAGCCGCCGCCTGTTGTCACAATCAGCTCATATTCCCCGCAGGAAAGACAGTCGGCCGTGTAAATTCTGCCGTCGCGCAGACTGCGGAATTCAAAGAAATGCGAGTAAATACTCAGCCTTGCGCCCTGCTCACCGATCAGCGGGAGAGATGTAAAGCATTCTGTTGCAAGCAAACCCTTCGGCTGAATCAGCACATTCGGGAACATTTCCCGCACAGCCGGAATCTCCTCTGCGGCACTGCCGTCCGCCCAGCAGCTGATGAGCCGCAGGCCGCGGAACACACGGTCAAAGCGGTTTTCCTCCGCCGCATGAAGCTGCGAACTGCACTGCGGCAGCTCCTTTGCCAATTGCGCTGCGTGCTCGCGGATATATCCGCAAAGCAGCGTCAGAAAGGTCGGGTTCCAGACCGAAATCATGGAAAGGCAGCTGCATTGCAGAAGCTGCACGGTTGTATCGTGATAGAACTGCTCTGTGCTGCCGGCAAATTTGACGCTGCCGTCAACTGCGAACAGCCGCCGCATCAGCAACTGTTCTGCGGCGCCGAAATAGGCAGAATCTTCCTCAAAACCGATCGGAATACCCGATGCGGTATATTCTTTTCCGGCCGTAACGGGCGTGATCGACCAGTAGCTTTTCCCGTTACAAAGCCGCGGCACTTTTGTATAAAGGTCGCAGAGCCACGGCCGGATTCCCTGACGAAATTCATTTTGCAGTGTTTTTGTATAGGGGATCAGCTTTCTTCCGCCGGAGGAGCCGCTTGTCGGCTCAAGCAGCATGACAGGCTCGGCAGTCAGCACACGGGATTCGCCGTTTGCAATCCGGTCAATCAGCGGCGCATAATCTGCATAGGCTGTCAGCGGAACATTCTCACGAAACTCACGAAAGCGCCGGATGCTTCCGAAACGGAACCGCCTGCCGTAAACAGTATCCGCATTGCGCATGAGCAGCCCGTGCAGATACCGCAGCTGCACATCCCGAACATTGCAGGGCGCAAGGAAACGGTGATAGCTGCCGCGATACATCTGCCGGCAAATCCTGTTCAGCAAAAATGACATCATATACCGAGCACCTTCCGCATCCGCGGCTTCACCGCCGCACGGTCGAGCTTTGCAAGACAGACCAGATCATTTCCGTCAGCATGATGCGGATTCTGCCTGCAAAAAAAAGCAGTATCCGGATTCTTTAACTGTCTGCTGCCGATCTCCGCAACCCCTTTTTTCAGCTTATCCTTGATCTGCCGGTATTCAATAACGCCGGTATCCGGATTGTATTCCTCCGGATAGAGCATTTGCGCATAGGCGTCCATGATCTGCTGCTCGTATGCAGGGGTGAGACAACGGCAGTTCGGATAAAACTCCGCCCAGATCAGCGGCAGCAGCCCGTAGGTCTTATAGCCCTTGCAGATCAGAAACCAGTAGAATTCGCTGAACCGTTCCGCATAGGAAAACCAGTACTGTGAAAACACACGGAACAGATCAGTCTGCCCGCGATAATCTCTGTGAATGATTGTATCACCGGAAAAAACGCCGTGAACGGTCTTTCCGTTTACAGAAACCGACATGACCTTCTGCGTCGTAAATCCAACGATTGCACCTGCATCGTTCCGCAGAATGAGGCAGTGATCCTTCTGTGCAAAATCGCGCCGGAATACAGATTCATCCATATTGTCGTAATATGTATCCATCAGGGAAAACATCGCCCGCAGCTCCGCTTCGGTCACTTCGCAGGCCGGTATGACCTGTCCGTTCACACTGACACTCCTTTCCAGCTTTCCAGCTTTTCACTTTGTCAGGGTGCAGTCTGTCACCCGCGTTTTTCATCAATGCCGAGATACCTGAAGCCGATATTTGCACCCAGCAGAAACAGACCCGGCAGTGTAAATCTTGCCGGAGAATGCAGCACACGCCGGAAGATGCGCTTCCAGCTGTAGGCTTCCTTCCAGACCTGCCGGTAAACAATATGCAGGCGTTCTGCGGAAATGTTTTTCGGTGCAAAAACAACATGATGCTGATTATACAGCTCCCACTGCTTCGTGCGGATGCGCCCCTCACGCTCCATTTCCCGATAAAAAGCCGTTCCGGGATAGGGCGTCAGGATCGCAAAGCGGCAGAGATCAAGGTCAAGATAATCCACATATTCCGGCAGTCTGCGAAGCTGCGCCTCGGTATCGGTATCAAAGCCGAGCACAAAGCAGCCGTTGACAGCAAGTCCGTGCCTGTGAATATTTGCAATCAGCGAACGGTACTGATCAGCATCCTGAAAACGCTTTGCCGCAGATTTCAGGGAAGCAGGACTCATGGATTCCAGCCCGATCAGTACGCCGCGGCAGCCGCTTTTGTATGCGAGAGACAGCAGCGCGTCATCATTTCCGAGATCGGCTGTGGCAAGCGCGACCCAGAGGATATGCAGCGGGATCATTGCCTTCATCAGAGCAGCCGCATAGCTGCGGTTCACAAAGAAATTCGGATCAAAGAAAATCAGCAGTCTGGTATGCAGTCCGCGGATCTCATCAATCACACTTTGTACCGGACGCGGATCGTTTCGCCACATCATCGGCATCGAGCAGTATTTGCAGTGATTCGGACAGCCGCGGTTTGCAAGGACTGCGGGAATACGCAGCTTTTTGTGCTGCGTGATCTGTTCGCGCGCAGGCACGGTAAAGCATTCCGGATGCACATCCGTATTCTGATAAAAGCGTTTCGGAGTGCCTGCGGCAAAATCGCGCAGAAACGCAGGAACTGCCATCTCGGCAGGGCCTGAAATGACTGTGTTGCAGTGCTTTGCGACCTCCTCCGGCAGCGCAGTTGCATGATAGCCGCCGATCACTGTATAAGCACCGCGCCTGCGGAACGCACGGCTGTGCTTATAGGCAGCCGGAATCGACGAAGTATCAGAGGAAATCATGACAAGATCATATTTCACCCGATCATAGTTTACAGTCTGGGAATATTCATCCACAATGTCGATTCGCTCAAACATCCCTTCCGGCACCAAAGAATAGATCACGGCAAGCGTCAGCGAAGAATAAGAGATCAGATTCGAGAATTTACTGCGCAGAGTTGCTTCATGGGCATTCCATGCCTGAATCAGGAGCAGCTTCATAATATGTCCTCCGGATAATTTTAGCAATGCGCTTGGCTTATCAGCTTTATTATAACATACTGAAGCAGAAAACACAATGGGGGATTTCAAAAAAAGCAGCAAGCTGAATCATGTGCAAAGAGACAGAGGGAGCTTTGCAGCTCCGTCTGCCGTTGATAAATACGATGTTTTCATCCGGTGCGAAGGTTTCCTTTCCGATCGCGCACCGCAGATTGGCTTTGGTATCGGAGTTTGTGATCCGGACGGTTGTGTTTTTATCGTATCCGCCGAAAATGAGCGCCTGCTGTCCGGCATTTGTCAGCCGCAGCGATGAATACCCGACCTGAATATCCGATGCGCCGTAGAGCGTACCAAAGCAGATTGCATGGTCGCCGCTCATGTTGAAATCAATGCCGGATTCCAGAATCCCGACGGATGAACGCTTGCCGTGCCGAGCAGTGTGCGTATTGCCGATACCGAAGGATTCTGCGGCATTCAGTGCTATGGTCAGCGAACCCTCGCCTTCGATCACAAGTCTTGCGGATTCCGGCACCAGGATTCCGGATCCGAACAGCGTGTTGTTTCCGTGCAGTACCAGCGTGACGTCACAGTGTTCGCCCAGCTCAATGCACGGTCTGTTTTTGATATTCGAGAAGTAAACGTCCTCCAGTGTGATGCGGCCGCAGTAATCGGGGTCAATACGCAGCAGCACCTCAAATCCGCGGCAGACAGAGCCGATCCATTTCCGGAAGGTTTCATCATAGCTGCGCGCCGTTTCGGTATATTGCAGAGCGGCATAGCCGAAGCAGGTGTTTTCAAAGAAAACCGGCGTAAAGAAATAAACTGCCGGTGTTTCCCGTTTTTCGTAGAGATCGGGAAGCATTTCAGCCGTGTCGAAGGATTCTCCGGTTCCGACTGAATTGTTTCTGCGGTCGTTACAATAGCGGATCGCATGGAGCATCTGCTGCGGAAGGCTGCTGTTCAGCAGCGGGGTGCTTTCCTTTGCATATTCCCATGCCTTGCTGATGCAGAGATGAAATTCTCTGACAGCCGCAGCTTTCTCCGAACACCAGATGCGGCTGGATCAGGAACGATTCCGGTGTTTCACCTTTCATATGTGTCATCAGGAAGTGAAACGCATATTCACCGAATTCCTCGGCGGGAATCATGGCAGAGGTCACGGATTTCGGGCTTGTCCGCCCTTCATAGGTAGAATCATAGCCGACAACGGCAATATCCTCCGGCACACGGATGCCGTGTTCGGCAAACGCCTTGCAGAGTCCGATCGCCATCTGATCGTTTGCACAGGCGACTGCATCCGGCAGGCCATTCTCCTGCGCAAGCAGCTGCTCGGCACACATTTCTCCGCTCTGATATCAGAAATCTCCGAAGATCACGCGGTCATCCGCAACGGGCAGATTATGCTGTTGCATCGCATCCAGAAATGCCTGCAAGCGCTCCTTGGAATGCTTGTGCCATTTTTTGCCGCCGAGAAACGCAATATCACGGCAGCCGTGTACTTCGATCAGGTGCGAGACAAGATCAAAAACTGCATGATAGCAGTCAGTACAGATGCTCGGAAACAGCTCGCTTTCCTTTTCGACCACAATGATCGGCCGGTCAAAGGCGGCCTTGAGCCGCAGCTCCAGCTCCTGTGCTGCATTTGCAGTCTGGATGCTGTCCTTGAGGATCACGGCACCGTCAAATTTCTCCGGATTCATCAGCGAGAAAATGGCGGATTCACCCTGCTCACGTTCGGTAGTATCCTGATATTAGCGGTACATGGAAAAAACGCAGACATCAAAGCCGTCTGCAACTGTTTTTTTCAAAAAGCCGGTGATAAACCGGCTCTGGTATTCTTCATCTGCCTGACCGATAAACAGCGCGATCCGATTCTGTTTTTTCATCGTATCTGTCCTTTCTCGGCAGTAATCTGTGCCTGCACAGTTTTTACTCTCTATTTTATCATAATCCGGAACAGAATGCAAGCAGAATTTTTATTAAAATGATGCTATTTTTGTTTGTTTCATGGTGTGTATTTCGGGAACCGCTTGCAAATCGGTGTGTTGTATGCTAGAATAAAAGCAGGCAGCTTCTCATTTTCAGCTGCTGAATATGCAAACAGGAGGCGATCTTTCATGAAAATTCTTTTGATCGGCGGAACAGGCACGATCAGCACCGCAGTCACGCAAAGGCTATGCCGGAGCGGCCATGAGGTGTTTCTGCTCAACCGCGGCACCAGAACGGACTGTCAGCCGGAGAATGTGCGGCTGCTGCGCTGTGACATCAGCGATGAAGCAGCGGCCGCCGCACTGCTTTCCGGTCTGTCATTTGATGCAGTCGGGGAGTTTATCGGCTTTGTGCCTGCACAGGTCGAGCGGGATTACCGTCTGTTCCGCGGAAAAACAAAGCAGTATATCTATATCAGCTCGGCTTCTGCCTATCAGAAACCGATTTCCGATCCCGTTATCACGGAGAGCACGCCGCTTTCCAATCCGTACTGGCAGTATTCGCGTGATAAGATCGCCTGTGAGGAATATCTGATGAAGATGTACCGCGAGACAGGTTTTCCCGTAACGATTGTCCGTCCGAGCCATACCTACGATGAGCGTTCGGTGCCGCTCGGCGTTCACGGCAGCGGCGGGAGCTGGCAGGTTCTCAAGCGGATGCAGGAGGGAAAGCCGGTCATCATTCACGGCGACGGCACCTCGCTCTGGACGGTCACGCACAACAGCGACTTCGCCAAGGCATATTGCGGGCTTGCCGGCAATATTCATGCAATCGGTCAGGCCTATCACATTACCTCGGATGAGTGCCTGACATGGAATCAGATTTATCAGATTATTGCAGATGCGCTCGGCGTCAGGCTGAATGCAGTACATATTCCGTCTGATTTTCTCGCTGCGGTCAGCGATTACGATCTGGAGGGCAGTCTGATCGGTGATAAGGCGAATACGGTGCTGTTCGATAACAGCAAGATCAAGCGTGCCGTGCCGGATTTTCAGGCGACTGTGCGCGCAGATCAGGGCATCCGCAATACGGTGCAGCATATTCTGGCGCATCCGGAATTGCAGCATGAGGATCCGGAATTCGATCAATGGTGCGACCGGATCATCGAAAAATATCAGCACTTAAAGGAGGAGCTTGCAGGATGAATAATTTTCAGTTTTACAGCCCGACCGAGTTTGTTTTCGGCAGGGATACAGAGAATGAGGCAGGATACTATGTAAAAAAGCACGGCGGCACGAACGTTTTGCTGCATTACGGCGGCGGCTCGGCCGTTCGCAGCGGCCTGATCGGCAGAGTTACGCAGTCGCTCGAATCAGCCGGTATCACCTGTACTGCGCTCGGCGGCGTCAAGCCGAATCCGAGAGATACGCTGGTTTATGAGGGTATCAGGATCTGCCGTGAAAAGAAGATCGACTTTATTCTGGCGGTCGGCGGCGGCTCTGTCATAGACTCCTCGAAGGCGATTGCAATGGGTGTGCCGTATGACGGCGATTTCTGGGATTTCTATTCCGGCAGGCAGCCGCAGGCAGCACTTCCGGTCGCAACCGTTCTGACCATTGCGGCAGCGGGCAGCGAAGGCTCCGGCGATTCCGTCATTACCAAGGAAAGTGGCGGCTTAAAACGCGGTGCCGGTTCCGATCTGATCCGTCCGAGGTTTTCGATCATGAATCCGGCGCTGACCTGTACGCTTCCGCCGTATCAGACGGCCTGCGGTGCAACGGATATTATGGCGCACGTTTTTGAGCGGTATTTCACCAATACCACAGAGGTTGAGATCACGGACAGACTCTGTGAGGCCGTGATCCTGACGATGGTGAAGGAAACACCGCGTGTCATTGCGGATCCTGCAAATTATGATGCACGGGCGAATATCATGTGGGCGGGCACCGTTGCGCATACAAATCTGGTCGGTGTCGGACGCGAGCAGGACTGGAACAGTCACGGCATTGAGCACGAGCTTTCTGCGCTTTATGACTGCGCACACGGCGCAGGTCTGGCGGTCATTATGCCTGCATGGATGGAATTTGTTTACCGGCACAATGTTATGCGCTTTGCGCAGGCGGCAGTGCGGGTCTGGGGATGTCAGATGAATTTTGAGCAGCCGGAGCAGACCGCTCAGGAGGGCATTGTCCGGTTCCGGCGGTTTCTCCGCAGCATCGGAATGCCGCTGACCTTTGATGAGCTTGGCGCAAAGGCTGAGGATATTCCCGCACTGGTAGAAAAATTCGGGATCGGTGACGGCAGAACAGGCGGTTTTGTCCGGCTTTCTGCTGAGGATATTGCTGATATTTACCGGATTGCAGTTGAACCGAAGCTGATTTGAAAAAGAAACCGGCGCGTGTACCGCAACAGGATACACGCGCCGCTGTTTTATGCATTTTCTTTTGCCAGGAGGATACCCTTTGCAATGCTGAAATCAACCGCATTATATACGCCGTCGCCGTTCATATCAGCACGGCCGGCTGCGTAGATTGCTTTCGAGTAAACACCGAACAGCATTTCATGCATCAGATAAATGTCCGCTTTATCCAGCACACCGTCATTGTTGACATCACCGCGGGCATCCTTTTTCTTCACAAATACAGCATATTCGACCGCATTTGTCTGCCCGCCGTTTGAGCCGAGCCTGACTCTCCAGCCCGGCATACAGGTTCTCTCGTAAATATCAAAGACGATTTCTTCTCTGGAGGTTGCAGCCGTCAGGCCGGTTTTCTTCCAGTTGTCGTCCTTGATCCATGCCGGAACATCAACCCGCTGATCGAGTGCGAGATATGCTGTTGCATCGGCAGAAACCATGAACACTGCATTGTCATCCATATATGTCTTGGAATCGCAGGCAGTCACGATACGTTCTGCACCTTTGAGCTGTTCGGGCAGCTCTGTGAATGTGAAATCTCTGTCACCGAAGATTTTGTCTCCGGCTTCTGCATCATAGGCAATGCTCCAGGCATCGCTGTGTTCGCTGTCCTGAACAGACAGGCTTTGAACCAGTTTTCCGTGCAGCGGGAGCACAGTCGGTTCCAGCTTCCAGCTCTGGCAGGCTTCGCCGTTTAATTCCCATTCCTGAATATTTCCGAAGCTGCTTGTGTCTGCGTCAGCAACCTCCACTGCGGATCTGCATTCGGAAATGCGTGTGCAGATCAGATAGGTGCCGTCGCCGTTTGACAGGAACATAAACTGCTGATTGATGCCGCCGTTATTCTGATAGAGGTCGATGTTTGTGCCGTTATCGGCCTTTTTTCCGGCAACATCCAGCACATATTTGTCATCGGCTGCCGATGCAATATAATAATACCCGTCACCGGCATCCTGCAAGATCCAGATTTCCGAAAGGAGCGTTCCGTTGATCCCTTGCTGATAAATATTCACGCCGTTTTCAATTTTTCCGTTCTCCGGCTGCATATAGAGGCCGGAGTTTGCATTGCAGATGCGGAACACAGAGCCGTCAGCAAATGATGCGGGAACAGGGCCGGCCGGACCGCTCGGTGCTTCGGTATAGCCTGCGCTCGGAATGCCCTTGCCGGAGAAACGCAGATATTTGTAGTTATCCGCAGAATTCTGGCAGCCGGTATAGCTCATGCAGTAATTCTTTGCATCACCGGCGCTCAGGGAGACATAGCTGTAATTTGTATCCGGCCGCCATGAGCAGCCCTTTGCAGTGCTGTTGGAATCACCGCCCTGTTTGGTGCGCTTGCAGTTTGAAAAAGCGGAGCCGCTTTCGGAATACTGCCCGACGATCGGTACGCTGTCCCAGTCGCAGATGACATTTCCGCCGTTTTCATAGGTGCAGTTTTCTGCGAAAATGTGACAGTCTGAGATGACGGTATAGGCCATGCTGAACTTGTTGACGTAGTTGTTCAGCGAATGGAAATAACCCCAGCGCATCAGTCCCGGACCGCGTGTATTGGTGTCATTGAAGCGGTTGGAGATCAGGGACATCCGCGGATAGCCGCCGTACTTGGAAAGATTGCCTGCATTGTCATCGGGATAGCCGAGAATCAGGCCGTATTTATGGCCGCCGAAGGAGCAGTCGGAAACCGTGCAGTAGTCTGCATCGTAGCAGCAGGCGAGGAATTTGTCCTCATCGACCTGACCGGTCTGCGGCGCCTTGCCATAGTTGTTGTGTCCGGTAAAGGTCACATGATCGACCCAGATATTCTGACCGGAGCCGAAATAACAGACGATCGAATCATTGTGATTGGATTCTGCATCGTGCTGCATATCAAAATTCTTGATGATGATATTGTTCCCGACACCTGCGCCGGAGGTCGTGCAGAACTGCACATTGAACAGGGTGTGTGCGCCGTAGCTGCCGATGATGGTTTTGTTGCTGTGAACATAGATTCTGCCGGCACCGCACATATAGCGGTCGCCGTTTTTGTTGAGATTTGTCACGCTGATATTTTTTGTTACAATAATGGTATACGGCACCTCGGCAATGGCATATTTTTTCAGCTCATCGAAGGATGACGCCTCAACGACTTCACCGAACAGGCCGCCGATATTTGCAGCCTTAATGCTTCCGGTATTGTCATTGGAGCAGTATCCGGCAAAGCCCTGCAAGCCGTCGCTGTCCAGCAGATAGGTCTGGTTCACCGCACCGGAGTAATTCGTCAGCGTCATGCTGCGCTGTCCCTGTGTCAGCGCGAGCGAGGTGTTCTCATAGTTGACGATCTTGTAAGTCAGATTGTTGCCGAGGCGGTCTTTGTCGGTCGGGATCACATACCAGTGCTGCGATTTGGCCGATTCGCTGCCGAACATGACGACATCCGCGTCCGGATTGACATTGTATCCCTGCGGCGTCAGCAGGCGGCCGGATTCGGCATTGCAAATTTTGAAGAAGGCGCCGATGGAATCCGTGCCGACATAGTCAAAGCGCCATGAACCGGCAAGACCGCCGCCCAGGGGCAGCATTGTGACAGCGGCGCCGTCCTCTTTGCCGGATTCGGTCAGCACAGCACCGTGATCCTTCGATGTAATGTTGATGAGCTGCATCGGATAATCTGCGGAAACAGCGGATGCTGTCAGTGAAAGCACGCCGAACTGTGGGATGATACAGCATATTGTCATTGCGGCAGCAACAAATGCTGCTTGCAGAATGCGGAATAAACGCCTCATATTTTTCGCTCCTTTCCGTATTTTACCTGTATTATAGCACGGCCGTTTGCGCAGTGTCAATGTAAAATCGTGCTTTTGATATGATGATTCCGCATCCGTTTCGTCAAATCCGGCGGAGAATTTCGTCAGCCATTTCCGTGCAGCTGAGTGCCTGTCCCGCGCTGCTGCCGAGCAAATCTGCTGTTCTGTATCCGGCTGCAAGCACGTCATCCACGGCCTGCTCAATGCACGCTGCTTCTTCGGATAATCCGAACGAATAGCGCAGCATCATCGCACCGGAAAGAATCGCTGCAATCGGATTTGCCTTGTTTTGTCCTGCAATATCCGGCGCAGAGCCGTGAATCGGCTCATACATACCGCGCTTGGAGTCGCCGAGTGATGCGGAGGCCAGCATCCCGATCGAACCGGTAAGCTGTGATGCTTCGTCCGAAAGAATATCACCGAACATATTGGATGTCACGATCACATCAAACTGCCGCGGATTCCGAACAAGCTGCATGGCCGCATTGTCTACGAACAGATCCTGATATGCGACATCCGGATATTCCGCTGCAAGCTCATGCATGGTTTTCCGCCAAAGCCGCGAGGTTTCCAGCACATTTGCCTTGTCAACGCTCGTCAGGCGGCGGCTTCG
>JAFYBM010000018.1 GCA_017540225.1 Oscillospiraceae bacterium | reverse complement strand
TTTGAGGTCGGTGTCGATGATTATGTCACAAAGCCGTTTTCGCCGATGGAGCTGATGGCGCGCATCAGAGTCGCACTCAAGCGCGGAACGCCGAAAACGGAAGCAAAAAATGAAGAAATCCTCACAGCCGGCGGCATAGTCATTGATACACCCGGCATGACCGTCACGGTAGACGGAGAAAAGCTCGAACTGACCGCAAAGGAATATGCGCTGCTGAAATACCTTGTGGAAAATCAGGGGATCGTGCTGTCACGCGAGCAGATCCTGAATGCGGTCTGGGGATATGACGATTCAGTCGTTGACCGTACCGTGGACTGGCAGATCAAACTGCTGCGCAATAAACTCGGCGCATGCCGCGATTGTATCAGAACGATCCGAGGGGTGGGATATAAATTTGAAACGTAATGCGTTCACATTTCAAAAGAAGCTCCTCTGTTATTTTATGTTTTTCACGGCAGTGATCTTCACGGTGCTCTGGCTGCTGCAAACCGTTTTTTTGCAGCGGTTTTATGACGGCATGATCGTCAAAAATACGGTTGCCGCTGCGGATAGTATTGTATCGCAATGCGGCAGCAGTCAAATCTCTGATTATATTGATGAGATCTCCAGAGAAAACTCCATTGTTGTCTATGTAACAGACACAGAGGGCAATCTGCTTTACAGCTCCGATGAATTTCGAAAACTGCAGGGCAGGCAAAACGAACGGGAGGAACGCGGCGAAAAGGGCATCAAAGGCGATCACGCACATTACAGAGAGCTGCCGGAAAACTTCGACGAATTCTTACAGCTGCTCAGCCAATCTGAAAACGGAACTGCCGAACTGCGCACGGATGATCTGTACGCTTACGGCAGATATATCACATTCAGCGGAGAGAATGCCGTGCTGTATCTCGGTGCAACGCTCGGTGCAGTCGGTTCTGCGGCACGCATCATCCGGACACAGCTTCTCTGGGTGACGCTGCTTTCAGTGGTTATCGGATTTGTGCTGGCATGGTTCCTCTCCCGCAGCTTTGCAAAACCGATCGCGCAGCTAAATGAAAAGGCCCATAAGCTAGGCGGGAATCAGTCGGATACACCGTTCGCCGAGGGATTCTGCACGGAACTGGACGATCTGAACGGCACACTGGACAGAACAGCCGAAAAGCTGAAGCAGAACAGAGAGTTTCAGAATGAATTTCTTGCCAATGTGTCTCATGATCTTCGCACACCGCTGACCATGATTAAGGGGTATGCGGAGATGATACGTGATATTTCGCGCGAAGACGAACGGCAATGCGCTGCGGATGTTGCAGTAATTGTCGAGGAATCAGACCGGCTGACTGCGCTTGTCAATGAGATCCTGGAATACTCCGAATTGCAGATGACTGATAAAGAGCCGGTCAAAGAATCCGTTGATCTCAGCGAAATTGTCATCTCTGTGACTGACAGCTTTGAAAACCTTCATGCAAAGGACGGATTCACCTTTGAACGCAGCATTGCAGACGGTATTCAGATCAGTGGCAATGCATCGAGACTGCAAAGAGCTGTCTATAATCTGATTGACAACGCCGTGCGTCATGCCGGTGTGGACAAATGGATCGGCGTAACACTCAAATCTGACGGGCAGACTGCTGCTGTTGAGATTTCTGATCACGGCAGCGGCATTGCAGCGGACGACATCGGGCATATCTGGGAGAAATACTATACAAACCGCCAGCGGCGCGGAAA
>JAFYBM010000182.1 GCA_017540225.1 Oscillospiraceae bacterium | reverse complement strand
TCATCCAGCAGCAGCACATTTCCGTGCTCCATCATCAGAATCGCAAAGCAGAGCTTTGCCCGCTCTCCGCCGGAGATCACGCCCGTTTCCTTGAATACGTTTTCGCCGGTGAGGCGCACCTGCCCCAGCAGTGACCGCACCTCAAAATCACTGAGCGCCGGATAGCGGTCATGCAGCTCGTCAAATACGGTCGCATAGGGATTCAGCGATTCGCTCTCCTGCTCAAAGCAGCCAAGCCTTGTGCCCGCTGCCCAGCGAACCAGTCCCCTGTGCGGCAGAATATTGCGCAGAACCTTCAGAAGCGTCGATTTGCCCGCGCCGTTTTCACCGATAATGCCGATCTTGTCACCGCGGCGCACGGTAAACGAAATGCCGTCCATCAGTGTTTTCTGCTGTGCGCCTTTGCCGACGGTCAGGTCAATATTTTTTACTTCGAGAATGTCGATCGGCGGCGTGACACTGTATGTAAACGAGAGCCGTGCGGTCTTTGCAGCAGAATACGGCCGCTCGATGCGTTCCATTTTTTCAAGCTGCTTTTCGCGTGATTTCGCGGATTTTGCCGTTGAGGCGCGCACCTTGTTCCGTGCAACATAATCCTCCAGCTTTGCGATCTCGCGCTGCTGCGCTTCATATTCCTTCTGCTGCCGTTCCCGCGATTCCGCGCGCAGTTTCGTGAAAGCGGTGTAATTGCCCTTGTAGCGGGTCAGCTCGCCGCGTTCCAGCTCACAGATGCTCGTGCAGAGGCGGTCGAGGAAAAAGCGGTCGTGGCTGACAATCAGCAGCGCCCCGCGCCACGATTTCAGATAATCCTCCAGCCAGCCGACCGTCTGAAAATCCAGATGGTTCGTCGGTTCGTCGAGAATCAGAAGCTCCGGCATTTCAAGCAGCAGCTTGCAAAGCGCAAGCCGCGTCTTTTCACCGCCGGAAAAGCCGGAAACCGTGCGGGAAAGTGTTTCCTCTCCGAAGCCCATGCCGTAGAGTACCGTGCGGATGCGCACATCGGTCGTATAGCCGTCGTTGATTTCAAAATAGGCAGAAAGCCGCGTATATTCGTCTGTTTCGGCGTCGGTCAGGCCGGATTCCATTTTGGCCTCCAACGCCTGCATCTCCGCCTGCGCCTTCCGCAGATGCGAGAAGGCATCGTTCATTTCCTCAAGGACGGTCTTGCTGCCGTCCAGCCCCGCATTCTGTGCCAGATAACCGATGCGGAGATTTGTCGCCCTTGCAATCGCAGGCTCATCGTGCTCATAGGCATCCGGAAGCTCCTGCTCCGTTAAAATACGAAGCAGCGTCGATTTTCCGCAGCCGTTGTCGCCGACCAGACCGATCCTGTCCTGATTTTCAATCGTCAGACTGACGGAACGCAGAACATGATTGTCCTGATAGAATTTGTGTATCCCCGTACACGAAAGCAGCACCTTCCTTCGCCTCCTTTCCGTTCAGCGCGGTGCCGTGAACCGGAGATTTCAGAGATGCTTCCGGCGGATTGGTAATGGGGCGCTGCCCATCGCTGAAAGCATCCCTGAATTCCCCGTTTACAGCTCCACCTTGACAGCGACGAAGCCGTAGGGCGGGAGCTTGACATCGTTGCCGTTGATTTCGCCGTGGACGACATCAAACATTGTATAGCGGTCGGTGAACGGTGTTTTATCAACGCCGAACACGATTTCATGATCGGAACGGTTCACGGCAATGACCATAGCCTTGCGGCGCTGTTCACGGTAGCGCGCAAACACGATATAATTGTCATCCAGCGTCAGGAATTTGAGGTTGCCGTCAATAAACACCTTTGAGAGATGCCGGATGCGCGAAAGCTCCTTGGTGAAGTCGATGAGGTCATGATCCTCATGTCCCCACGGGTAGCATCGGCGGTTGAACGGGTCGCCGTAGCCGTCGAGACCGGCTTCATCGCCGTAATAGATACTCGGCACGCCGGGCAGGAAGAATTGCAGCACCATCGCACATTTCAGTTTTTTCTTGCCGATTTCGTACTGCTGCGGATTGAGTCTGCGTTCGGCCATCCAGTCCTTGCTGCGGCCGTTTGCCGGCTCCCCGCCGAAAACTGTAATCGCACGTTCAATATCATGCGTGGATACAAAATTCATCAGCACATCCACAACGCATTTCGGATAATTTTCGAGAATGGTCATGATATTATTGCGGAAATCATAGGGGCTGCATCCGCCGAGATACTGCATGATTGCGCTGCGGAAGGGATAATTCATAACGGAATCGAGCTGATTGCCGAGCAGATAGCGCCGCTTGACGCCGTAGGCCTCCTTGGTAGAGGCGTCCTCCCAGACCTCACCGATGACGATATGTTCACCGTCCGCGGCCTTCACGCAGTCATGGAGATGATCGAGGAACGCATCCGGCAGCTCATCGGCAACATCGAGACGGAAGCCCGCTGCACCGAGGCTCATCCAGTATTCGAGCACGCCGCCCTTTCCGCAGATATAGTCGGTGTATTCCGGCTCATTTTCGTTGACATTCGGCAGCGTATCAATCCCCCACCAAGCCTCATAGGTATCGGGGTAATGATGGAAGCTGTACCACTTGTAAAAGGGGCTGGATTTGGAATTATAGGCACCGACCGTGTCATAGCGGCAGAACTTGTTGAAATAGATGCTGTCCGCGCCGGTGTGCGAGAACACGCCGTCAAGGATCACGCTGATGCCGTGGCGGGCGCATTCCGTACAGAGGCGGGCAAAATCCTGATTTGTGCCGAGCAGCGGATCGACCTTGCGGTAATTGGCGGTGTTGTAGCGGTGATTTTCATGCGATTCAAAGATCGGATTGAGATAGATGCAGGTGACACCGAGCGATTCCAGATAGGGGAGCTTCTGAACAATGCCCTCCAGATCGCCGCCGAAATAGTCGTTGTTCCAGACATGGCCGTGCTGATCGGGACGGTAATAGGGTGTGCCGCCCCAGTCCTCGCGCAGGACGCGGTCATTCGGCACATTTTCATGCTGCATCCCGCTTTTGCAGAAGCGATCCGGAAAGATCTGATACATCACGCCGCCCTTGAGAAATTCCGGTGTCTGGAAGCTCTCGTCATAGACCGTGAGCTGAAAGAGGTCGCCCTCGCCGACAATTCCTTCATGCGCGGCCGCTTTTTTGATATAAAACCACTGCCCGCCGGAAATATACGAGAAATAGTAATAGTGTACGCCCGGATATTTCGCAGAGCAGGTCGCAGAGTAATAGGTCACATCACTGCTCCGGTAAACGGTGTTCATCGGGATGAACCGCTCCTTCATGCCGGGGCGGTAAAGCACCAGCATCGGATTGGTATCGAGCTTTGTTGTATTCGGCAGACAAATCGTAAAGGTACAGGGTTCATTCTGACGGAGCGCGCCGAATACGGATTTATAGGCGCGGTCCCAGCTGTCATATATTCTTCTCATGCTAATCCCCACTTTTATGATAATTCGCAATTGCGGTGCGCGTTATGCGCCTGCGGCACGGATTTTGAATGCCGCCTCGCTCAAAACCGCAGACAAGGCGGTGAAAATAACAGCGGACGATCAATCTGACCGCCCGCTGTTTGCGTGATTTCATCATATTCCGCAGCTGATATTCCGCTGATTCACTGAAATTGCGAGCTGCGGACTGCGTGCTGCGAACTGAATTACAGGTGCCAGATGTTCTTGGCGTATTCGGTCACGGCGCGGTCTGCGGAGAACACGCCTGCACCGGCAATATTATTGAGGCTCATCTTTGCGAAGCGCAGCTTGTCAGCATAGCACTGTGCGGCATAGGCCTGTGCATTGCGGTAGCTGTCAAAATCGGCAAGCACCATATACGGATCCTGCGTGCGCAGCGACTGCGCGATCTCCGGGAACTTGTTGCCGTCGATGCCGTTTGCGATGCGGTCCACACAGCAGCGGATGAGACCGTGGTGATTGTAAATATCCTGCGGATGATAATTCGGCTTGCGGGAATTGACCTCCTCGGTCTTCATGCCGAAGATGATGATATTCTCATCGCCGGCAGCATCCTTGATCTCAATGTTTGCGCCGTCGAGCGTACCGATCGTGACAGCACCGTTGAGCATCAGCTTCATGTTGCCCGTGCCGGAAGCCTCTGTGCCTGCGAGCGAGATCTGCTCGGAGAAATCGGATGCCGGCATCAGCAGCTCGGAGAGCGTGACACAGTAATTCTCAAGGAACACAACGGCGAGCTTTTCGCTGATCTTCGGATTCTTGCGGATCTCCTCGGAGAGCGACCAGATCATCTTGATGATCTGCTTTGCAAGATAGTAGCCCGGTGCGGCCTTTGCTGCGAAGATATAGGTCTTCGGTGCAAAATCTGCATCCGGATTATCCAGAAGCATCTGATAATCCGCCAGAATATTCAGTGCATTGAGGTGCTGACGCTTGTATTCATGCAGACGCTTGACCTGCACATCGAATACGCTGTCCGGATTGAGGACAATGCCGCTCTTTGCCTTGACATATTTTGCAAATTCCGCCTTGTTGTCGCGCTTGACCTGCATCAGCTTTTCCAGCACTGCCTGATCGTCCTGATAGGTGCGCAGCTTTTCAAGCTCTGCGCCGTTCTTCAGGAAGCCGCCGCCGATTGTATCCTTCAGCAGCTTGGTCAGGCCGGGATTCGACTGATACAGCCAGCGCCGGTATGCGATGCCGTTGGTGACATTCGTAAACTTCTTCGGGCAGTAGCGGTATTCATTATTGAACACTGCATCCTTGATAATCTCGGAGTGCAGCTTGGAAACGCCGTTGACGTTGTGGGAAGCTGCAACGCAGAGTGTCGCCATATGGATCAGGTTATCCTGAATAATTGACATCTGTGTTGTCAGGCCGCTGTCATTGGTTCTTGCAAAGACCTCAGCGCAGTAGCGGTTGTTGATCTCGACAATGATGGAGAAGATACGCGGAATGACTCTGCGGACGAGGTTGACATCCCACTTTTCAAGCGCCTCTGCCATAACGGTGTGGTTCGTATAGGCAAAGACCTTTGTGGTGATGTCCCATGCCTTGTCCCAGCCGTAACCGCAGTCATCGAGCAGAATGCGCATCAGCTCCGGAATTGCAAGCGTCGGGTGCGTATCGTTGATGTGGATCGCAACCTTTTCAGCGAGGTTATCCAGTGTGCCGTAAACGCTCATGTGGCTGTTGACAATATCGCCGACCGCAGCCGCGCAGAGGAAATACTGCTGACGCAGACGGAGCGACTTGCCTTCGAGATGATTGTCGTTCGGATAGAGCACCTTGGAGATCGCATTTGCGATGGAATTCTGTGCGAGCGCCTTGGAGTAATCGCCCTGATTGAACATCGCCATATCGAAGCTCGGCGCCTTTGCAGACCACAGTCTCAGTACAGAAACTGCATTGCTGTTGTAGCCCGAAACATACATATCATAGGGGATTGCCGTGACGGTGCTGTAATTGACATGGGAAATGTGGTGATACTGCTGATCCCAGTATTCTTCCAGATCGCCCTCAAAATGCACCTCAATTGCCTGCTCCGGTCTCGGATCGAGCCAGACCTCGCCGCCGGGGAGCCAGTTATCGGGCAGCTCTGTCTGCCAGCCTTCCTCGAGCTTCTGCTTGAAGATGCCGTACTCATAGCAGATCGAGTGGCCCGTTGCCGGATAGCCTGTTGTTGCAAGGCCGTCGAGATAACAGGCAGCCAGTCTGCCGAGACCGCCGTTGCCGAGACCTGCGTCCGGCTCGTAATCGTAGATGCGGTCAAGATTAATATCGAATTTCTTGAGAAACTTGCTGACATCCTCGGCAAGATCCAGATTGTAAAGGCTGGTTTTCAGCGATCTGCCCATCAGAAATTCCATCGAAAGATAGAAAATCTGTTTCTGGCCGGTCGAGTTGACATGGTTCATGAATTTCTGACGCTTTGCCTTCATCAGATCCATCACCACGGAGGACAGTGCAAGATAGATCTGCTTGTCGCTTGCCTCATCCGGCGAAACATTGAACTGAAGCTGGAGGCGGTTCAGGAAATCCTGCGTCACCTTTTCTGAAAATTTGGACATTTGATACTCCATTCTCCGATGCTTTTGTCTCCGGTTTTCTCTGTCCGGCAGAGAAAATTTGCGGAACGCTGCCGTCGTGACACCGGAACAGCGGCAGCTGCGAAGATCTGCACGCAAATGCGGCCGATTCTTCAAACAATACAGCTTATATTATAACCGATTTACGAAGAAAAAGCAATAGCATTATTCAACAAAATTGTTACAGAAAATCCGGAACATTAAACAATATTCAATCCGATTCGGCCTATAATTTATATTGCTCCGCCAATTAACAAGCGGGGGAGGAAAAGCAAATGCTTTTCCTCCCCCTTCTCAATCCTTCGGGTTGCTTCGCCGGAGCTGCACATGAAATGCTTACGGACGAACCATTGCAAGATAAGCCGGAATGCCGTCCTGCGTTGTGAGCGTTCCGACCGCATACTGCTTTCCGCCGTCATTCCAGAAGCTGCTGATCTGAATCGTTGCTGCTCCCGACACAGAGAGACCGTTCCGTGTCGCCGTACCGTAAAATACGGTGTCCGGCATATCCTCCTCATTGTAGCTCTCGCCGTAATCCGCTGCCATCAGATACCAGTCGATCGTGAGCTCAGCCGATGTTCCTTCCACGCTGATGACGATATTGTCCAGCTCGCGTGTGAACGTTCCTGCGGCATTGGTCGGATTATAAATCACCATTGCCTTCCAGCCGCCGATCCAGCCATCCGGCGCTGTGATCGGCTCCGCATATCCCGGTGCATCATAAATAAACCCGTTCTGTCCGAAGCACCATTCAAATTCGTCAAAGGACGGGCGCGCACTCGTTGAGGCTGCCCATGCATCGTTCAGCGGTTTGTTTTCGCCGCCGATGCGGGCTTCCTCCGGCTTGCTGCTGTCATTTCTGTTCTCGCTGCTGCCGTCACTGCTGCTGTCGCTGCTTTCTTCCGTGCTGGATTCGTCCGCAGGCTCCTGCACAGGCGGCTCGGTCTGTGCCTGCGTGACGGTTTCAGCCGCCGATGTTTCACTGCCGGCGGTTCCGGCCTGTGTCTCTGTCTGTGCGGGGGCTGTCAGGCCGGTTTCAAGCTGTTCTGCAAGGCTGCTGACATTTCCGCCGCCGCGGTGCAGCAGATAGCCCGGCTTGATGAACAGCAGAACCGCTGCGGCCAGAACAAGCGCTGCCAGCAGGATAATAATTGCAATCAGGCCGATATTGGTCTGCGGGGGGCGCTGTGCTGCGGCATATACCGGTGTGCTGCCCTGCGGATACTGCTGCTGAGCAGGCTGCCGCGGGAAGCGGGACTGCGGGTTTTGCGGCGCCTGATAAGGCGGCTGCGGATTCTGAGGAGGCGGTGCAGGCGGCGCAGCAGATGCCTGCGGTTCGGGCGGAGCGGCCGGAGCAGACGGAACGGAAGCGGTTTCCGGCTTTTTTGGAATCGGCTCACCGCAGGAGCCGCAGAAGGATGCGCCGTCTTTGACCGGCTTTCCGCAGTTACGACAGCACATACAATCACCTCGCATTTAATCTGAAAAAAATGCACCATTCCCAGAAACTTTGTGCGGTTCGGCGCTATTTTTTATATTATAACATATATTCCGGAAAAATGCAATGGGAGAAGCAGAAAAAGATATAAAAGGGCTGTCAGGCATAGCATCTGCACCGTCAGGCAAAGAGCGCAAGCTGATCCCAGTCCATTGCGGTGAGAAGATGCGCCGCTTTTTCAATCACCTCACGGCTCCCGAATGACGAAAACCGCAGCCAGCCCTCGCCCTGCTCTCCGAAGCCGACACCCGGCGATGATACAATCCCGTAATGCCGCAGCAGCAGCGCAAAGCAATCCCATGAACGCATATGATACGGACATTCCATCCAGACATACGGTGCGTGCTCGCCGCCGGTCGTAAAGACGCCGCTCCGGTGCAGTGCCGTGCGGATCAGGTCGGCATTTTCCATGTAATACTGCACATCTCTGCGCACCTGCCGTTGTCCCTCCGGCGAAAATGCCGCTGCCGCCCCGCGCTGCACAATATACGAGGTGCCGTTGTATTTTGTTGTCTGCCGCCGCATCCAGAGCTTATGCAGGGACTGTCCCTCCGCAGTCAGCGCCCGCGGTACGATCACCCAGCTGCATCGGACGCCCGTGAAGCCCGCCATTTTCGAGAGAGAATTGATCTCAATCGCGCAGGTTTCGGCGCCCGCAATCTCAAAGATGCTGCGCGGCAGTGCGGCGTTGCGGATGTAGGCTTCATAGGCTGCATCATAGATAATGCAGGCATGGTGCGCATGGGCGTATTCGACCCATGCCTGAAGCTGTGCGCGTGTATAAACCGCGCCCGTCGGGTTATTCGGTGAGCAGAGATAGATCAGATCGGTATGAATATGGTCGTCCGGCATCGGGAGAAAGCCGTTTTCCTTTGTGCCGCGGGAAAACAGAATCCGCCGCCCCGCCATGACACTGGTATCATAGAATACGGGATATACCGGATTCGGCAGCAGCACCGTGCTCTGCGGCGCAAACAGATCGCAGAGATTTGCAAGATCACTCTTTGCGCCGTCGCTGACAAATACGTCTTCCGGCTCAATGCTGACCTTCAATGCACGGTAATAGCCGCAGATCGCCTGACGCAGAAACAGCTCGCCCTGCACATCGCCGTAGCCGTGAAACCGCGCAGCATCGCGCATTTCATGCGCCGCCTCCGCCATTGCCTCGGATACCGCCGGTGCCAGCGGCCGCGTAACATCATTGATGCCGAGCGAAAGCATCTCCTTTTCGGGGTGTGCCTCTTTATAATGCCGGACGCGCATTGCAATCTCCGCAAAAAGATAATTCTGCTCCAGCTTGGTGATATTTTCGTTGAGCTGCACGGAATGCGCCTCCTTTTATCGCAAAACCCGTATATCCCACTTCGGAATATACGGGTTTCCTGAATTCGTGAATCACAAAAAACTGCAAATTACCGGATCTGGCCCTCGCCGTTGATGAGATATTTCACCGAGGTCAGCTCATCGAGCCCCATCGGGCCGCGGGCATGGAGCTTCTGCGTGGAAATGCCGATCTCCGCGCCGAAGCCGAATTCGCCGCCGTCCGTGAAACGTGTCGAGGCATTGACATACACTGCCGCCGCATCGACGCCGCGCTGGAATTTCTCCGCATTTTCGAGCGATTTCGTGACAATGCACTCGCTGTGATTGGTGCCGTACTGTGCGATATGCGCCATTGCCGCATCCACATCGTCCACGATCTTTACCGCAAGCTGATAATCGAGATACTCGTTTGCCCAGTCGTCCTCTCCGGCATCAAGCACGCAGTCGCCGAGCACGGATTTTGCAGCGGCATCTCCGTGCAGCGTGACGCTGTGTTCATCGAGCTTTGCTTTCATCATCGGCAGGAACTGCGCCGCAATATCCTTGTGGATCAGTACCGTTTCGACCGCATTGCAGACGGAAGGACGCTGTGTTTTGCCGTTATTGACAATATTCACGGCCATTTCCAGATCCGCGGATGCATCTACGAAAACATGGCAGTTGCCGACGCCTGTTTTGATGACTGGAACTGTTGCATTTTCCGCAACGGCATTGATAAGCCCTGCGCCGCCGCGGGGAATCAGCACATCGAGATACTGGGAGAGCTTCATGAGCTGATTCGAGCTTTCACGGGTTGTATCCGGCACAAGCTGGATAATATCCTCCGGCAGTCCGGCTGCTTTGACCGCATCGCGCATAATATCGGTCAGGCAGACATTCGAGCTGAAAGCCTCCTTGCCGCCGCGCAGGATCACGCAGTTTCCGGCCTTCATGCAGAGTGTCGCCGCATCGACCGTGACATTCGGACGGCTCTCAAAGATAATACCGATGACACCGAGCGGAACGCGCGTTTTCTGAATGCGCAGACCGTTCGGGCGCACCACGCCGAATTCAACCTTGCCGACAACCTCCTCAAGCTGAATCAGCTTGCGCACGCCGTCCGCAATGCCTTCGATGCGGTCTGCATTGAGCAGCAGTCTGTCCTGCATTGCCTTGGACATATTGTTCTTGACCGCGTTTTCAAGGTCAATTTTATTTGCAGCAATAATCTCATCCGTGCGGGAAATGAGCGCATCTGCAATGGCAGCGAGTGCGTCATTTTTCTGTTTGGGGGATGCAGCAGCAAGGATTCCCGCAACGGCCTTTGCCCGTGCGCCGAGCTGCTGAACTGTAAGCTGTTCCATATAAAATTCCTCCGATTCATGATGTGTGTTGTCTTAACGCTTGGCAACAAATCTCGTACCGACCTGCTCATCATTCAGCAGCAGATCATAGAGCCGCTCCGGTTTCTCGCCGTTGAGGATAACCATATCTATGCCGGCCTCCGTCGCCATTTTCGCCGCAGAGATTTTGGTTGCCATGCCGCCGCGCGCATTCGGTGTCCCTGCGCCGCCCGCAATCGCCTCAATTTCCGGCGTGATCTCATGTACGACCGGAATCAGCTTTGCGTTCTCATCCTTGTGCGGATCGGCGGAATACAGGCCGTTGATGTCGCTCATCAGCACGAGCGTATCCGCATGGACAAGCCCCGCAACGATTGCGGCCAGCGAATCGTTTTCACCGATTTCCAGCTCCAGTTCGTCGATCGCAACCGTATCGTTTTCGTTGACAATCGGGATGACACCGAGATCAAGCAGCCTTTCCATGCAGTTTCCGGCATTTTCGCCGCCGTTTGAATTGAGAATTGCCTTTGTCAGCAATACCTGCGCCACATTGACGCTGTAATTGCCGAACTGCCGGTCATAGAGATACATCAGCTCACACTGTCCGACAGCCGCGCAGGCCTGCTTGGTCGGGGTATCGGTCGGGCGTTCCCGCAGACCGAGCTGTCCGACGCCGAGGCCGACTGCGCCCGATGAAACCAGAATGAGCTGCTTGCCCGCATTCGAGAGATCGGCCAGCACGCGCACAAGATTATGAAACCGCCGCAGATTCATTCTGCCGGTGCGGTGTGTCAGCGTGGATGTGCCGACTTTGACTACAATGCGCTGACTCTCCGAGAGCGGGCGCAGGGTATTATGCGTTTCCAAAAAAATACTTCCCTTCATTTTCACGGCTTATTCATTCGGCCGTTTCTCTGTTTCATTGTGAACTGCATACTGCGGATTGACAACGTGCTGCGGATTGCCGCCGAGCCAGCCGCGGAGATTGTCCTCGGTAATATCGAGCAAGCGCCTTCTGGTATCCAGCGGCGTCCAGCCGATATGCGGGGTAATGACGCAGTTTTTCGCATTTTTCAGCGGGGTATCCGGCGACATCGGCTCCTTTTCCAGTACATCGAGATAGGCGCCCGCGAGCATATCATTGTTCAGTGCATCTGCAAGATCCTGCTCGACGACTGTGCCGCCGCGTGAGGTATTGATGAGGATTGCTGTTTCCTTCATCAGTGCGAGCGACTGCTTGCAGATCAGTCCCTTTGTCTGCTCGGTCAGCGGGCAGTGCAGCGTCAGGACATCCGCGCTGCGGAAAACCTCCTCCGCCGTTGTGACCGTATAGGGGCAGTTTTCCGGCTCTGTTCTCGTTGCGATCATCACGCGCATTCCGAAAGCATCCGCGATCTTCGCCACATTTTTGCCGATATGGCCGTAGCCGATGATGCCGAGCGTTTTGCCGCGCAGCTCGCCGGTCGGATACGGAAAATAGGAAAAGGTCGGTGCCTTCTCCCAGAGACCGAGCCGCACATCCATCGAATAGAGTGCAACCCTCTGAAAATAATCGAAAATATATGCAAAAACAAGCTGCGTGACCGCATCGGTCGAGTAGCTGCCGGCATTGCAGACCGGAATGCCGCGCTCCGCTGCCGCTTCGAGATCCACATTATTGAAGCCGGTCGCCAGAATACCGATGTATCTGATATTCGGGCAGGCCTCCATGACCTCGCGGGTAATCAGAACCTTATTGCAGATGACGACATCCGCATCACCGATATGTGAAACGGTCTCCTCCGGCTTTGTTGCGGGATATATATCGACATTTGCCGCAAGCTGCGCAAAGCGCTTTGCGCTGACCTCGTCCTTATTGTATGCCATTGTGTCCCAGTCAAGAATGACGATTCTGTTTGCGCGCATAAATCATTCCTCCGTTTCGCTGACAGCGGATGCTGCTTCTGCGGTTTCAGGTGCATCCTGCGGGGCAGCCTCTGCCGCGGCTTTTTCGGCAGCCTGCTTTGCCTTTTCCTCCTTTGCGGTCTTTCTCCCCTGCACAATGCTCAGAATCAGCGCGGTCAGCAGCAGAACGCCCTCCATAATGCCGATTCCGTAATAGAATTTCTCATTTGAGGGATTGATGTAGATCAGCAGAGAAAGCGGGACGGCGATTGCCATAACCAGCTGATGCCAGCGCTTTGTGCGGACAAATTGCAGCAGAAACAGCAAAGTCGCAAAAATGCAGAAGCCGATATGCTGCTCTGCACTGATCGGGAAAAGTGTGGTTTCCATAAATATAAAAATCTCCTTTGAAATAGAATACAGATTCAGTTCATGCTCTCCGCATCATAGAATACGCGGTATTTTTTCTCATTATGGGTATACGCACTGATGACCAGCCCGATACAGAGATACATCGAAAGCATCGCCGTACCGCCCGCGCTGAAAAACGGCAGCGGAATACCGATGACCGGCATGACCTTGAGCACCATACCGAGATTCATCAGGCCGTGCGTGAACATGATCGCAAAAACGCCCATGCAGAGCGTTCTGCCCATTGTATCCTTTGCCGCACGGCTGTTGCGGAAAATCCGCAGGCAGATCGCCGCCAGAATCACGATGACAACAATCGCGCCGACAAAGCCGAATGCCTCACCGATAAACGAAAAAATGAAGTCATTGTGCATTTCCGGCACAGTAATATAATCCTCGGGAGCGGCGTTCAGTCCAAGTCCGAAGAGCTTGCCGGAGCGGATTGCTTTCAGTCCGAGATTCTGCTGGTATTCCAGTCCCTGCGGGTCGCTGCCGGGATTGAGCAACACGCGGATGCGCCCGCGGTGAACATCACCGAATACATATGTCCAGACAAACCAGAACGCCAGCGGCAGCAGCGCCGCGCCGCCGAGCAGATACCAGAACGAAAGCCCTGCCGCAAACAGCATAAATACAGTCATGGAGGCAAATACAATTGCCGTACCGTAATCGCCCTGCACCGCAACGATGCCCGCCGGCAGCGCTGCGTGCATCAGCAGCAGAAAAAGATGCAGCGGCTGATTGAGCTTGTCCGTCACTTTGGATATATGAAGTGCGTAGGTCAGCAGAAAAACGAGCTTTAAGATCTCGGAGGGCTGAATCTGCACAAATCCGAGGTCGATCCATGCGCGGTCATCCGCGCCCTCACGGCCGTAGCCGAGACTGGTAAAGGTCAGGGCGACAAGTCCCAGCGCCAGCGGCGCATACAAAAACCAGAACCGCGCCAGCTTGTGATAATCCATCGCGGAAACGGCAATGCAGCCCGCAATGCCCAGCCCCAGCGAAATAAGCTGCACGATCCAGTCGTTTGCATCGACTTCTTCGGTGATATTCTGCGTCCAGAGCGCACGGAGCATAACCACGCTCACACCCGCACAAAGCGTCACAAGTATGAGCAGCAGCCAGTCCATCCGGTGCCGGAAGCCCTCACGCGAGGATTCAGTGGAATAGCGTTTCAATTTGTGATCTCCTATCCTTTTGTTTATTGTCTGCATCGTTTTTCTTTGTTATATCACAGGAGAACAGGCTTTGTCTCCTGTTCGAAGGACGCTGCCTGAAAACTTTGGATCAACGGCTGTCGGCACTGCCGACCTGCCAGTATTTGCGGTCAAGCGTGCGGTACTGCACGGCCTCTGCGATATGCTGCGCCTCAATGACCTCAGACTGCTGCATA
Organism: Oscillospiraceae bacterium; assembly: GCA_017540225.1. Taxonomy (GTDB): domain Bacteria; phylum Bacillota; class Clostridia; order Oscillospirales; family Ruminococcaceae; genus Firm-04. The sequence continues at coordinate 19,146 of JAFYBM010000182.1, read as the reverse complement.
TCCGCGACCGTCCGCGCAACCTTGAGCAGCCGGTCGTAGGCTCTTGCCGAAAGCCCCATCTTCTCAAAAACGGCTTTGAGCCGTGCCTTTGCCTGATCGGTCAGCGGACAGAATTTTGCGAGCTTGTCCGGCGTGATGCGGGCATTGCAGGTGATTTTCGTATCCTTGAAACGCTGATTCTGAATCTCCCGCGCCGCAATTACGCGCTTTCTGATTTCCGCGCTTGATTCCTCCGGCTTCTGCGAGGAAAGATCGTCAAATGTCACCGGCGCTGCTTCGATATGCAGGTCAAAGCGGTCGAGCAGCGGGCCGGAAATGCGGTTGAGATACTGTGCGGCGGCACGCTGTCCGCAGGTGCAGGGGCGTGTCGGGTGTCCGAGATAGCCGCAGGGACAGGGGTTCATCGCCGCAATCAGCATGATCGAGCAGGGATAGCGGATCGTACCCGCTGCACGGGAGATCGTCACCTCTCTGTCTTCGAGCGGCTGCCGGAGAATTTCCAGTGTTCTGCGGTCAAATTCGGCCAGTTCATCGAGAAAGAGCAGGCCGTTGTGTGCCAATGAGATCTCGCCGGGATGCGGCACTGTGCCGCCGCCTGCAAGTCCCGCCGTGGAGATCGTATGATGCGGCGAACGGAACGGCCGCACCGTCACGAGCGGGTGCGCTGCGTCCAGCAGCCCCGCAACGGAATGGATCATCGTTGTTTCAATGGATTCTTCAAAGGTCAGCGGCGGCAGAATCCCCGGCATCCGCTTGGCCAGCATACTTTTTCCGCTGCCCGGCGGGCCGATCAGCAGCGCATTGTGTCCGCCTGCCGCAGCAATTTCCAGCGCGTGCTTGGCGGCATTCTGCCCGTGGACATCCGAAAAATCAGGGATCTGCGGTGCAGCAACCTGCTCCAGCCCGATATGCTGCATCGGCTGAAGCGGCGTATCGCCCTCCAGATGACTGAGCAGCGCCTTTGCATCCGGCACGCCGTAAACGGTCATCCCGTCCACAACGGCGGCCTCCTTTGCGTTGTCCATCGGCACATACATTGTCCGGATGCCGCGCTTTTTTGCAGTCAGTGTCATCGGGAGCACGCCGTTGACCGGCCGGACATCGCCGTTGAGCGAAACCTCCCCGATGATTGCGGCATCCTCCGGAACCTGCACGCGGCCGAGCGCCGCCAGAATCGCCATAAAGATTGCAAGATCGTGCATACTGCCGTTTTTCCGCTTGTCGGCGGGCGCCAGATTGACAATGCAGTTTGAACTCGGGAAAACGATTCCGCAGGTATAAAGCGCGGCTTTGATGCGTTCACGGCTCTCCTGCACAGCAGCATCGGCCAGTCCGACAATCTCAAATCGCGGAAGTCCCTTGCTGAGATTGATCTCCACATCAACAGGAAATGCATTCAGTCCGAACAGTCCGAGACTGCTGACCTTTGCAAACATTCAAACACCACCGTTTCCATTGTTGTCTCTCTTTCGCCCGCAGCGTCATCATTATGCAGTCCGCTGCGATCAGAATGACCGCGGCAGCGAGATACAGGAAGATAAACCCCTGCACCCATTCAGGCCGGACGGATGTGAACAAATCGCCGCTCATAACGACCATCGCTGTAAAATACAGCCCGAAAATCAGCAGCAGCGGCTGGATTGCTTCCAGAATCCAGACCGGATGCCAGTGCCGGCCGAGTGTCCATGTGCCGCGAAGCAGCAGGAACCAGATCACGGCAAACAGCACCGTGCTCAGAATCGCGCCGGCCGCATAGCAGAGCGGATTGATGTCGTACAGCTTAATCGGCAAAAAGCCGCTCCCGTCTGTATATCCGGAATCCGTCTGGCCGGCATACATCAGCGCATTGACCGCCGGCGATTAAAATTGTTTCATGATCGTGTCCTTTTTGTCATCTGTCAGAAGGATGCTCCTGTCTTGCCCTTTTCATGGCAGCAAGCCTTGCGCGCACATCCTCCGGTGTCGGAAGCAGATCGGGATTTCCCTGTGCTGTCGCGTGTGAGGGAATCGCGGTCATATCCACGAGCAGATCAGCCGCATTCAGCTGCTGCGGCACGGGTTCCTCTGTTTTCTGCACATTTGTAAGTGCATCGAGCTGTATCTGCGGCAGCGGCGCGGGCTGCACCGGTTCCGCCGGTTCTGCCGGCTGCGGCGATTCGCCGTAGGGCGTCCGCATTTCCTCCAGATTGACCGGACCGGAAAGATGCAGCGTTTCCGGACGGTGTACCGACGGTGTCGGGCCGAGCGGCTTCGGATTGGAAAAGCCCTCGTCATCCCGTTCATATTCCTGCGCCGGAAGGACAGCCTCCGGCTGCGGAATCTCCGGCTGCGGCTCTGCTGCCGTTCCGCCGATCGTCGCCATTGCTTTGCCGGCCTCCGCCTGACGTATTCTGACATTCAGCGGCACTTCATAATGCGCACGCTCTGCGGCTTCCGGCGAAAACAGCGGATAGCCCGGCTCGCCTTTCAGAAGATTATCCTCATTGAACAGCATCTGTGCCCAGATGTTCAGGCCGATGCCGGTCAGCAGAAAGATAATATTTGCAGCCGCAAATGTACCGTTCTTCTGAACGAGAATCGCAATCATGGCAATCAGGTAAATACCGAGCAGAATGAAACTGGCGATCCGTTTTTTCGCGGCTGTAATCCAGCCGAGCAAAATGGTTGCGGCACTGAGCAGAATCTGAAGGATTCCGGCGGACATTGCATAGTAAAACAAGCCGACACCCTTGTCTCTTTCCGCCATTGTGGACATAATACCGGCAATAAACGCGCTGAGGAAGATGATTGCGCCCAGTATAATCATGAACCACATATATTTGCTGAAATTTCCGTTCAGCTTATTCATCCGCAGCCGGTTTTCTTCATATTTCGCCTGCATATACTGCGACAGTGCCATAGTTGTTCTCCTTTTTATGCATCAGTATGCGCGCAGATTCAGCGCTTTTTCTTCTTTTTCCGGTTTGGATTCGGATTTCCGGTATGCGCTGCCGGCTTTGCGGCAGGCTTTTCCGGCGCGGCAGCCTCCGCGGGCTGCTCCGGTACGGCTTCCGCTTCGGGCTTTTCCAGTGCATGATCTGCCTCGCGGGAAAGAGCCTGTGCTTTTTCCTCTGCCGCTGCAAGGATTGCAGCAGCCTTTGCCTCCGCCTCCGCAAGAATTGCTGCGGCTGCGGCTTCTGCATCTGCACGCTCCGGCTCAATCTGCTCCGGCGCGGATTCTTTTGCGGGCTGCGGAATTTCGGCCGGCTCCTCTGCCGGAAGCGAGGTAATATCCGCCATTTCCTTCAGATCAATGCCCTGCGCCTCACGCTTTTTCTCTGCAGCAACGGCATCCAGCGAGGCAATCGCCGTGCGGGTCTCGCGTGCATCCTTGACATCCGAGAGCTGCTTTTGCAGCATTTTTGCAAGCTCTTCTCCGGCAGCGCCCGCATCGCGTTCCTCAATATTATTGGTCACGGAATTGCCGTCTTTATAATAGATCTGCTTTTTCTTCTTTTTGCGCAGCGAATAATCCGTTGTAAAGAGCGTGGATTTGGTTCTGCGCTCGCCCTGATGCGCAAGCAGCGTCTGGATGACAATATCCGATTTCGCAATATCGAATTTCTCCTGAAATTCCGGATAGCCCTCCATCTCCGCAAGCGCAGCCTCATGCTGCATTTCGCGCAGCGAGAAGAAGTAAAATACAGCACCGACAATGCCGATGAGCGCGGATATATAATCCAGCCTTACCACACCGACAATCGTGACAATCACATACCACATTTCCAGAAAAATATTCAGCGTATGGAAATTCGCCCATGCCAGATAGCCGAGGACAATGATAATCATTGCAATGATGATCTGGAAAATGCCGCCGGCAAGGATCGCGCCCGGCCGTCTGACCGAATCAATACTGAGCGGCGAGGATAAAGCGCCGAATCCTGCAACATATTTCTGAAAAATCGCAAGGAAAGCGACAAAAATACAGAGCACGAGGTTGCAGATGAACGTGCGGCGGTGCGTGCGTTCAATATCATGCATCTGCATCCGGCAGTATTCGTAGTGAGATTCATCCTTTTCCAGATGTACGAGCTTCGGTTTTTCATTCTCAAAGGGATTCAGGGTATTGTTTTCCATTTTGGGCACCGTCCTTTCTCAAAGTTCATCCATTTCACCGGATTGCTCCGGTTCGGTTACAGTATCCATGCGGTCATCGTGCGGCTGTACCGAATGTACGACCGCATCGGCATTGCGGTAGCGCTCATGATAATTGGAAAGGTGCGCAGGCATGAAATCCTTTTGACTGTCGGCATCAAGCAGATCGGTCATTTCGGCATTGCTGTCGAGTTTCTCCTGCGCCTCGCGGATCTGTGCCTGAAGCGTGCGGTATTCCGTGCGCTTTTCCTGCACCTTCTGCCGTTCCTGCTCCTCATTAAAGGTGATCTCAAACAGCGGGAAGCCCTCCTCCTTTTGCAGCTTCAGCCAGAAAAAGCTGACGATCAGTGCGGCTGCAATCGCAAACGGTGAAAGAAGGGAACCAAGCCCGCAGAAAAAGCCTCCGCCAGTCAGGAGCAGGGAAAGGATCAGCGCAGGCAGCAGAAAGCGCCAGTCCCGCCGGAACAATGCGTAAACAAAGAATGCCATGGAAAGCGTAACGCCCAGGAAGACGAAGAACGGCCTTAGTTCTCCCAGGAAGAAGCCTTGCAGGACACCTGAGATAAACTGCGGGATAATCTCCGTTGCAGCCGCCAGAATAATCAGAAACATTGATATATCAAATATTGTTTCAAGTATTTTTTTCCGTTTCCGCAAAACGCTGTAGCGCGTCAGACGGGATTCATCCGTCAGGATATTTGCCATGTTCCGCACCCCCAGTGCTGTTTTTTCCGTATCCTCCGGCGGATACAGATACTCCATATTATTATATCACATTCTTTTCAAAATGTAAATGCCTGAATTTCAATGGTGATGTTTTGCACAGAAATCGCCGTTTGTTTTTTGCGCGGAATCGGCAATGTGCAAAAAGAACCGGAGATCTTTATGATCTCCGGTATCTTCAGATATTATTTCTTTTTCAGCAGTTTCTTCTTCTGCTCGTTAAATTCCTCCTGCGTCAGAACGCCCTCATCCATCAGCTCCTTGAGCTTGCGCAGCTCATCGGCAATCATGGAATCCGACAGCTCTTCGCGGACCTTTTCGGCCTCCTTTTCCTTATTGACGGCCGGCTTCTTTTTACCGGCTGTCTCCGGATCGGGATCATCCTCGAAGGGCAGCTCATAGATGCCCTTCTTGCGGTTTGCACGCATCAGTGCAAGCACTTCATTGTGGTCGCGGTCGTAAATATAGAACATCACGATGCAGAAAATGCCGCAGACCAGCGCGAACAAACCGCTTGTCAGTCCGGGCGGGGTATATTTCATCTTGACCGTATGCTCACCCGGTTCGAGCTTCACGCCGATCATTGCCTTGAACAGCGTGATATACGGTGAATCCACAACCTTTCCGTCGATCGTTTCCTGATAGGAATACGGCTTGCCGTCAACCCAGACCTTCCAGCCCGGCTCTGCCGGAATGGAGGTCATCATCATCTGGCCTTCCCGTGCGGTAATGGTGCCCTCAAGCACTCTGCCGCCGCATTTTGTCAGATTCCACTGCGATTCCGGTGCCTGAAGCGTTTTAATATCCTGCTCAAAGAGCGGAGAATCAAAATGCATGAAGAAGAAGTCCTTGATGATCGCATACTTTTCCTTCGTGCCGGCAGCATCCGTCAGCAGCGTCATTCTGAGCTGGAGCTTCTGTCCAGCTGGGAACTGTCCGACATAGAGGATCTTATAGTTATCGCCTTCAAAATAGGAGCCGAGCGAGGTTGCGCCGGAGCCGTCTGTATTGACCATCACAGCGGGATCGTCATTCCACTGGTCGGTCATCCAGAGATTGACCTTGCTCTGTGTCTCCGACTTAAAGAACAGGTAGAACGGTTCATCTGTTTCCGTTTGCAGGAAAATATCCACCGTCGGGTCGGGCTGGTGAACGGTCGCGTTTTCGATCGTCCAGCCGTCCTCACGGAAGCGGCGCTGATCGCCGTAGGCATCCTCATAGCACTGATTGAAGCGCATCGGCTCTGTCACAGTGACCGGATGATAATATTTGTGCCAGTCATTGAAGCCGCCGCCCTGTGTAAAGGTCGTGTTGCCGCTGATGGTCGAAAGCAGGATATTCTGACTGTTGAACGGGTTGTCATTGCCGAAGGCATTGACGCGGGTAATATCCTCGCTGACCATATAGCCGATACCGAGCGCATTCGGATTCTGGAATACGCCGACATCAATGTCCTCCTCAGACTGCGATTTCGCCTTATCGGTATAAACTCTGGTATAGGCGGCACCGATCTCGGAGTTTTCGCCTTTTTTCAGGAGATTTTCATTTGCATCGCCTTTGTCAAAGACATATTTGATGCCGAGCACACTGTCAGCCAGCGGTGTATTGCCGTTATAGCGGGAATAATAGGAGCTGGTCGCATAGCCCATCGTTTCGATGAAGGTCAGGATTCTGGCATTCATCACAGAGCTGGAATGCGTAATGCCGCGCAGCCCGAAGCCTGCATTGTCATTGACCGTGCGGACATAGGTTTTCTCTGCACGGTAGAAGCCGCCGTCATAATCATAAAGCCTGTCAACCATATCACGGCCGCTCTGCACATACTGCCGGTAGGATTTTCTTGTGGAATAGGATACTTCTGTGTGAATATCCTTGAACTCACAGATTGCATTGTAGGTCAGCTTCATGCCGACGACGGAGAGCATACTGCACAGGATCGTCAGGCTGAGTCCCTTGGAAAGATTCTTCTTCCGCAGCATCAGAATGAAGCAGCAGTAGATCGCCATGAATACGACCGTCAGCACGACCGAGCGCAGCGAATCAAGATACACGGCGCCCTTCTGGTTGACGAGCATCCGGTTGTGTTCATTGATGAGCTTGTCTGCGCCGAGGCTGACATAATAGTTAATAATCATCAGCAGGACAAAGAAGCCCGCAAAGCTCGCTGCAAGATGATGCTTTTTGATGCTGGTTGCATAGCGCAGCGTCATCGCCGCCATGCTCAGCATGATAAACGAGAACATGAACGAATAGCGGAAGGGAAGCCAGTTCGGCATCTGTCCGCCGTGCCAGAGCATATCGACCGGACGGATCATCATGCAGAAGAACATCACAACGCACAGGAATGCATAGCCGAGCTTTTTCTTCAGCGGAATGCGGCCGTTCATGAAGAACAGCGGCGCACAGAATGCAGCCAGAACACCGCAGTAGATCTCCGGCTTGCCCTGCACATTGACGGAGCTGTACTGATTGACACAGGTAAACTGGGCAATGAAATCAAGCACATTGAACTGTGTCTTGAAGCTCCAGTCCGGCTTGGTGAAATCGAATTTACCGAGCTGGAGTGCATGATAAACCGGCAGAATCATGAACGCCGCACAGCAGAGCGCAACCGCAGTTGCAAAGGCCATCCGGCCGAAGGTCAGCAGAATGCGGCTGAGATTCTTTTTGTCCAGCTTGATCTTGTCCGAGCCGAAGAAGAAATAGTAGATAAAGTAGATGCCCGTGAAGATACAGCACATGAAGCCGATATAGAAATTCGCAATGCAGATCAGGGCAAGCGGAATAATATAATTGACCTTCCGGCCGTCGTCGATCAGGTATTCGACACCGAGTGCAATAAACGGCAGACATACCAATCCGTCAAGCCACATCGGGTCAAGCGTCTGAATGATGCCGTAAGCGCACATTCCGAACATGGTGCCGAGCATGACGCCGAGCATCGGGGAAACGTGCTTGGATTTGCGTGCATAATAGCAGAACGCAAAGGATGCCGCGCCGAGCTTGCACAGAATCATAATCAGCAGTGCGCCGAGGATCATCGTGCGCGGCAGCAGAATCACGATCAGTGTAAACGGCGAGGCAAGGTAGTAGCCGATGACACCCTGATAACCGCCGGACAGATTGCGCGACCAGTTATACAGAATGCTGCCGTCCCCGTGGAAGGCATCGCGGATCGCCTCGAAGTAATAGACATACTGACCGTTCAGGTCGAGGCAAAGCACGGACTGTTCTCCGAACGGATACAGTCCGAAGATCGCATATGCGATGTAGATCAGGATGATCGGCAGGAAAAACGCTGCCAGATACGACCAGTTGCGGGAAAACCAGCCGGCGATCCCGCCGCCCTTCGGCGGGGTCTTGACCGCTTCGGCGGTTTTCTTCTCCTTGTTTGCCATGAAACTCCTCCTTTTGCTTTTGTATAGAGTGCATACTATATTATTATACATGATTTCCGGCAAATTTACAAGAGGAAAATGAAAATTTTTTCGGCTCCCTGCAAAAAACGACAGAAGCACCGGCCGATGAACTGCGCGGCAGCCTCAGTATCCCAGATTCTCGGCAACCAGAATCACATGAATGCGGTTCGGGATCCGCTGGAATCCGGAAACTACATAGGAGCAGCAGATCCGCTGCTCTGCGCGGCAGCCCGCCGCAAGATCACCCTTGACACCGGCACAGATCCCGCATTTCACACAGGGCGTATCCTGACTGAGGCGCATCGCATTGACCGGCGCCGCAAGCCGCTTCACGCGCTGCACCGCTGCCGGAATATCCGGCACGATCTTATTTGCGCCCGCAACAACAATGACTTCTTTCGGGCCGAAGATCAGTGCGGCAACACGGTTTCCGTTGCCGTCCACATTATAAAGCTCGCCCTGCTCCGTTACGGCATTGCTGCTCATAAGATAGGCATCCGCCGAAAAAACCGCCCGATAGAGCGCCGGAATCTCCTCCGGCTGCACGGCTGCGCGGTCAAGGAAATTGTAATCCCCGCTGCGCAGCAGCTCCATAATGCCGCTTTCCGCAAGTGTCATGGAGCCGCCGCAGGAGACAGTACATCCCTTTTGCAGCAGCGCTCTGACCTTCTCCAGCGCATCCGCCTTTGTTTTCACCCAGCAGGCATCCATGCGGTTTGCCCGCAGGGCTTTGACCGTGCGCTCCAGTGTCATTTCAAGCTGTGTGCCCATCGGTTCATGCACAGAGTATTCTGACATATCAATCATCCTTTCATCATAAAAATAACAGGGGCACGGTCGTTCGTGCCCCTGTCTGTTCCGATCAGTAACCGCCGCCGTACATACTGTAATAGCTTTGCATCAGCGCGTTTTTATAGCCCATAATGTCAATATCGAGCACCTTATAGCGCTTGAACGCACGGCTGTTGCGGGTGGTTTCCATATCCTTGCCCTTCTGGTTGAGCATATCAAGGAATTCCTCATAATACATTTCCTGCCGGACATTCTCAATCGCGTTTGCATTCCAGAGGTCATTCCCTGTCATTCGGTCTTCAATATCCATCTTGACAACGACATAGTAGCATTCCTCATCCTTGATCAGCTCCGGCTTGAGATACTTGGTATCCGGATCAACAGCCCAGTTATAAACCTTTTCACAGGGCGTATAGGAAGGCTCAGTTGTTGTCTCGTCCTTCTTTTCCGCCTCAGCGGGTGCTGTGCTTACGGCAAGCACGCGCTCCTTTGCGGTGTCATATCCGACGCCTTCCTCTTCTTCCGCCTCCTCAACGGCCGTTGTGGTCGTTGTGGTGCTTTCCTCGTCCTCTGCGCCGGATGTATCCTCTGCGTCCTCATCCTTTTCCGGAGCAGTCGTTGCGGTCGTGCCGGTATTGCCGTCCTTATCCGTTGTGATCTTGGCAGTTGTCGGCGTGGTGATCGTATTTCCTTCCTCATCGGTCGTCGTGACCGCGGCTTCCGAGAGGGATGTGACATAATTTGCGTGCTCGTCGATCAGGAAATCAAATTCTGCCATGAGATCCGCCTCATTCTTCGCCTTTTTGCCGAGGCGCTTGAGGTAATCGTTTGCCATTTTTTCGATTTCTTCCTTGCCGTCGGCTTTGAGCAGATTGCCCTCGCCGTCCTTGAGCGGCATCTCAATATACTTGAGGCGGAAATGGTTGTCCTTATAGTGGTCGTAGAGCGTCTGCTCCTGAATATCCTTGGAGCCGCCCTCGCCGTAATAGGCGTTCCAGAGTGCATCCTGCTTATAGGAATTCAGCAGAATATCCTTTACGGACTGTTCACCGATACCGGTATTAGAGAAGAACTCGCCGTAGTAGGTCATGCTGGATGTGGTATTTGCATCGGCGGCAGCAATCTGGTCGCCGCTGAGCGTCAGGCCGAGCGCATCAAATTCCTGCTCGATCGCAATATAGGTTTTGCAGTATTCCTCTGCCTTGTCCTGAATCCACTCCTCGGCGGTTTTTCCGTCAATATCCGCTTTGGAGAGAATCTTCTCATAGCCCTTGCTGTCCTCGATCTCATCGAAATTCTCGCCGCCCTTGCGGAGCACCTCGATTGCCTCGTTATAAGCACTGGTCGCATAATAAAGGTAAATACCTGCGCGGACATCGCGGTCAGAGACAGTCATCACGTTTGCTGTATTTTCACCGCAGGATGAGCAGGAGATGACGCTGCACAGTGCAAGCAGCACAGCTCCGGCTTTTTTCACAAAATTCATGGGTAGAAAGAGCCTCCTTCATAATGTTGGGTTCGATAAAAACCGATACACTCCTATTATACATGATTTTGAAAAAAAAGTCCATACCTTTTTTCGATTTTTTTACATCTCCCATTGCGCTTTTCAGATTATTATGTTATAATATCAGCATAAAACAGATGCATCCGGTGCTGCACCGCAGCACCGCTGGCCCTAAGGAGTACAGCATGGCACTTCAGGATTATACAAGAGCACAAAAGTTCGCTGAAAAGCAGTACCGGCAGGCCGTTTCCCGCGGCGCCTATCCCTATCTGCCTGTACTGGAGGATATTCTGCGGCGCAGCGAGATCGAAGGCAAGCTGCCGATCGGGCAGTTCGAGATTCCGATTTCCATGATCGCAGGAACCGCACAGTCGGAGAGAACCTCGGCATTTGCCTCTAATTTCATGCCGCTGCTCGATTATGATACCGAATTCGGCAGCAAATGGTCGGCGCTTTATGATTCCGTGCAGGAAGTCGGCGTCAATGAGCCGATCATTGTTTATGAATATATGCAGCGGTTCTATGTGGTCGAAGGAAACAAGCGCGTCAGTGTCTCGCGCTATAACGGCGCGGTCAGCATTCTTGCCTCTGTCACGCGCATCATCCCGAAGGAAACCGATACCGTTGAATACAAAATCTACAGCGAATTTCTCAAATTTTACCGCATTACCGGCATCTATGAGATTCAGATGAGCCGGCCGGACGGGTTCCGGCGTCTGGTGCAGGCGGTTGAGCCGATGGAGGATCCGGATGCCGAACGCACGCCGTGGGAGGATGAGCAGCGCAAAAATCTCAAATTCCTGTATTCGATGTTTGAGACCTATTATTACAGCAAAAACGGCCAGCGGATGCCGATCACAACCGGCGATGCCTTCCTGCGCTTTCTGGAAATCTACGGCTGGTCGCAGCTTCAGGGGCTTTCCTCGCTGGAGCTGCATAAACGCATCGACCGCATCTGGACGGAGATCCGCGTTCTTGCCGACGAAAAGCCCACATCTATTATCCTGAATCCGACCGAAGATTCCAAAAAGGTCGCGCTGACCAAAAAACTGCCGCTGACCGGCACGCCGGTTCTGCATATTGCATTCCTCTATCCGAAGGATCCGCAAAGCTCCGGCTGGAGCTACAATCACGAGATCGGCCGCCGCTACCTGATCGACACCTTCGGCGACGCGATCACAACAACATCCTATGTCTGTGAGGAGGAACAGGCGGAGGCGGTCATTGAGCAGGCAATTGCCGAAGGCTGCAAGCTGATCTTCACGACCTCGCCGGTCTATCATGTCGTCAGTATGCGCGTTGCGATTGCACATCCGGAGATCATTCTGCTCAATTGCTCCATGAATCCCTCCTATAAGCAGCTCCGCACCTATTATCTGCGTATTTATGAGGCAAAGTTCATCACCGGCATCATTGCAGGCTCCATGACGGAAAATGAACGTGTCGGATACATTGCGGACTATCCGGTCTACGGCACGCCGGCTTCAATCAGCGCATTCGCACTGGGTGTCAAGCTCGTCAATCCGCGGGCAATGGTCTTTCTGGACTGGTCCACGCTGCAAAATCACGATCCGGTTGAATATTTCCGCAGCAAACAGATCGACCTGATCTCCGACCGCGACATCAGTGCGCCGCTTTCCGATGAAACGGGGTTCGGCCTTTACGGCATTTACGGCGGCGTATCGTTCCGGCTGGCAGCGCCCGTCTGGAACTGGGGCAGCCTGTATGAGGATCTTGTGCATTCGGTATTGATCGGTGCATGGAAAAACGACAGCAACAAAAACGAAACACAAGCCCTGAATTATTACTGGGGAATGTCCTCGGGCGCAATTGACGTTGCCTGCTCCGGCAGACTGCCGAGCGGCACACAGCGGCTCGTGAAGCTGGTGCAGGCGCAGATCACACAGGGAACCTTCCATCCGTTCAGCGGACCGATCTTCGGGCAGGACGGTGAATGCAAGGTCGAGCAGAATGAGATCCTGACGCCCGATCAGATCATCACGGCAGACTGGCTGCCGGATAATGTTGTCGGCTGTCTGCCGGAGGTCAGTGAGCTTGACCCGCAGTTTCAGGATTTCGCCAAATGGCACAGCGTCAAGCGAATGAACGGAGAATAACCGTTCAGAAACAAAAAAAATAATTTGTGAACGTCTGTTTCAGGCGGAGCGGAATGAAAGCCGGCAATGCCGGCAAAAAAGGAGGACGGCGCTGCCGCCGAAGTGAAAAACATGAAAATCATGGTCATGTCCGATGTGGAATCAACATATATCTGGGATCATTATAAGCCGGGGATGTTCAATGGCATCGACCTGATCCTTTCAGCCGGCGACCTGAATCCCCGATACCTGACATTTGTCGAATCACTGTCCAATGTCCCGCTGCTGTATATCCACGGCAATCACGATGAGCGCTATAAGGTCACTGCGCCGGAGGGCTGCTTCTGTATTGAGGACAGCATCTATATCCATGAGGGTGTGCGCATTCTCGGACTGGGCGGCAGTATGCGCTACCGGCCGGGCGCACATCAGTATACGGAAAAGCAGATGCAGAAGCGGATCCGGAAGCTCTGGATCAAGCTGAAACGGTACGGCGGCTTCGATATTCTGCTGACACACGCACCGATCGCCGGCTTTCATGACGGCGATGATACCTGTCATCAGGGCTTTGAGGCCTTTGCAGAGCTGCTGGAAAAATATCAGCCGAAATACTGCGTTCACGGGCATATACATATGAATTACGGCGTCAGAACCCCGCGTCTTTCTCTGAAACAGAATACGGTCGTTGTCAATGCATACCGAAGCTATACCTTCGATTACGATGACCCCGCACTCCGCACGGAAGCGGAGAAATATATATAAACGCTCAAAATCAAAACGGTTCAGGAGGTGTTTTGAATGGCACAGAAAAAGATCGGATACGGGGATTTTTTCTGCGGAAACTGCGGCGCGCCGCTCGAAAAAAAAGCAGCCGTCTGCCCGCATTGCAGCCAGCCCTATGATGTCAGACAGCGCTGCGGACAGATCAATCCGCTCGGCGCGGGCGGCATCGGCTGGTCAGCGGAGACCGGAAATCCCTGCTTCAAACGCAAAAGCAAGAAAAATACCGTTGCAGGCATTATTTTTCTGCTGGTTGTCTGCATCATCATTTTTATCGCAATGCTTGCAACCGGAAACCTCTCGCTTGATTCGGGCGGCTTAAAGCTGTTCGGCATTCTCATGGCCGTGCTCTGGACCTTCTGGATTTTGTGGATTCTCATAAAAAGCATCCCGAAAAAGGACTGGGAGGGCGTTGTGCAGAGCCATACACAGAAGGAAAAACACTATATGCGCCGCGAATCTGACGGCAGTTCACAGGATAGATGGGAAATGCATTTCACGACACTGCTCCGGACAACCGACGGCAAGCAGATGAAGATCGAGGAAATCGACAAGCCCGATTGGTATGAATATCTGAAGGACGGCGAGCTTGTGCGCTTCCACGGCACCCATATGCGCTACTATGAAAAATACGATAAATCAAAGGATCTCATCATTCCGTGCGCAAGCTGCGGTGCAAAGCGCGATACCAGAGAAAATTTCTGCGGCAGATGCGGCTGCATCCTGCTGAAAGGACAGCCGGCCGCAGCACCGGTATCGGCGCCCGTGTCCGCACCTGTGCCCGTTCCGGTACCGGAGCAGACGCCTGCTCCTGCTCCTGCGGCAGCAGCGGTTTGTCCGTTCTGCGGCAGTGCAGTCGCAGCGGATCAGAATTTCTGCGAAACCTGCGGCGGAAAGCTGTAATTTTCATCCTGCTTCTGTCATATATTTGACAGGGGAGGCGATCGGATGCGCGAAACTGCGATTTATCTGCGGCAATCCGTTGACCGTGCAGACAGCGTCAGTCTGGAAACGCAGGAGGCGCTCTGCCGGCAGGATATTCCGCCGGAAACACCCGTGAATGTTTACAGCGACCGCGGCTATTCCGGAAAAAACACCGACCGGCCGGCACTTCGCAAAATGCTGGATGATGTGCATTCCGGAAAAATCGGGCGGGTTCTTGTGTATAAGCTGGATCGCATCAGCCGGAATCTTGCCGATTTTACGCAGCTTTTGCGTGATTTTGAAACACATCAGGTAGAATTCTGCTCATATTCGGAGCGCTTTGAAACGGCGACGCCGATGGGGCAGGCCATGCAGAGTCTGCTGATGGTCTTTGCGCAGCTTGAACGCGAAACGATCAGCGGGTGTGTGCGGGATGCGGCCTTCTCACGCGCAAAAATGGGATTTGATACAGGCGGCCCGCCGCCTGCAGGCTTCTGCAAAATTCCTGCGGAAATTCTCGGAAAACACACGCATATCCTTGCGCCGGATTCAAACGCACCGCAGATTGCACAGGCTTTTTCCGCATATCTGAAAGCGGACAGTTCCCTGACTTCTCTCTGTAAAATGTGGAATGAAGCGGGCTTCCGGACACGGCGCGGCGGAAAATGGTCCCCGAATACACTCTGCCGGGTTCTGCGCAATCCGGTCTATGTGCAGGCAGACGCAAAGGTTTATGCCTATCTTTCTGCACTGGGCGCAGAGCTTTGTCTGCCGGAGCCGCTGCCGCAGCGCCGCGGCGTATATCTCTACGCAGACAGACAGATTCCCCGCACCGGCACGACAGATCTGCACGGTGTACTGGCAATCTGTGCGCCGCATGAGGGGCTGATCGCGCCGGAAATCTGGCTTGCCTGTCAGAAAAAGCTCACAGAATCAAGAAAAAAACGCACCCGCGGAACCGGTGAAAAGAGCTGGCTCAGCGGGTGCATTTATTGTGCGCGGTGCGGCAGTGCCATGACGGTCGTACACGGACGCCATGCGGATTATCTGATCTGCGGCGGAAAAAAACGCGGCAAATGCAGCGGCACAGGCGCCGTCTGGCGGAAGGATACCGCCGAACAGATTGTCGGCG
Organism: Oscillospiraceae bacterium; assembly: GCA_017540225.1. Taxonomy (GTDB): domain Bacteria; phylum Bacillota; class Clostridia; order Oscillospirales; family Ruminococcaceae; genus Firm-04. The sequence continues at coordinate 3,639 of JAFYBM010000182.1, read as the reverse complement.
TGCTGCTGGCAGAGCAATTGCAGCTTCTGCGGGAAACCGGCGGAATGCCGGTACAGCAGCCAGCACAGACTGCCCTGCGCGAAAAGCGCGATGCACTGCATCTGCGGCGGGAGCTGCTCCTGCGGGAGCTGACAAACCCTGCCGGTGCTGCTCCGGCGCTTCTGGCGGAGGCCGCGGCACGGCTCCGGCAGGAGGAAACACAGCTTTGTTCGGCGATCGAAGCGGCAGAGCGTCCGCAGCGGATCAATCTGCCGGAATGGGAGGAATGTGATGCCGCAATGCGAAAAACCGTTCTGCAAACGCTGCTGCACGGCATCTCGGCGGACGGTGATACATTATATTTGTTGCTGAAATAGCTGCGGAATCGCTGTCAGGTCTGCGTATATGCGTCAATGCGCTCAAAGCCGTCCAGCAGAATATCGCGTCTGGTGAAGGCTTTTTCTGTTCCGCGTGCAACGCAGGTCAGCGGATCCTTCGCAGTCCGGCAGGGGACACCCAGCATTCTCGTCAGATACGGCTCCAAGCCGCCGAGCAGTGCGCCGCCGCCTGTCAGCAGAATGCCGTTCTGACAAATATCGCCGACAAGCTCCGGCGGGGTTTCCTCCAGTACGCGCCGGATCATTTCGCCGATTTCATTGACATCGTCTTCCAGCGCCTCTGCAACTTCCGCTTCGCTCAGCGCCGTCTGATCGGGCAGACCGCGGGTGATATTGCGTCCCTTGACCTGCTCAATTACATCCTCAGCGGGATTATACAGATTACAAAGCGAAATTTTGACCTGTTCCGCAGTTTTCGCACCGAGCAAAAGCTGATATTTATTCTGGACATAGCGGATGATCGACTGATCGAACTGATTGCCGGCCGTTTTCAGGGAGCGCGCCGTGACAATGCCGTTCATGGAAACAACAGCAATATCCGTTGTGCCGCCGCCGATGTCAACAACCATATGACCGACAGGACGGTTGATGGAAATGCCGGCGCCGAGCAGTGCGGCAAGCGGCTCCTGAATCAGATGCACCTTGCGGGAGCCGGTGCTCATGGCCGCGTCAAGAATCGCACGCTTTTCGACATCCGTGATAAGGGACGGCACGCAGATGACGATCCGCGGCTTCATGATGCGGACACCTGCTACAATGTCGATCAGCTCGCGGATGAGCGCCTGTGTGAGAATGTCATCAGAGATGACGCCGTCCTGCACCGGATGAACGACCGCGATATAGGAGGGAGAACGCCCCTCCATTTTATAGGCTTCCTCACCGACGGCGACCACACGCTCCGTGCGCTTGTTGAATGCGATGACGGACGGTTCATTGAGTACAACGCCCCTGCGCCGCCGCGTAATGATGATATTTGCCGTTCCGAGGTCAATTCCAATATCCATTTTATCTGTTTCCTTTCTCTCAGGGCTTCTTTATGTTCGTTATGTTTGTTATGATACAGGCAATCAGGGACATGACACCCAGACCGGTTATCACCAGACCGGACGGAGAAAAAACCGTCTGTCTCAATGAAAACAAAAACGTCGGGATGCCTGCGCCGCCGATCACCGGTTTTGCATACGCACGATATACTGCGGTTATCACAAGCGTCACCGCACAAAGCAGAAATATAACAGCGAATATACGGGAGCAGTTTTTCTGTTTCATGAAGCATCACACCCTAAAACCGGTATACCATAATATATTCTTCCGCCGTTTCATCAACGGTCCGGAAGCCGAGATTCCGGTACAGGCTGACCGCCGCATTCGCTTTCTGCACCGAAAGCGATGCCTGTTTGCAGCCTCGCTGACGCAGGATTTGCAGCATTTTCCGCATCAGCGCCGTGCCGATGCCGCGGCCTCTGTATTCCGGCAGCAGCGAAATTGCAAATGATGGCGTTTCATCGTCAATATGGCCGTAATCCTGCATAATGCGCACCCAGACCGCCCCGACAATTCTGCCCTCTGCCTCCGCCACAAGTGCCGCATCGTCCTTTTTTGTACCGAAATCCGCCGTATAAACCTGCAATTCCGGCTGATTGACGATCTCCCGCGGCGGCGGCTCCGTTCCCTCCGGAACAAAAATCGCTTCATAGAGAAAATCGTTCAGCAAGCTGTATTCATCTGCGCGGATTTCTCTGATCTGATATGGGATACTGTTCTTGTATTCATCGCGTGTGACCGCATAGCAGATTTCACCCTCCGGCGCCTCCCCGGCTCTGCGGAACCGCTCAACCGTTTCTGTCCGGTGCATGACGGATTTTTCCAGCACGCGCCCCGATTTCGGATTCGCGGCGCGGTGATAGGCCTCCAGCTTGTCAAAATCCGTATCCGAAAACGTCCGGCCGATAACAGCAGCAAGCGCTTCTCCGGCATAACCGTTTCCCCAGAAGGCCGCGCCGATGCAATATTCAATCTCGGCGGTTCTGCAATCCTCCCAGACTCTGCAAAAGGCGATCTGTCCGATATTTTGTCCGCTTTCCCGCAGAATGATCGCCCAGCGGTAAAAATCCTTGTGCGCATAGCCTGCAAGATACTGCCGCAGGAGCTGTTCTGCCGCCTCCGGTGTTTCATAGACCGGCTCGCCGTATTCATGCTGCACTTTCGGGTCAGACGCCCAGTTTTGCAGCATACCGAAGGCATCCTCCGGCAGAAACCGCCGCAGGAGCAGCCGTTCTGTTTCGATCGGAAGCGTACCGGTATGCTTCATTCCGGTATCCATTCCATTTCGGTGAATTTCGTGTGCCGCACAGAATAACCGATCTTTTCATAGATGCTTTTGCCCATTTCGCTGGCCGAAAGCGTGACAATATCAAGCCGCAGACGCTTTGCTTCCTCCTGCAAAAGCTGCATCAGCTTTGTTGCAATGCCCTGTCCGCGGTATTCCGGCATGGTATAAACCCCGAGAATATAACCGCTGCGGCCGTTCGGAAAGAACGGATTTGCCGGCTTTTCCGAGATCATCAGGATTGCGTTTGAGGCAAGGGTGCCGTCCGGCAGCGCCGCAGCCGCCGTGATGCAGTCACGGCCGAGATGCTCCCTGAAATATGCGGGGAGCTGTGCGCTGATTGCATCAAGCTGTGTCTGCGGAAGCGCACCGAATTCTTCATCAAAATAGGCCAGACGCAGTCTGCAAAGCTCCGGAATGTCATTCTGCACGGCAAGCCTGATCTGATAATCCATTTTGTGCCTCCCTTTTTCTGGATGATACAGATCTATTATAACATATTAGAGGGGAAAACGCAATGGGAAATGCAGAAAAAGACGCGAAAGAAACTGTTTGCACGCAAAAAAATGCAAATCAGGGGTTGACAAATATAAAATTATGTGTTATAATATGTCTTGTTGTGAGGGTGTAGCTCAGTTGGTTAGAGTACCTGCTTGACATGCAGGGGGTCATCGGTTCAAGTCCGCTCATCCTCATCTGAAAGCGCTTCGGTTTTCCGGAGCGCTTTTTTTGTTTAGCCACACCGATTATAAAAAGAACCCCGTTCCGGTTAAGAACGGGGTTCCAAGCTGGTGAAGGGACTCGAACCCTTGACTGTAGTTTCGCTCTGCGAAACTACACTCTACACAACTGAGCCACACCGGTTCTGAAAAAAGAACCCCGTTCCGATAAAGAACAGGGTTCCAAGCTGGTGAAGGGACTCGAACCCTTGAC
>JAFYBM010000181.1 GCA_017540225.1 Oscillospiraceae bacterium | reverse complement strand
TGCCGCTCGGAGCCGTGAACTGGACATCGTCCTGTGTCGGCTGCGGATCGGGATCGGTGCCGGGATCAGTGCCGGGGGTCGGATCCGGCTTTGTCGTGTAAACATCCAGCTTGGTTACATTTGCAGTGCCGCTGCTCTGATAGCCCTCTGCATTCAGTGCAACTTCATACAGATTGCCGATTCCCCAGCCTTCGTTTGCCCATGCCTTGAAGTGATCGGAAACAGTGATGTGGCCGGACTTTCTCTTGGACTGACGAACGCTGAAATACTGCTCAAAGCTGTTGACGCCCTGATTGATAGACGGGCCGTCGTGATGCATCTTGAAAATCTTGTACTGCGCACCGTCGATGGTGACCATCTTGCCCTGTGCGTCCGGACACCAGTCGATCCAGTCCTCGATGATGTAATACTCAACGAGAGGCGGATTGCCTGCTGCGCCCTGATTCTGGAACCAGCCGTAAACGCAAAGGCGGGAGTTACCCGATGCGCTGCCGGTCTGCTGATAGCTTGCTTCATAGTCCATACCGATGTATGGGTAATCGGTTGCTTTCTTGGTCGATCCAAAGGAAAGACCGCGGCGGGCAAGATAGTTGCCTCTGCTGACAGAAGCGCTCCACTCTGCCTTGAAGGTTGCGCCCTTGCCGAGTGTCATGGAACCGCTGCCGCCCGTGTTGTCAAGCCAGATTTCGTAGCTGTAACCGTCACAGTTACCCTTGTACTGATTCTGGCCGTTGCCGACTCTGAGCACATCACCCACATTTGCATCCGCCGAGACCGTCAGGCTGGCAGAAGGGAGTGACACGACAGCAATGACTGCTGCGCTGAGTAAACCCAGCAAACGTTGTTTTTTCATAATACCCCTCCAGTTTTCATTCGCATTTTGTATAGTCGGACTATACAATTCCCTCTAGTACTTTTAGTTTAGCACAAAATCATTCTGAAATCTAGCGTAATTTTTGCTGACTTCTTAATTTTCCCTGCAAATATTGCGAAACGCTTTTCATTTGTTGATTCGTGACATTTTATATAACATTTTGTATGAAAAAGAGGTGCATCTTAACAGTTCGTTATGTTTCAGTATATGCAAAATCGCAAAAAAATGTACTGTGCAACGCAAATATTGCGCTGCACAGTACATATTTTCTCATTATTTGCGACGAAGCTCCTGAATTGCCTCATATTCTGTCAGTGCATCGAGCAAAAGCTGCGGCTGCATGACCCAAGCCACGCGCACATTGTTTGCGTCGAGAAAACGGTAGTGAATCTGCATCCCGACAGCGCGGTGCTGCTGCAAACGCCAGCCGTCCACCTCAAAAATATTGTCATAGAACACATTGCCGCCGAGCGTCGGGAACGGGACATTCGGTGCAAAGCGTCTGCCGAATTCGTTGAGGAAGCCGGAGAGCATCGCAGCATTTGGGAAGAGTTTTTGCATCTTTTCCGTAATTTGTACGGTGACCTCGGCGCGGTTCTTCGGGAATCCGGTGCCGTAGCCGAGCTGCGATTTTGCATCGCGGTAGCCCTGTTCGAGATTGGCGGTGATCCGGTCCTGCGTGAAATTCAGCGTACCGGTCAGCAGATTGCCGAGCGTCCGCATCGGCTTGATGAGCGTGAAATTGCAGTCCGGATATTTTTCCTTCAGGTTTCCGCTGCCCGTGGAGGCGCTGCCGTAGAGCGTGAGCTGCGGCTTCATGGAAATCATCAGGATCTCGCGGTGTCCCTGCGTATAGACCGGCTCAATACAGAGATCGCCCTCCGGCGTCACGCTGCCGTCCATGAACTCGCGGCCGAGATAGCGCTCCGGCGCATAGATATGCGGAATTGCGGACGATGCAAGCAGCAGGGTGCGGATCGCATCCTTTGAAAGGCCGTTCAGCTCAAAGAATACCGGCTGATTTTCGGCCGTATCGTGTACGCTGACATATACACGGATGCCGGATGTGCTGATGCGCTCAAGCGGAAGCTGATTGATCATGCGGATCAGCCCCTCACGGGAGAAGAAAGCGCCCTCGGAGCCGCGGGCAAGCAGGTCTGCGGGCACGATTTGCTGCCAGACGCTCCGTGCATATTCCGGATCGCCGATCGCAAACAGGACTGCATTCAGTGCGCCGACAGAGCATCCCGCGACAGCGCGGACATCCGTCAGGGTTCCTGCTTCGGCGAGCGCCCGCCATGCGCCGATCTGGAAGGCGCCCTTTGCACCGCCGCCGCCGAGCAGCAGGGCTGTCGGTTTGTTGATAATTGCCATTCTGATACTCCTTTCAGGTTTCGGCTGCCCGTGAATCGCTCACGCGGCAGAGTTACAGCCGGATGCCGTTCTGCCGCAGCAGTGCGCGTGCCGTATTGACCGAATCCACACCTGTTGCATTTTTAACCGGAGCAAATTCGCGGCTGCGCTCGACCTCAAACGCCAGACAGCTCTCCTGCATTTTGACCATATCCAGTGCCAGTGTCTCAAATTTATAAGCATTCGGCTCCTCCGGCTTAATGATTCTGCCGGTATCGGAGAGATAGCGGATCTTTTTGAAAGCACGGTGCAGCGGCATCTGCTTTGTGAGCGTCTGCGAAAGCTGATCCGTGCGGAAGAGATAATTCAGGATCACGCCGTAATTATAGGACAGCGTCCCGTCCGGTTCACGGCGGGTGCGCATTTCATCCGTCATTTCATAGTATTCCACGATCGAAGGTCTGCCGTCCTCCAGACAAAGCACTCCGACCTTTTCGTCCGGTGCAGCCTTCGCAACGACTTTCGCACCGGAGGTCATGCCTGAATCAATCACCGCACCGATAAAGCAGGGATCTGCAATGCTTTGCAGGACATTATCAACCGCGAACACATTGAGCCATTCAATGCCGTTTTGCTGCAGCATTTCAAGCAAGCCGGCTCTTTCCATTGAAGCAAACCATCCGCCGTTTCCGTTTGGCGCCGTAGCAATGTGCGTCCGGTCGGAGAGCATCAGCCGTCCGTCCGTATCGAGCGTCGGGAGCTGCTCCTGCACGAAAAACGTGATATGGCGGCTGCTGTAGCCGAAGCAGGAATGCTCAGAGAAAAAGCGGCGCGTTTCGGCATCGTTTTCCTCGCTTGTCATGATAAAAAGCGGGATAAAGGCCTGCGCCTCCTCTGTCACGCGCAGCAGATTGCGGATCAGGCATTCAAAAATAAACAGCTCGCGTGTTTCACCGATATTGAACATTCCTTTTGGATGCTCAAAACCGAGGCGGCTGCCCTGACCGCCGGCCAGCAGCACCGCACCGACCTTGCCTGCGCGGATCGCCTCAAAGCCGATCTGTGAATAATGCGCCCGTTTTTCAGCGATTTCCGGAAGCGTGACGGCACGCAGCTGTTCAAAGTGGCCGCGCTGTTCTTCGGACGTCTGCGGATCCAGTACAGAATAATCAAGCTGTTCGGCTTGATGCAGGATCTGTGCCTGATCCTCCGGCCGCAGCGTTTCGATATGCGCGATCAAATGGGACTGCTGCAAGGCAGTCAGCCTGTCATACATACGCTGCTTCAGGATATTGTGCGACTGCTGATTGTCCATTTCCTCAATCTCCTTTATATATTATGTATATTCGGGGGATTCTCTTTTTTCGATTATTATAACACATAAAATAAAAAAACGCAATGGGTAGAGAAAAATAATATTTTCAGGGCATTTTTGCCGCCGCGAACAGCTGCACCCTGCGGAACGGCTCTCATGGACGAATTGGCTTATCCTATTATAATATGTATATTGCTGAAGCTGACGGATTTGCAAATGATGATGCCGGCACGGCAGAGCCTGCCGTTTGGGCAAAATGTTCAAATGTGCAATGAAAATTTGGCATTATTGCCAAAAAGGAAGAAAGCACTTGCAATCTTCGCAAAACTATAGTAAAATATAAGAGTATAGGTGATACTGTCGCCTGTTTCCGGAAAGGACAGGCCGTGGCATCCTTATGCACCCCGCAGCGGCAGCCAAATCCGCAGCGGGAATATACAGTATCGGAGGATGTAACAATATGGCTTTGAAGCTGAACACCAGCTATCTTTCTCAGTTTGTCGGTGAAGATGAGCTTAAAGGCATCGCCGTGCAGGCAGAAACCGCAGCAAAGGTTCTGCACGATAAGAGCGGCCTCGGGAATGATTTTCTCGGCTGGCTGACTCTGCCGACAGATTACGACAAAGCAGAATTTGCGCGGATCAAGGCAGCGGCGGCACGCATCAAGGAGCAGGCGGATGTCCTGATTGTCATCGGCATCGGCGGTTCCTATCTCGGCGCACGCGCAGCAATTGAACTGCTCAAATCGCCGTTCTATAATAATATGAAAAAGGACACCCCTGACATTTACTATGTCGGAAACAATATCTCTCCGACCTATCTGAATGAGGTGCTTTCGATCTGTGAGGGCAGAGACATCGCTGTCAATGTCATCTCCAAATCCGGCACCACGACCGAGCCTGCACTTGCATTCCGCATCTTCAAAAAGCTGCTGGAGGACAAGTACGGCAAGGATGAGGCGAAAAAGCGCATTTACTGCACGACCGACAAGGCTCGCGGCACGCTCAAAAACCTCGCAGATGCCGAAGGCTATGAGAGCTTTGTGATTCCGGACGATGTCGGCGGGCGTTTCTCTGTCCTGACAGCCGTCGGCCTGCTGCCGATCGCTGCGGCCGGCTGCGACATTGACAAGCTGATGGCAGGCGCACAGGCTGCACAGAAAGCCTACTGCGCACCGTTTGCCGAGAATGACTGCTATCAATACGCAGCACTCCGCAATATCTTCTACCGCAAGGGCAAGGCGGTTGAAATGGTCGTCAGCTACGATCCTTCCATGGCCATGATGAATGAATGGTACAAGCAGCTCTACGGTGAATCCGAGGGCAAGGACAACAAGGGTCTGTTCCCGTCCTCTGCGATCTTCTCGACCGACCTGCACTCGATGGGTCAGTACATTCAGGACGGCGCAAGACTGCTCTTTGAAACCGTGATTGACATCAAGACTCCGAAGCAGGATCTTTATCTTGAGCCGGATGCAGAAAATGCCGACGGCCTCAATTTCCTGACCGGCCAGAATATGAGCATCGTCAACCGCAGAGCGCTTGAGGGCACAATCCTTGCACACAGCGAGGGCGGCGTCCCGAATATCGTCATTGAGCTGGATGACACCGCTGAGGAATCCCTCGGCTGGCTCATTTACTTCTTTGAAAAAGCCTGTGCCGTTTCCGGCTATATGCTCGGCGTCAACCCGTTCAATCAGCCGGGTGTCGAGAGCTATAAGAAAAATATGTTCGCACTGCTCGGCAAGCCCGGCTATGAGGACATGAAGGCAGCGCTGGAAGCAAAGCTGCACTAATTACCGTACACCAAATCAAGTTCCCAAAATCCATGTGCGATGCACACGAATTTGATAATACGAAGGGAGAATAACCATGATTCAAGTAATTACCGGAAGAAAAGGCTCCGGCAAGACCAAGATCCTGCTGGGTATGATCGACGACGCGGTGAAGGCATCCACCGGCAACATCATCTGCATTGAGAAATGCATGAAGCTGACCTACAGCGTCAACCACAAGGTGCGCCTTGTCGATGCGGAGCGCTATAACATCAACGGCTTTGATATGTTCTATGGTTTTGTCGCGGGCGTGCTCGCAGGCAACTACGATATTAAAGAGGTCTTCGTGGACTGTATCCTGAAGATCGGCGGCAGAAATTATGATGAGCTGGGCACATTGCTCGAAAAGCTCGATATTCTTTCCGGCGACGATGTGCAGATGGTCTTTACCGTTTCCGAGGATAAGGAGAACCTGCCGGAGTCTGTGCTCAAATACCTGATTCCGCAGGCGGACTGAGCGAAATTTTAGCGGAAATGCCGCAAATTTCGTGATCTAATTGACAAAAAGCGGCGTTTTTGGTATAATCACTCTGTAATGCTATGCGAAAAACGCCGCAGAACAGAAAGGCGGGTCGTGCTTCCATGCAGGAACCTCAAAGCGGATACCGGATCTCGGTTCGGTCATTGCTGCTGCGTCCGAATGAGAAAAAAACAGTCGATCTGACGATCGACAGCGAAACTGCCGGCGCCTACGGACTGCCGTGCAGGGAGCTGCCGCATCTGGACGGGCTGCTTGAAAACCGTGCGGGCGTGCTGATGCTCAGCTATACGTTGCGCTGCGTTCCGGCACTGGAATGTGACCGCTGTCTTTCACCTGTGGAGATGCCTGTGGAGGAGCAGTTCTCCCATGTTATCGTCACAGAAACTGCCTCTGAGCAGAATGATGCCGAATATCTGCTGGCACCTGATGCGATGCTGGATCTTGCAGAAGTTGCAATGACGGATCTGCGGCTCTCTATGCCGACAAAGATCCTGTGCAGACCGGATTGCAAAGGTCTTTGCCCCGTCTGCGGGCAGAACCGCAATCTCACAGACTGCGGCTGCAACTCTGCGGATATTACGCTGGATTATCAGTGAATTCCGGCAGTCGCGTTCTTTCCGTTAAGCTAACGCAATTTATTAAAGGAGGTGCCGAAGATGGCAGTACCGAAGGGAAAAGTTTCCAAAGCAAGACGCAATACACGCCGTTCCGCAGTCAGCAAGCTGGCTATGCCCGCAATGAGCACTTGCTCCAACTGCGGCGCTTACAAAGCGCCCCACAAGGTTTGCAAGCAGTGCGGATTCTATAAGGGCGTTGCTGTACTCAAGATCGAAGAGGACTGATCCTCTGATTTTGTCAAAAGCGTATTGCAAAGGGGAGAGGGACGAGGTGTGCTTCTCCCCTTTTCATTGTATATGGAAACGGGTGCAATATTGCGGTAAATCCTTCTTTATTTTACGGGTGTGAAAGAAACGGGAGCCGGCCCGGCCGGTGCTTCTCCCTTTTTATTTTGCGTGTGTGGCGAAGGAGTAACGCGGCCGCGGGTATGTGATAGCCTCGTGCTATGGGATACCTTCGACGATCTCGGGGGTGCAATTCCCCTCAC
>JAFYBM010000180.1 GCA_017540225.1 Oscillospiraceae bacterium | reverse complement strand
GATCATGTCAGCACCTCCGTTTGTTCAAATTCCATTTTATGCAGCAATATGCGGTTCATCAGTAAGACGATCGCAGTCAGAATTCCGAGATACAGGTAAGAGTTCAGAATCGGATACACCGGCTTTCGCAGGATTTCCGTGTAATGCAGCCAGATAATCGTGTTTGCCATTGGAAACAGCCACATACTTTTCAGTCGAACGGCACAGGTGATGACGCCGCAAAGCAGCACACCGTATGCAGACAATACGCCGATTGCGCGCCGTTTCAGCATGGTAAACAGCAGCAGAATCATACACAGCAGAAACAGATACAGCGCAAGCAGCGAAAAGGTATAGCCGATTGCCTGCGGGAGTGTCAGCTGATTATACAGATTTGAGGGAAGCAGTTCGGCAACGAAGCTGTCAGCCATTTCGGGATTCCGGGCGATAAAGGTGCGTGTCGCTTCACTCCATGATGCATTGATCTCCGTATTGCCAAATGCAGAGAGCGTCACAAGCAGAAAAATTCCGCCCAGATAGGTCAGCACACTCATTCCCGCAAAGAGGATTTGTCCCCAGAACCACGCGCGTTTTCCGGTGCGGGAGAGATACAGCAGAGAATTGGATTCCAACACGGGAAAGTCACTCATGAGAATGAGAAACACCGCTGGCAGCAGCATCACCAGCATTCCGGAATTGCCGACGGCGATCATCGGCTCAAAGAGATTCATCGGCAGACCGCTTTGCTCTGTTCGTTCCGCCAGCGGCACAACAGCAAGCGTCCGTGCAACGATCACAAGTATCAGCGCGATCATCATACGCGGATTCCGCAGCCATTTTCCCCATTCCGTTACGGCAACTGCCCAAGCCTTTTGTATGGTTCTATGCGCCACAGTCCCGCCTCCTTTGCATCAGAATACAAAAGCCCAGAATCAGAAGCAAAGCAGTACCGCCGTGCAGCAGAAGAATTTGCAGCGTGTTTCGCTCCGCCGCGGAGAGCATTGCATCTGTGCGGCTGATGTCGAGAAACCGCAGAAAGGTCATGTGCTCCGATGCGGAACGTGCAAACTTTGCCGAAAGCCTTGCATGAAGCTGGCTCCATACATAAGCTGCAAAAAACGGCAGGCACAGCACAGTATATTTATTCTGTGTAAATGCCGTACAGAAAAGCGCCGGCAATGCGGAGAATGCGCCGAACAGGAACATTTCCGCAAACTTCATCAGAAGAACTGGTGCAAAGCTGCCGGCAGACATCTGCCCGGAAACCGCCGGCGGATACCGGTACGCCTGCTCCGCCAGAAATGCGGAAGCCTGCTCTGCTCCGTAGCTTTGCAGCGACGGAAACAGCAGATAAACCGCGATACCGAACAGAAGAAATCCCGCCAGCATTGTGATGCCGCCTGTCAGCATTGCAGAGATCGCATGACCGGCTGCATATCCTGTCTTTCCCTGCCGTGCAATCAGCATCCGTCCGAAGCCGGAGCGCCGTTCATCGCAGAGCAGCGGGACATATGCAAATGCCGCAAGCACCGGCGTAAACATCGTCACCCAGAGCGGGCTGCCTGCCGTAAACACCTGAAATGCACAGTAATGTACATCCTGTTTGATGAGTTCGGGACGGGAAAGCACCGCCGGAATAGTCAGAGCATCCATAGTCCGGGGATCAACACCGATCTTATTCGTAAAGCACATGACAAACACTGCCAGTACACAGCACACAAAGCCCGCACTGCAAAGGGCGCGTTTGATATCACTCAGAACGGCTCTTGTCAGCTTCATCCTCCGGCTCCTCCCTGTAACTGATATATTCCATGTTTCCGCCGCTTTCCGCATCAATCCAGCAAAGGTAGTGCATCGTATCATTGGGATTATACAGCGTAAACCGCCATGACGGATACACCCTGCACGGCTGCCCGTTTTCGAGGTCGATATAGCCTCCCTCGGTGGGAAGATACTGCTGCAAATAGACAAAATCAATCCGCTGCACTTCAAATGTAATTGCCGCCGAAAGCCCATCGCTGACCGTGCGGCAGGCATCGAAAAGGCTGACGGTCTTCTGAATCTGCCGCATTTCCTCTGTGTGCTGATAACGGAACCAGCTCATCAGTTCGTCCGGCTTGTCCGTTTCGATCATCCACGCCCACGGGCTGATTTGATAGCGGTATTGCAGTGAGCCGCGGTAAGAACCGATATCCCAGTGCTCATACGGTACGCCTTCATACACCGGAACCGTGTTCAGCAGAAGTCCGCAGCAATCCTCCGTGACCTGATACACCCTGACCTCAGTTGCGGTCATTTGCAGATTCTGCTCTTTGGGGTACGGCATTTTGTCGATGTATTCAGAGAATGCCGCGACCGCATCGCAGATCCGGGTTTCTCCGTTCAGCAGCGTCACGGTTTCCGTGCTGTCCGGCGGGAGTGTTTTCAGATACCTGTATTCCTCCTGCGGATAGAAATTGTCCGGCTTGGCAGTGCTGCCGGTGAGGCGCTGCGTGACACCCCTGTTCATCATCGAATTGCCGTGGTCGAGTGCCGGACCGAGTCCGAAATACTCCGAATGTTCCGGATCATCATACCAGAGCCCGTCAAAATCAACTTCACCGGATACCAGCTTCTCACGGTAATCCTTTGCAAGCCGCAGCGGCGTGACATTCCATTCAAAATCCTCATCATATGTGTAGCTGCCGACATAATACAAATGTTCAGGCTTGATCTGCCGGTCGGGAAAAACATACTGATACAGCATCTGAAAATTTGCTTCAAAAACCGCATAATCCGTTTCAGGATGCTCGCGCATCGTAAATGTATACAGCTTTGCCGAATCCGGCGCAGACAGGGTCAGATCGTCCGCTGCGTGCAGATTTTTACAGGCATCAACGGTTTGTTTCAGCGCAGGCAGATCGCCCTCCCAGACCGGCGCATTCTGCTGCACGCCGGAGTTCCCGGCATCCCCGCTGCTTTCGTTTGCAGAACAGCCCGTCAGCAGGAATGCGGTCAACAGTACCATGATTTTAGTACGCATAATAAAAACTATCCCCCGTTTCAGCATCCGCGTAGACAACATAGATGCGCTCGTCATTGGGATTACGCAGGACGAAACGCCAGTGTACCCGTGCTTCCGATTCTGTTTCCGTAATTTTTTTGTTGCAGTATACAAGTGAGATGTACTGCACATCAAACGCAAACGCCTTTGTCAGAGTTTCGCTGACTGCCTTTGCTGCCGCTTGCAGGGAAATCACGTTGCTTGCAGGCTGTTCTGCCGGTATGATTATATCTGCGGTGTTCATGAGATAATAATACTCGATTTCGCCGGATTCTGTCATCAGTGCTTCGCTGCTGTCAAACAAATATTCATTCCCGTTTGAAAAGTCGCTGAATGCACCTTCTGTATGCAGAGAATCAAACGGGATTCCGCCGTATTCTCTTGTCAGCAAAAAATAAAAAGCATTGTGCTCGGAATCTGTATTCATGATGCCGACAGCTTTGGTCTGCCATTTTGCTGCCCTCATTTCCTCCGGAAACACATCAGACGACAGAT
>JAFYBM010000017.1 GCA_017540225.1 Oscillospiraceae bacterium | reverse complement strand
TCCTTGACTGCACCGAACGGACCGCAGACTGCGATCGCGGCAAGCTTGCCGGACGCATTCTTCGGGGTATACAGATCTGCTGCGAGCGTGATGCCGTAGCGATTGTGGAATGTGACCTTTTTGTGGTCAGCTTTGTCGGACTGCGGGAAGGTTTTGTCCCATTCCTGCGTCAGGGTCAGCATTTCTTCTTTCATATCAGATACCTCCGTTTTTTCTGAGTGTGTAGGTGAAATAGTCGAGGCAGTCGAGCTGCTCGCTGTACCGGTGAACGCCGTCCAGCAGCGTTTGCCGGTAGGAGCGCAGAAACCGGTCAAGCTCTGCATAGCGCTGCTCCCGGATCATTTGCAGGCAGTCTGCAATGCCGGCTTCGTCCAGCCCCATATCATGCAGGCTCTCGGTTATGACCGCTTTCCGGTCGGCTGCATTTGCCATACGCTCACCTCTGTTTTCTTCGGTATCTTCAGTATAGCACAAAATGTCAGCTATGTATAATATCTATTTTTCATAGCTTGCGATTCTTGACAGGAATCACAAAACGGGATATAATGAAAGCAGAACATCATCGGAGGTGTATCATGGAGATCCGTGTTTTACGCTATTTTCTTGCGGTTGCAAGAGAGGAAAACATGACAAGGGCTGCTGAACGGCTGCATATCTCGCAGCCGTCGCTCTCAAAGGAGATCAAAAAGCTCGAAGAAGAACTCGGTCACACGCTGTTCATCCGCACAAACAAAAGCATGCGGCTGAACGATGAGGGGATGCTCCTGCGCAAGCGCGCCGAGGATATCCTCGGCATGGTGGATAAGACCGCCGAGGAGTTCAGTCAGCTGGACAATATTGTCGGCGGTGAAGTCCGCATCGGGTGCGCGGAAAGCTGGCTCATCAAGTATCTGGCACGCAGCATCAAGGCGTTCAAGGTGCAGTACCCGCACTTTGTGTTTCACATTTTCAGCGGCGATACTGAGCCGGTTGCCGAGCGCCTTGACAGAGGCGTGCTGGATCTGGCGGTGATCGTGGAGCCGCCGAATCTTTCCAAATACAACTACCTCACAATTCCCGAAAGCGATAAATGGGGACTGATTATGCGGCGGGACAGTCCGCTTGCGGAAAAGGAAGCCGTGACCTTTGACGATATCTACGGTCTGCCGCTGTTCTGCTCGGAGCAGTCAATCCGTGCGGATTTTCCGCGCTGGTGCGGCGACCACATGGACAGGCTGAATTTCGCGGGCACGGTCAATCTTGCCTATAACGGTTCTGTGTTCGTGAAGGAAGGACTGGGGTATCTGCTGACCTTTGAGCATCTGATCGACACGAGCCCGGAGAGCGGTTTGTGCTTCCGCCCGATCGCGCCGACGCTCGAAACAAATATGTATATCATCTGGAAGAAATATCAGGTCTTTTCTCCGATCGCAGAGCTGTTTCTGAAGCGGCTGAAGGAGGATTATCGCTGATTCCCGCGCCGTTTCTGCGTGCAGAAATGCATATGCTGACAAGCTGAACGAATATGTCATTGAAATGAGAGAATATGTGATTGTTTTCCGGACGGTTCTCCGATATAATGAAACATGAAGTATAGCAGGCTTTCGCGGAATGCAAACGGGTTCTCCGCAACCCCTTCTGCGGTGAAAACAGGATGAATTCTGCGAGCCGGCGTACCAAAAAGAAAATATGGGGGAATTGAAATGAAGAAGAAGAAACTGCTCTCATTTTTGCTTGCAGCCGCACTCGCGCTGTCAGGAATGACTGCAAACATGCCGGAACGGAAAGCATCTGCTGCGGCTGGCACGCGTGTTTCGGTGCATGACCCTTCCGTTGTGAATGACGGCAATACCTACTATGTGTTCGGCTCGCATATTGACGCCGGACGCTCGACCAATCTCCGCGACTGGCAGCGCTTTTCCAACGGCTATGCGCGGACAAACAATGTGGAATTCGGTAATCTCTCGCAGAATCTCGCAAAGGCTTTTGCATGGGCAGGCGAAGATCTGGAGGACTGCGCAGGCGGCTTTGCAGTCTGGGCGCCGGATGTATTCTGGGATGCGGATTTCGTCAATTCGGACGGCT
>JAFYBM010000179.1 GCA_017540225.1 Oscillospiraceae bacterium | reverse complement strand
TATGCAGAGCAGAAGCCTGAGGACTGGGCAAACGCCGTCCTCGTCACAATGGCGGCTGTCCTGAAAAAGAGCGGCGTGGACAAGGCGGATGTCAAGGGCATCGGTCTTTCCGGCCAGATGCACGGCCTTGTGATGCTGGATGCAGAGAATCAGGTGATTCGCCGTTCCATTATCTGGTGCGATCAGCGCACCGCAAAGGAATGTGGGGAGATCACGGAAAAGGTCGGCGCTGAGCGTCTGATCGAGATTACCGCAAATCCGGCACTGACCGGCTTTACGGCTTCCAAAATCCTCTGGGTGCGCAATCATGAGCCGGAAAACTACGCTAGGTGCGCACATATCCTCCTGCCGAAGGATTACATTCGTTTCATTCTGACCGGCGTGTATGCGACTGAGGTTTCAGACGCCTCCGGTATGCAGCTTCTGGATGTTCCGAACCGCTGCTGGTCGGATGAGGTGCTTGAAAAGCTCGGAATTGACAAAAAGCTGCTCGCAAAAGTCTATGAATCTCCGGAAATCACCGGAACGCTGACGGCGGAGGCTGCTGCTGCGACCGGTCTTGCGGAGGGAACACCGGTTGTCGGCGGCGCGGGCGACAATGCCGCAGCTGCGATCGGAACAGGTGTTGCCGAGGACGGCAAGGCTTTCACGACCATCGGTACGAGCGGTGTGGTTTTTGCGCACAGCTCCGGCATTTCCATTGACCCGAAGGGCAGAGTGCATACCTTCTGCTGCGCAGTGCCCGGCTGCTGGCACGTTATGGGCGTGACGCAGGGTGCGGGGCTTTCGCTCAAATGGTTCCGCGACCAGTTCTGTGCCGCTGAAATGCAGACCGCAAAGGGTATGGGCGTCGATGAATATTACCTGATGGACAAGGAAGCGGAAAAGTCACCGATCGGCGCGAACCGTCTGCTTTATCTGCCCTATCTGATGGGCGAGCGCACGCCGCATCTTGATGCTGACGCAAGAGGCGTGTTCTTCGGCCTCTCCGCCATGCACCAGAAGCGCGACCTGCTCAGAGCCGTGATGGAGGGCGTGACCTATTCGCTCCTCGACTGCGTGGAGGTTTTCCGCGAAATGAATATTACCGTTGACAGCATGATGGCCTGCGGCGGCGGCGGTTCATCCCCGCTCTGGCGGCAGATGCTTGCCGATCTCTACAACTGCCCGATTCAGACAACCAGATCGAAAGAGGGACCTGCACTCGGTGTGGCGATTCTTGCAATGGTCGGAACCGGCGCATATGCTTCCGTTCCGGAGGCTTGCCGTGCGATCATCGGCACGGACAAGACCTGCAATCCGGATACTGAGGCCGTTCCGGTTTATGAGCAGTATTATCAGCTCTACCGGAAGATCTATCCGGCACTGAAGGCACAGTACAAGGAGCTTGCAGCACTTTGAGTGATACGGCAAAATCCAAGCGGATTCCGGCGCTGATTCTTTACGCAGTGCTGTTCTATACTGTCTGGGCGCTCTGGGCGCTCGTGATACGCCCGCCGCTCAAAGAAGCAATGGACGATTCGCTGCTGTTTGAGCTGCTGTCCTCCTGCTTCAAGACATTGGTCTGGACAGTGCCGGCGCTGCTGCTCATCAAAGCATTTGAGCCGGAAATGCAGGTCGGACTGCGACAGATGTTCACCGAAAAGGTGCCGCTGAAAGCCATTCTGCTCTGGACACTGATTTTTGTGATCTTCGGCGGCGGAACGCTGTTTCGCGGCATTCTGCACGGCACGCTGCATATCAATCCGGAATTTTCGCTGAAATCGAATCAATGGCTGCTGATTGTCGGCATTTCGGAGGAGACCGTTTTCCGCGGCTGGTTCCTCAATGCGACTGCGAAAGACGATAAGGACTGGAAACCGATCGCGCTGAACGCGGTCATGTTTCTGTGCATCCATTTTCCGGGCTGGATTCAGAAGGGGATGTTGCTTCAGGCCTTCACGGGCTTTGGATTTTTCACAATCCTGCTGTTCAGTGTGCTTGTCAGCGTTTGCTTTTTGAAGCATAAGAACCTGCTGCTGCCGGTTTTTCTGCATATGCTCTATGACTTTTTGCTCGAATTCTTTGCAGCTTGAAAAAGGGAAATACAAATGGAACAAACATCGAAATACAAAAGCATCAACCGCGACACCTGCAAATATCTTGCGATTTTCTTCATGTTCTGGGGGCATTTGTTCGCATGGATCGAGCTTGCACACGATCCGCTCTATGACCAGACGGCACTTTCGCTCTGGCAGCAGCTTTTGATCGACCTCTCGCTGTTCTGCCCGCCGGTGATGTTCTTCTTTATCGCAGACGGCTTCCGGTATACGCGGAGCCGCTGGAAATATGCGCTGCGGCTTCTGATTCTCGCGCTGGTGATTATTCCCTGCGACTGGCTGCTGTTCGGCGTGATCGAGGCCAATATCATCGTCACGCTGCTGTGCTCGCTGCTCTGCCTGATGGTATGGGAAAGCGGCTGGAAGCTCCCACTGCGGATTCTCGCGGTGCTCGGCATCTGCGTGCTCAATTTTTTTACATATGCCGAGTGGTATGCGTTTGCGGAGCTGATTGTGCTCTTTCTGCATATTTTCCGCGAAAAGCCGAAGGCAAGAGCCGTTGCGTATTTCTCGCTGCTTGCGGCGTATTCGGCCATTCCGCTTCTGCTGACGCCCCATGCGATCAAGGCACATCCCGCGCTGAGCGTCGGCAATATCCTGATACAATATGTGGTGATGGCGGCGGCCTATCTCTGCATGACCGTTTTCTATAACGGCAAAAAGGGCAGGCATCCGACCTTTGCAAAATGGTTTTTCTATGCGTTCTATCCGCTGCATATTCTGATAATCTGGGTGATATATAAAATGCCGGATTGGATTTTCTGACAACGGAGGGACTATGGAGCATCCGAAGTACCGAATCATCAACCGCGACACCTGCAAATATCTTGCGATTTTCTTCATGTTCTGGGGGCATCTTGCGTGGATCGGTCCCATGCGGCTCGGCACTGCCTTTGATGAGACTGCGCTTCCGGTATGGCAGCAGGTGTTCATCCATCTTTCGCTTTTTTGTCCGCCGGTGATGTTCTTTTTCATCGCGGACGGCTATAAATATACCCGCGACCGCAAAAAATATGCGCTGCGGCTTGGGCTGTTTGCGCTGATTACGCAGCCGTTTCACTGGCTCATCTTTCAGCCGATTGACGGCTGGTGGACAGCGAGCGTCATGGTTGATCTGTTCTTCGGTCTGCTCGTGCTCTGTGCATGGGAAACAGCGTGGCCGAAGCCGAAACGCATTGCGGCAGTCATCGGTCTGCTTCTGCTCAATGTCGCGTGCAATTCCCCGTGGGAGCTGGGCGGGCCGCTGTTCATCCTGTTTCTGCATATCTACCGCGACCGCCCGAAGCAGCGGTTTACTGCATATCTTGTGCTGACACTGCTCTATAAGATCGCCGAATGCTTCTGGCTCAACCCGAACGCATCGCGTCCGGTGCTCAGCTTTATCGGCGTATTCATTGAATTTCTCGCGGCAATGGCCGCTTATGCCCTCATGACCGTATTCTATAACGGCAAAAAGGGCAAACATCCGACCTTTGCAAAATGGTTTTTCTATGCGTTTTATCCGGCGCATTATCTGCTCATCTGGCTGATTGAGCGATTCACACGATAATTTCGGAGGCAAGCAAATGCGTGAAGCAACAGTTACCCGCAATACAAAAGAAACACAGATCACCGTGACCGTAAAGCTGGACGGCAGAGGCGAGAGTGACATCTCGACCGGCATCGGCTTCTTTGACCATATGCTCACGGCGATGTCGCGGCACAGCGGCATCAGCATGACGGTTCATGCAAACGGTGATCTTCATGTGGACGGCCATCATACCGTTGAGGATACGGGCATCGTGCTGGGACAGGCGCTGATGCAGGCGCTCGGCGACAAATCCGGCATTGCACGCTACGGCAGCGCATATATTCCGATGGACGAGGCGCTCTCATTCTGCGCGCTCGACCTCTCGAACCGGCCGTATGTCGTGTTCCGCGGCAGCTTTACGAATCAGATGATCGGGCAGTATGACGCCTGCCTGACAGAGGAGTTTTTCCGCGCACTGGCTGTCAATGCCGGCATCACGCTGCATCTTGATATGTGCTACGGCAGCAACGATCACCATAAATGTGAAGCGCTGTTCAAGGCGTTTGCGCACGCACTGAAGGCTGCCGTGCAGGAAAATGCTGACGGTGCGGTGCTTTCAACGAAAGGAGCACTCTGATGATCTCTGTGATAGACTACGGCGCCGGCAATCTGTTTTCTGTTTGCAATGCGCTGCGGTATCTCAATATTTCGTATGAGGTGACGAAAGATGCTGATGCGATCAGCCGTGCAGACGCTGTGATCCTGCCGGGTGTGGGCGCATTTCCGGCGGCAATGGATTCCCTGCATGAAACAGGGCTTGTGGACTGCATCAAAGAGAATGCAAAGAAAAAGCCGCTGCTCGGCATCTGCCTCGGTATGCAGATGCTCTTTGACAAATCCGATGAAAACGGCGACTGCGCGGGTCTTTCGCTGATTTCGGGCGAGGTTCACCGTATCCCGTCGAAAAAGATGATTATTCCGCACATGGGCTGGAACGAGCTTGTCATCACGCAGGAATCACCGCTTCTTGCGGAAATCGAAACGCCCGTTTATACATATTTTGTGCATTCGTATCAGGCATTCTGTGATGATAAACATATCATCGCATACTGCGATTATGACGGGAAAATCCCCGCACTTGTCACGGACGGCGCCTATGTCTTCGGGGCGCAGTTCCATCCGGAGAAATCCGGCGAGAAGGGCTTGCAGATGCTCCGGAATTTTGAGAGGTTGGCAAAATGATTATTTTTCCGGCAATCGACATTATCGGCGGACAGTGTGTTCGGCTGGTAAAGGGTGACTATGCGACTGCACAGAAGGTTGCGGAGGATCCGCTGAAAACTGCGGAACAGTTTGAAGCAGCCGGTGCGGAATGGATCCATATGGTTGATCTGGACGGCGCGAAGGCGGGCTATCCGGTCAACACGGAGATTTATAAGAATATTGCGCAAAATACGCATCTCAAGGTTGAAGTCGGCGGCGGCATCCGCACGCTTGAGACGATCGGGGCGTATCTGGATCTCGGCATCAAGCGCGTGATTCTTGGCTCAGCTGCGCTGAAAAATCCGCAGCTTGTCGCCGATGCCGTTGTGAAATTCGGTTCTGAAAGAATCGTTGTCGGGATTGACGCGAAAAATGAAATGGTTGCGACCGAAGGCTGGCTCGAAACAAGCAATGTGCATTATATTGACCTTGCAAAAGAGATGATAAAGGCCGGTGTCCGGACTTTCATTTTTACGGATATTTCCAGAGACGGTACGCTCTCCGGCGTCAATCTGGAGCAGCTGAAAAAGCTCGCAGATGCAACTGCCGGTCAGTGCAATATCGTTGCGTCCGGCGGCGTGCATACGATCGACGATGTCATTGCCTGCCGTGATCTGGGGCTTTACGGTACGATCGCGGGCAAGTCGCTTTATCAGGGAACACTGGATCTTTCAGAGGCGATTGAAGCGGCTGAAACTGTGAAGATCCGGCAGATGACCATGGATGATTATGATGCAGCATATGCGATGTGGCTGCTCTGCGGCAACGGCCTGAACAATATTGATGATTCGCGGGAGGGGATTGCACGGTATCTGCGCCGCAATCCTGACACTTCGTTTGTCGCGGAGGAAAACGGCGTTCTGGCCGGTGTGATCCTCTGCGGCCATGACGGCAGACGCGGCTTCATTCAGCACGCCTGCGTGTCACCGGATTACCGGAGACGCGGCATCGGACGGCGGCTTGTGCAGCGTGCGCTTGCCGCATTGAAGGCCGAGCAGATCACAAAGGTCGCGCTGGTCGCATTCAAGAAAAATACCGGCGGAAATGCCTTCTGGGAACAGCAGGGCTTCACGCTGCGTGAGGATCTGAATTACCGGAATCTTGCACTGACTGATATGATCCGGTACGATCCGGAATACTGATATAAGGAGAGCAGTATGCTTGCGAAAAGAATCATTCCCTGTCTGGATGTCCGGCACGGAAAAGTCGTCAAGGGTGTCAATTTTGAGGGCGTGAAGGATGTCGGTGATCCGGTCGCCTGCGCTGCGGAATACAACCGGCAGGGTGCGGACGAGATTGTTTTTTATGATATTGTTGCATCGCATGAGGGACGCGGCACATTTCTCGATGTTGTCCGCGAAACGGCGAAGCAGGTGTTCGTTCCGCTGACAGTCGGCGGCGGCATCGCGTCCGTTGACGATATGCGTGAGGCGCTGCGCGCCGGTGCGGATAAGATCAGTGTCAATTCTGCGGCTGTCAGAAATCCAAAGCTGATTTCTGAGGGCGCAGAGGTGTTCGGTTCTCAGTGTATTGTGGTCTGCATCGACGCAAAACGCGACGGGAAAGGCGGCTATACGGTCTATGCAAACGGCGGGCGGATCGACATGAAGGTTGATCTGCTGGAATGGGTGCAGGAGATCGAGCGGCGCGGGGCAGGGGAAATCTGCCTGAATTCCATTGATACGGACGGTGTGCGCGGCGGCTTTGATCTTGAAATGCTGAATGCGGTCTGTGCGCGGGTACGGATTCCGGTGATTGCATCGGGCGGCGCGGGCAAGCTGAGCGATTTTGCAACCGTGTTCGAGCAGACAGACGCGACCGCTGCACTTGCCGCATCGCTGTTCCATTTCGGTGAGCTGACCATCCCGCAGGTCAAGGCGGACTGCCGCAGCAAGGGTATTCTGATGCGCTGAATCTGAATGCAGAGGGTTTATTTATGGATTGTTTTCTGTACTGTCATGCAGCATTCTGGTATTGGCAGCATTTGCCGCAGGAGCCGGTGCGATATATTGAGCGGGAAATACCCGCTGTTCAGCTCTAATGATGATAATTCTTCCGCTTTGCGGATTATGAATAAAGGAGATAAAAATGACTGTTTACGAAGAACTCAAGCGCAGAGGTCTGATTGCGCAGACAACTGATGAGGCGGAAATTGCCGAACTCATCAACAACGGAAAGGCTACCTTCTACATCGGCTTTGATCCGACCGCAGATTCGCTTCATGTCGGTCACTTCATGGCGCTCTGCCTGATGAAAAGAATGCAGATGGCCGGAAACAAGCCGATCGCACTGGTCGGCGGCGGCACCGGTATGATCGGTGATCCCTCCGGCAAGACCGATATGCGGAAAATGCTGACACCGGAGACGATTCAGCATAACTGCGAATGCTTCAAGAAGCAGATGTCCCGCTTCATTGACTTCTCTGAAGGCAAGGCGCTGATGGTCAATAACGGCGATTGGCTCCTGAGCCTCAATTATGTGGATGTTCTGCGCGAGGTCGGTGCCTGCTTCTCGGTCAATAAGATGCTTTCTTTTGAGTGCTATAAGCAGCGCTGGGAGCGCGGCCTGACCTTCCTCGAATTCAACTACATGATTATGCAGAGCTATGATTTCTACAAGCTGTTTCAGGATTACGGCTGCAATATGCAGTTCGGCGGCGACGACCAGTGGGCAAATATGCTCGGCGGCACGGAGCTGATCCGCAAGAAGCTCGGCAAGGATGCCTACGCGATGACCATTACACTGCTGCTCAACTCTGAGGGCAAGAAGATGGGCAAGACCGAAAAGGGCGCCGTCTGGCTGGATGCTGAAAAGACCTCGCCGTATGATTTCTACCAGTACTGGCGCAATGTCGGGGATGCGGATGTTGTCAAATGCCTGAAAATGCTGACCTTCCTGCCGATCGAGGAGATCGAGGAGATGGAACGGCATCTCGACAGCGGCGCAGCCTACAACAATGCGAAGGAAACGCTCGCCTATGAGCTGACAGCGCTCGTTCACGGCAAGGAGGAAGCGGAAAAGCAGCGTGATGCTGCGCGTGCGATCTTCTCCGGCGGCGGCGTGAGCGCAGAAATGCCGACCACGGAGCTAGGCGCGGAGGATCTGACAGACGGGCAGATCGGCCTGCTGACAATTCTCGTGAAAACAAAGCTCTGCCCTTCGATCCGTGAAGCACGGACGCTGGTGCAGCAGGGCGGTGTCACAGTCAATGATGAGAAGATCACCGATCCCAAAACGATGTATGCGGCCGGTGATGATCTGATCATCAAAAAAGGAAAAAAATCGTTCCATAAGGTTGTATTCGTCAAGTAATGCACTGAAAAATAAATGATTGCGGGAGGGCTGCTCTTATGCAGGACGGAGTTGCAAAACAGCTGGCACAGGTTTATGAAAACTGCCAGATATGCGATGATAAAGGCTATCATGTCGCCGTACAGGGCAAATCCATGCAGGATTACCTGCGCTTTACGATGCTGAAATTTTATGTATATTTAAGCAGCAGCAACGGAAATATCTCCATGCAGGAGATTGCTTATCTGAATGATGCGCTCGGTTATTCGATGTCTGCGGATCAGATCGACCGCTTCAATGTCAGCAGCAAGATCACCAAGTATTCGCTCAAGGACAGCATGATTACGATGATGATGCCGTTCCTGAAAATGGATCTCGAAACATCACCGATCGGCCCGAAAAGCCTCACATTTATTGAATTTATCAATCAGGCCGGACTGGATTTCATGACGGTTGACAACGGCAGAACCGATCCGTTTATTATGCGTGATCTCGGTGCGCTGGTGCTTGCACTGCGTAATTTCCGCATGGAATACATCACCAACTGGGAGAATATGATCCGTGAACAGAAGCGCCGGGAGGAGCTTGCAAACCGCCCGCCGTTTATCCCCGGAAACGGCAATTCGCCGTGGGGCGCGCCGCAGGTTCCGCCGACCAATCTGACGCCGATTATGCCGAATCAGCCGCCGCAGAATGTGCCGCAGACGCCTGCTAACAACGGCACACCGATCAATCCCTTCCAGCAGAATAATCAGCAGAATCAGCAGCAGGCGGCGCAGCAGCAGAAGCAGGAGGAAAAGGAGCTTACGCTGGAGGAGCAGCTTGCAAAGCTCGAGGAGCTGACCGGTTTGCAGGCGGTGAAGCAGGATCTGAACAGCCTGATTAACCTGATCCGTGTCCGGAAGATGCGTGAGGACCGCGGAATGCCGCAGTCAGCGATGTCGCTGCATATGGCGTTTCTCGGTAATCCCGGCACCGGCAAAACAACGGTTGCCCGTATTCTGGCCGGAATCTATAAGTGCCTCGGTGTTTTGAGCAAGGGACAGCTTGTTGAGGTTGACCGTTCCGGTCTGGTTTCCGGTTATGTCGGACAGACTGCGATCAAGACGAAAGAGGTTATTGATTCTGCGATGGGCGGTGTGCTTTTCATCGACGAAGCCTATGCGCTGACCGCCAATACCGGCAAGGGTGATTTCGGTCAGGAGGCAGTCAATACGCTGCTGAAGGCAATGGAGGACAACCGCGATGACTTCATTGTCATCGTTGCGGGCTATTCCGATCTGATGGAGGAATTCCTCGACAGCAATCCCGGTCTGCGTTCCAGATTCAACAAGGTCATTACATTTGAGGATTATATGCCGGATGAGCTGCTTGATATTTTCAAGAGCATCTGTACAAATTCCGGAATGACAATCACAAAAGAGGCGGAGGATGCCGTGCTTGAATATTTTGTAGAGCGCTGCGGCCTGAACCTCAAAACCTTCGCAAATGCGCGTGACATCCGTAATTTCTACGAGCGTGCGATCACGAATCAGGCAAACCGTCTGGCGAGCATCGAATCCCCGACAAACGGCCAGCTGACGACACTGACAATCGACGATGTCTCCGGTATTGAGCTGCAATAATTTATAGAGAGGTTGAGAAACATGGTTCTGATTACAATGGAAAACGGCAAGCAGATGAAGTTCAGGCTGCGGCCGGACTGCGCACCGATTTCGTGCGAAAATTTTGAGAAGCTCGTGAAGCAGGGCTTTTATGACGGCCTGAGCTTTCATCGTGTCATTTCCGGCTTCATGATTCAGGGCGGCTGCCCTGAGGGAACCGGAACCGGCGGCCCCGGCTGGCATATCAAAGGCGAATTTCTTGCAAACGGGGTGAATAATCCGCTGAAGCACAGCCGCGGTGTTCTTTCCATGGCGCGTGCTGCACATCCGGACAGCGCCGGCTCACAGTTCTTTATTATGCACGCTGATGCGCCGTATCTGAACGGAAACTACGCTGCATTCGGTGAGATTGTTGAGGGACTGGATGTTGTTGATGAGATTGCTTCGGTTCAGACAAATCCGGCAGACCGTCCGCTGACACCGCAGATTATGAAGAAGGTTGAGATCATTCCCGATTGATTGCATCATCACATATTGACGCGCATAAAAAGAGGGAGGAAACATTTTGGTTTCCTCCCTCTTTGTTTCATATTACAACGGAATCACCTTGCCGACCGGTTTGCGAAACATCGGCTGCGGAATCTTTTGCAGCAGTGCGACACAATGAACGGCGATGCCCTCCTCATTGCCGGTAAAACCGAGTTTTTCCTCTGTCGTGGCCTTGATGCTGATCTGACTGAGATCGCATCCGATCGCCTCACAGAGATTTTTGCGCATTTGCAGGATATGCGGCGCCATTTTCGGAGCCTGTGCAAGAATCGTTGCATCGAGATTGCCGAGCTCCCAGCCTTTTTGCTGGATCAGCGCATTGACATGACGCAGAAGCCGGATGCTGTCGGCGCCCTCATAACGCGGATCGGTATCCGGAAAATGCTGCCCGATGTCACCGAGTGCCAGTGCGCCGAGCATTGCATCCATGACCGCGTGCGTCAGCACATCCGCATCGGAATGTCCGAGCAGACCAAGCCTGTGCGGGATCTCAACACCGCCGATGATGAGCCTGCGCCCTTCTGTCAGACGGTGAACGTCATATCCGTGTCCGATTCGGAAATCAGCCATGATCTGCCTCCTTTTCATATGCAAGCAGCGCTTCCGCAACCGCAAAATCCTCCGGTGTTGTCAGCTTGATATTGCTGTAGGAGCCGCTCGTCATTGTGACGGCGATACCGAGCGCCTCAACAAGCTGGCAGTCATCTGTATAGTCCTTTTGCTGCGATGCAGCCAGCGCCGATGCCTCCGCATAGAGGCCTCGCCGGAATACCTGCGGTGTCTGGGTCTGCCAGAGCAGTGCGCGTTCGGGTGTCGCCGTAATGATGCCGTCCTGTACTTCCTTGATCGTATCCTTGACCGGCACACCGAGCGTGGCAGCGCCGGTTTTTCGCGCATCCGCGATAACCTTTTCAATATCAGACGGCAAAATCAGCGGCCTTGCGCCGTCATGGATCGCAATGTATTCTGTTTCCGGCGGAAGAACGGCAAAGCCGTTTTGCACGCTCTGCTGTCGTGTTGCGCCGCCTGCGGTAACGGCAACAGGAACAGTCAGCTCGTTTTCGATGTCCGCAATCGACTGCCGGAACGCATCGGTATCCTGTTCGCGGCAGATGACAACGATCTGTGCAATGCTTTCACAGACTGTGAATGCGCGGAGAACCTGATGCAGCACCGTTGTTTGGCCGAGCGGATGCAGAATCTTATGGATACCGCCCATTCTGGTTGCGTTTCCCGCGCAGACCAGAAGGGCGGCCGTATCTTTTATTTGCATAGATTATTCAACGCCGGGCGCTTTCGTGCCGCAGACTGCGCAGAACAGCGCATCAGAGCTGAGAACCTCGCCGCAGTTCGGGCAAACGAGCTGTGCCGGAGCGGCCGGAGCAGCAGGCTCGGCAGGCGCAGTATTATCCGGCAGCTTATTGCCGCAGGCTGCACAGAACATGGCATCCGGAGCGAGGGCTTCTCCGCAGAACGGGCAGACAGGCTGTACGGCAGTATTCTCGGAGGGTGCCGGAGCAGGCACCGGTGCCGCAGTACCGCAGTGCGGGCAGAAACGGGAACCAATCACAATCGCACCGCCGCAGCTCGGGCAGATCAGCGATCCTTCAAGCATTTCGATCTCATGCTGCTTGGCAGAGAGATTTGCCTGAAGCTCTGTGATTGCGGAGAACATTTCGGCATATTCGCCGTCAGGATGATCTTTGTTTTCGTTGAAATATTTTTCGCCGATGTCGCGGTAACGGTTGCGCAGTTCATTCTCAATCGCTGCAACATCCTTGCGGAGACGGTTTTTGTCAGCGAGTGATTTTGCGTTATCCGAGACCTGCTTTGCGGTTTTGGATACAGATGCGGTCAGTTTGTCCAGAAATTCGATAGCCATTAGATTAATCCTCCTTTGTCTGCGCCTTGCGGCGTTCCTCATAATATATTATATCACATCAGCAGAATTTTGTCAATATATCCGTAAGTGTCCGCGGCGGCGGCACAGGCGTTCTTCCGGCTAAATGCCTCTCATGCGGGCGAGAAAATCCATGAAATCAGAACAGCATCGGGACTGCTGCGAAAGCCATACGGATGAGGAAACAGAGCAGAAATCCGACTGCAACCGGCAGCAGAAATGCAGCAAATGTCCAGCGCCTGCTTCCGGTTTCCTTGCGGATTGTCAGCAGCGTTGTCGCACAGGGGGAATGAAACAGCGTAAAAATCAGGAAACAGCAGGCAGTTGCTGTCGTCCAGCCGTGCTCCGTCAGCAATGCATGGAGCGAGGTAAGTGAACTGTATTCTGTCAGTGTCCCCGCGCCGAGATAGGCTGTAACCGCAACCGGCAGAACGATCTCATTTGCAGGCAGACCGAGTATAAATGCGAGCAGCAGAACGCCGTCCAGTCCGATCCATGCACCGACCGGCTGTAAAAAATCCGCAAGAAGCTGCAAAACAGTCTGTCCCTGTATCGTGATATTGGCAAGAATCCAGATCAGGAGGCTGACCGGTGCCGCTGTCATGACCGCACGGCCGAGCACAAATACGGTCCGGTCAAGCACAGAGCGCAGAATGACCTTTCCGACCTGCGGACGGCGATAGGGCGGCAGCTCCAGAATAAAGGACGAGGGCTGCCCCCGCAGCAGTGTTCTGCCAAGCAGTGCAGATGCCGCGAAAGTCATGCAGATACTGAGCAGGATGAGGGCGGTCATCAGCACTGCCGCACGGAACGAAGCTCCCATGCCGGATCCGGAGAAAAAGACTGTTACAACTGCAAGCAGTGCGGGAAAACGCCCGTTGCAGGGGACAAATGCGTTTGTCAGAACGGCAATGAGACGTTCGCGGCGGCTTTCAATGATCCTGCATTCGGTCACACCGACCGCATTGCAGCCGAAGCCCATTGCCATTGTCAGCGCCTGTTTTCCGCAGGCACGGCATTTTGCACAGCAATGATCGAGATTGAATGCAATGCGCGGCAGGATGCCCATATCCTCCAAAAGCGTGAACAGCGGGAAGAATATCGCCATCGGCGGCAGCATGACCGAGATCACCCATCCTGTTCCGCGCAGCATTCCGTCAATCAGAGCGCCGGAAAGCCAGTGCGGAACAGAACACTGTTCCGCGAAAGACAGCAATGCGCTGCAAAGCAGCGAAAAGCCCGCAGCCAGCAGCTGAGACGGATAATTCGCACCGACCATCGTCAGCCAGAACACCGCAAGCAGCATCAGAAGCATGATCGGGTATTTATACAGCTTCCCCGAAAAAATACGATCAAGCCGGTCATCACGGCGGTATGCATTCGGCGGAACCGTGACACACTGCCGCAGAATATCGCGTGCGCGCGCCGCAATGCTATTGCGCGGCGGAAGCTCGCTTTTGGCGGTGCACATCGCCGGAAACTGCGCAGCAGCCTCCAGAAGCGGAATCAGCGATGCCTTCCGCTTGGCCGTTACCGCAAGAACGGGAATGTGCAGCAGCGTCTGCATCAGCTCTGTATCAATCCGGATATGCTTTTTTGCAGCCTCATCCATCAGGTTCATGCAAAGCACCGTCTGCTCACCGGCGGCAATCAGCTCCTGCACCAGCATCAGTCCGCGTGCGGGACAGGTCGCGTCACAGACGCAGATCACACAATGATGCGGGATATTGCGCAGCGCATCGGCGGCAGCAGCCTCCTCTGCGGCGGCTGACCCGATCGAATATGTACCCGGCGTATCGACGCAGCGAATGCGCTCCGCCCCGTACCGTATGACGCCTTCTGCACCGGCTACGGTTTTTCCGCACCAGTTTCCGGTGTGCTGCCGCATACCGGTCAGTGCATTAAAAATCGTGCTTTTGCCGACATTCGGGTTGCCGACCAGAAGATACGTTCGCTGCGGCTGCGCTGTTTTCACATAGATTTTTTCGCAGTCCTCCGTCCTGAGCGCAAGCGTGACGCCGTGAAGCCGGAAAGCAACCGGTGAGCCGCCTGTGCCGTGCATTTTTACGGTCAGCTCTGCGCCTGCGAGGATTCCGAGCTGCCCGAAGCGCTGCTGTTCTGCCTCCGTGCCGCGGATCTCTGCAATGACGGCACGGCTGCCGTCCGGCAGGCCGGAAAGCGGTATCAGTTCATCCAAATAATCACCCCTTCATATCCGTTATTTTCAGGATATGAAGGGGCTGTTTGTTTTGTGCATCAGAATCTGTTTTTATAATCGCTGAAGCCGAATGTGCGCAGGATTTTGCAGTTGCCGTCCAGCTCGCGCATCGCTACGGCAGGCATCGGCATTCCGGTATACATTTTCGCTTTTGTCAGCGTATTGATCGCCATATCCTTGAATACGAGCCGTTCTCCGATTTCCAGCTCATGATCGAAGGAATAATCGCCGAAAACATCCTCCGGCAGACAGCTCCGGCCGCCGAGCCGGTAGGTATACGGCAAAACGGAGGGCTTGTCCGCACCGATCAGCGGCGGACGGTAGCGCAGCTCGGTAATATCCGGTGCATGGCAGACCGCAGAGGAATCAAGAATCGCAATTTTCATGCCGTTTTCGATGATGTCCACGACTGTTGTCACAAAGAAGCCGGCTTCCCAGACAATCGCTTCGCCCGGCTCCAGATAAACGCGGAGACCGTATTTTCGCTGGAGCATTGCCGCGGTCTCCTCCAGCTTTTCGATCTGGTAGCCTTCGCGGGTAATATGGTGTCCGCCGCCGAGATTGATCCATTCCATATCCGGCAGCAGCGCACCGAATTTTTCAATGACCGCATCGACAAGATATGCCAGCGCATCGGAATTCTGCTCATAGAGCGCATGAACGTGCAGGCCGTTGATGAGGCGGCGCTGCTTCATCGGAAACTGCGCAAGGGTCGTGCCGAGGCGGGAATGCGGCGCACAGGGATCAAATTCATCAAGCTGCTGCGAAAGATATTCCGGATTGACGCGGATGCCGACAGAACAGCCGTGTGCGCGGGCTGTATCTGCATACCGCAGAAGCTGCGAGGGGGAATTGAAGATCATATGATCACAGATCTCAGCGAGCTGATCGACCTCCTCCGGCAGATAAGCCGTCTGAAACACATGATTTTCGCCGTGAAAAAAAAGCCGCGAAAGCTGTGCCTCATAGGTCGAGCAGGACGAAACACCGTCCAGATAGCGCGAGATCATGGAATAAAACGGAAAAGAGGAAAATGCCTTCTGCGCAAACAGGATCCGGCAGCCGGAGCGGTTTCGCAGGTCATCAAGCAGCATCAGGTTCGATTTCAGCTTTGCCTGATCAATCAGGTAACAGGGAGAGGGCAGCGCGGTTTCAAGCATGATAACACGCTCCTTTCGCTTTTGGGATATTCATTCTAATTAAGTATATCATAAATTGCAAAAAAAATCAATGGCCGGCCGCGAAAAAAGTGTAAAAAAAGCCGCATGACGGTCAGGCAGGCGCATTCGCCGCAGGATGCCGTTCTTTTTCAGTCGGGAATTTTTGCCATTATGCGGGAAATACTTGCATTTTTCGTCGAAATATGCTATAAGCAAACCAATTTCACACTGAGTACCACCGAGTCACACTGAGTCACACAAAAATCCCGATTCCACGGAGCTTTT
>JAFYBM010000178.1 GCA_017540225.1 Oscillospiraceae bacterium | reverse complement strand
GATGAGCATATTCGGCTGGAAGGTCGCTGTGATCTATGTGATTGTCGGACTTGTGATTGCGGTTACCGGCGGTACGCTGATTGAAAAGCTGCATCTGGAAGATCAGGTCGAGGACTTTATCCGGAACGGCAGGAGCATGGATACCCCACAGAATGAGCTGACAAAGCGCGACCGTCTGAAATACGCATGGGAGCAGGTTGCGGGAACGGCAAAAAAGGTCTTGCCTTATGTCATTGTCGGCGTGGGCATCGGCGCTGTAATTCACAACTGGATCCCGAAAGAATGGATCGTCAGAGTGCTCGGCACGGGAAATCCGTTTGGCGTGATTCTCGCCGCGATCTGCGGCATCCCGATGTATGCGGATATTTTCGGCTGTATTCCGATTGCAGAAGCGCTGGTCGCAAAAGGCGCAAAGCTCGGCGTCGTTCTCGCCTTTATGATGGGCGTGATCACGCTGTCGCTCCCGTCGATGATCATGCTGAAAAAAGCGATCAAGCCGAAGCTGCTCGGCATTTTCATTGCGATCTGTACGATCGGAATTATCCTTGTGGGGTATTTCTTCAATCTCATTCAGAATTATATTATATAGGAGGAATTTGTCATGACGTTGTTTGGAAAGAACAAGGAGAAAGCAAAGAAAGGAACTCCCTGCTGCTGTAGTGGCGAAGAACAGGCTGCAAGCGTGTCAGCCTCCACTTGGTGCGGCAAAACTGTTGACGGTATTTGCTGTATCAAGGTTCTCGGTTCGGGATGCAAAGCCTGTCATCAGCTTTATGACAATACTGTCAAGGCAGTTGAGGGTACGGGCATCGAGGTCGAATATGTCACAGACTTGCAGAAGATTATGGAGTACGGTGCAATGTCAATGCCTGCGCTTGTGATCAATGAAAAACTCGTTTCATCCGGCAAAACGCTGAAAACTGCTGATATTTTGGCGCTGATCAGAAGCACAGTGAAATCCTAAAGCCAGAATGTAATAATACCTCGGAAAACCGCCGCCTGCAACATTTACGCAGACGGCGGTTCCATGTATCTATTCACTTCATAATGTACCGTTCCTTTGCCAATTCCGCACCCATGCAGAACACCAGATCTTATCTCTTTATTGGATCAAAGACTGACATGCTTCAGATTTCTGATATCTCAAAACGTCTGAAAACAGTATCCTTCACATATTCTTTTTTCAGTTCAGCCAGTGCCTGATAATGCGGAGTTTTCATGTGAAACTGCACGGCTTCTGCTGATTGCCAGATTTCCAACAGCACCAGTTCATTTTCGTTTTCAGGGCTGAAATAATAATCATATTTTTCGTTTCCGTCCTCTGCACGGGCGGCATCTGCAATCCCCTGTCTGATAATCGCATTGTAAAAATCGTTCCGCTTTCCGTCTTTCAGATAATAATGTACTTCTACCATTCGTTTCACAGAGATTCCCCTTTCGCCTCTGATATGATTTCTGATGCAGACGTAACGCGCTTGGCATCTGCAATGTCTGCGCCTTTGACATACGGTTCCAGCCTGACCGCTGTTTTGCCGATTCCGCTGCTGCCGGATGTGGCAAAAATATGGAGCGTTTTGCCGATCCAGTCATATCCCTTGCAGAAGGTATTGACCACATTCGGTGCGGCATAGTACCAGATCGGGAAACCGAGATACACCGTGTCGTATTCGTCCCAGTTTTCAATCCTGCCGGTGACGGGAACATCCGCTTTTCCGCGCTTCTCCTTGTTGCATCGCGCAAACGGATTGATCCATTTCAAATCCGCTTCGCTGTACGGCTGTTCCGGTCTGATCTCAAACAGCTCTGCGCTGAGTGCCTTGCTGAGCTCCTCCGCGATTTTTCTTGTTTTGCCGGCTTCGGCACTGAAAAAAATCACAATCGTTTTCATAATGCTCCCTCCAGATCTTCACGGATAAAGTGTGTACACTGCCATGGTTCTTTCTCCGGCAAACCGTACCGTTCTTTGCCGAGCGCAATAGACCGCATCAGAAAACTCATATTCCGTGCGAGTGTCCGCATCGTTTGCAGACCTTCCGCATCATTCGCAGCCTCTCCCGGCTTTCTTCCGTGGACGCTGTTCCAGTACTGGCTGGATACGACCGGCATCCCGCTGATCGTGAAATACTTGTTCAGCTCGTCAAAGGTTGCAGAACAGCCGCCGCGTCTTGCAATCACGACACTGGCTCCGACCTTCATCGTCTTGTCGAAATGCGAGCTGTAAAACAGACGGTCAAGGCAGGCGATCAGCGTCGCATTCGCGGATGCGTAGTATACCGGTGACGCAAGGATCAGACCGTCCGCTTTTTCCAGTTTCTGTGCAACTTCATTGACGGCATCGTCAAACACGCACCTGCCAAGTTCTGCACATTTTCCGCAGGCAATGCAGCCGCGGATGCTCTTGCTGCCGATCTGGCAGACCTCTGTGTCAATCCCTTCTGCGGCAAAGGTTTTGACAAGCTCCGATACAGCAACAGCCGTGTTGCCGTTCGGATGCGGACTTCCGCTGAGAATCAGTACTTTCATGGCGTTTTCTCCTTATTTGCATAAAATTTGCAGGGAAACAAAATCCTGATGCTTTTTCTTGCATCTTCATCATAGCAGAAAAGGTACAGAATGGTCAGTAGGTTTAAAGCCTCTGGGAAGAATAGTTTTGTTGGATCCCGATAGTTGCTTTATTACAACTATATATCTGAAAGTCCGTTTTGCAGAGCTTTCGTTCTTTGTAATCACACAGGTTGCCTTTCTGCGCAGGGAAAAAAGCGGAATCCCCCGAACCGTCGGATCAAGCGATCCTTCAGTGCGGGGGATTCAATATCTTTATGATTTCGTTTCTGCGTCAGGCGGGATACGTGAAAAGCAGATCTTGTGATAATAGTTTATACCGTCAAAAACGGTAGTGTGAGACGGGTCGGAGTCAGATTCTCCAAAGCCGATGCCGGTCTGCATTTTCTCTGAAGCATCCGATCAATGCCGCCGACGCTTCAAGAGATTTTGAAGCTGCCGCTGAGCCTGACAGAATTGACCGTCTCAGTTTCCTTGGTACCGGTCAGCTGCGGTACATCCAGACTGAGCACAATGGATACCTTGCCGGTTCCCTCCTTCTCGGTGAATTTCAGTGTGCCGGAGGGTGCACCTTCAAAGGCACCCGACCACTCGTTTTCTTGATGCATGATATGCTCATCCATATCACCGTCCCCGTCTTCATCATACCACTCTTTATAGTCTTCGCGCCAAAACGCCGAGAACGTGCCCGCCGAGCAGGAGATGATCTTTGCCGTCCAATTTGTCGGCGACTCGGCGTCTGTCACCTTTCCGCTTACAGTGAAGCCGGAATACTGCCATTTCTCGGATTCAAGCGACAGCGGATCTTTCTCTCTGAGCGGGTCATCCGCACCAGCACCCGCTTCCAACTCGAAGGTGAAGTTACCTGATGCATCCAGCGTGAAATGTGCGGTGCTGTTTCTGCTGACAGACACACAGCCGTAAGAACCGTCCACGCTGAGATCCTGATTGATGATTGGGAAATCGAGCGTGCCGAAATCCATTTCAAATGGTTTTGCCATCGCACAGCGTCCCTCCGCGAATTTATCCGAAGCGTCGATCGCCTCGCAGACTGTGATCTGCAGTCTGCATTTCCGGCGGATGTTCAGGTGGAGATCTGCGGTTGAGAGGGTCAGCTCCTTCTGCCAGCCGGCAAATTCCACCGGAATCGCGGCGGTCTCATTGCCGTCCACCCGGCAGATAAGCAGAAAGCGGTCTGTCAAACCGGATGCGCCTTCCTCGGACGGTGCCGATTGCAGCTTCACTGTGAATTGTTCGGTCTCCGCGTTATAGCTGACCTGCGGCGTTTCCGGTGCGGGGATAAAATGCGCAGTGTATCCGCTCTTCCCGACCGTTCCGGCGCACTGAATCTCGCGATAATGCAGATCCGGCTTCGCCGATACCATTACCGTGCCCTTTTTGGTCTCGTTGCCGATTGGTTTTCCGTCCGTGCCGTCCGGAATCAGGAAAGTGTGTGCAGGCTGATTTCGGCCGAAATCCTTGTCGCGTACCAGAATCACAGACCAGTTTCCCGTTTTGGATCTGAGCACCGTCTGTGTGCATGTGAAGTCCTGATATCCGACATCCAGATGCACCTGTGTTCTGTCGCTGCCGATCTTGACAATGTGCATGAGCGAGGGGAAAAATTTAACGACATTGTCATCCTCATAATTCTCGTTTCTCCTATGCTGCTCCACCTGAGCTGCACGAGTGAGCTCCTTTTCGCCCATCTTTTTCTGGAACGCCTTCCAGTAGGCACCAAGCACAATGTAGGGATTTGTGCCCGGCTGTGATTCAAAGCCGTAGATATCGTTCAGCGTCTTCAGGATGCTCCGGTTCTTCTCAAAGGCGAGGATCATCTCCCAGCCCTTGAGCTTCTTTTTCTTACAGGTTTCGAGGTATTCCCAGAAATGGCTGAGTGTATAGCCGGCGGGTATCAGTATGTCTTTGCTTTTTCCGTGCTCCTCCAGCGGAAGACCGTAAGTTTCATATTTGTCGGTGATGGTCTCCTCATAGGCAGTGAAGGTATCCTTATCGTCCGTCAGGTAAAAATCACCGGCGCGGTGTTCAATGACAGCGGCGGACATCTCCGAAAACTTGAGATATTTCCTGACATGCGTGGAGAGCTTGAGATTCTGGTAAATATGATAAAGCTCATGTGTCAGCGTGATCAGGTAGCGGTCGGCTTTTTCTGCGGGTATAATTGTTTTGTAAATATCCCCAAAAGGCGTATCCGCTGCAACATGCTTGCATTTATTTGTGGTGCGTTGCAGGCAGATATACTGCGGGCCAAAGGTCGGATTATAGGCGAAACCGTCGCCCTTAACGGCTTCACCGAAATAGATTGCGGGTTTTGTGCTGCCGAGCGTCGGGCAGCCCTCTTCAAAACGCAGATAAAAGTACGCCCGTTTAAACTGCTCGGCGACCAGCGCGACATCGGCAGGCACGCCGTTCTTCACCTTAAGATCAGCCTGATAATCCGCGTTGTTCTGGAGATATTCGTCGGCAAGCTTTGCAATTTTCCGGTTGACCTTAAGTTTGAATCCCACGGTATCATAGGCCCATGCAATCCATTCATGTTCAACCTCTTCCTGTGCCTTCTGACGCACAGCTTCCTTTGCGTGATTGTATGCCTTCTTCATGCGCTCTTCGCGTTCCGCATCCTCCGGCGCGGCTTCGAGATCCGCATACTGGATATAGCAATACGGTGTTTTCGCCCATTTGAGGGGTGCCTGCAATTCCGCTTCGCTCCAGATCTTGTCACGATCCTGATAGAGCTGATAGGCATAGGCACAGCTTACAACCACGAGGATTGATACCAGTACAACGAGCGTTGTGCTGTTCTGGTCGCTTTCCCAACGGAGCAATGCGCCGTCACACTCTGTCAAATATTCGGTGACATTGCCGTCATCGGCGACGCGCAGCAAACGGATATTTTCATAGAGTGTCTCCGGAATGCCGAGCGTCGAGAGGTCATAGGTGCAGGAATAATAGCCCGGCAAATGCTCGTCGGGCTTGAGTCCCGCTTCGAGATTCCAGCCGTCCAGCAGCAGCGCGGGGTCATCGCCGAGCAGCGTCTCCGCCTCTTCAAAATCCTCCTGCGTAAGCTCCGAGAACTGCAGCTGCCCGTCATAGCTGAGCACATTTTCCTCTGCGGTGACTGTCAGCGCATCAAAGGGTTTCTCCGTGAATGCTGCGCTGTTCCCCGCCGGCACCCCAAGCCATGTGAAGTCGCCGGAATCGGGGATTTCCGTTTCACTGCCGTCTGCCTCGGCGGGCTGCGGCGGCAATTCCGATATGTCAGGACTAAGCGCAATCAGGCGCAGCAGCGCGGTACAGTCCAGAATCGTCAGGATGCCGTCAAGATTGACGTCGCCGGCGAGCTGTCCTTCATTCGAGAGCGAAATCCACGGATCCTCCGTGAGCAGACGCATCAGCAAAACCGCATCCGCAATGGAGAGAACACCGTCCTGATTGACGTCGCCGTACAGCAGATCAGGATCCGGTTCTGCGGATGTTGCAGGTTTTGATGTTGTTTTGACTGTTGTCGTGACCGGCTTTGCTGTTGTCGTGACCGGCTTTGCCGTTGTCGTGACCGGCTTTGCTGTTGTCGTGACCGGCTTTGCTGTTGTCGTGACCGGCTTTGCTGTTGTCGTGACCGGCTTTGCTGTTGTTGTGACCGGTTTTGCCGTTGTTACGACCGGCATCGTTGTCTGCGCTTCCTTTACGGTGATGACGCAGACATCATTCACCGGAATGCTGTCCGCGGGATGACCGAACACGGTGCAGGGCGTCCCGTTGACATAGACCCCGGCATCATCTGAAAAGCTATAGCCGTATCTCGCCGCAATGCAGATATCGTAATGATACTGCCGGCCCGCTTCAAATACGGTCAGACGGTTCTCATCCGTCAGACCCATTTCCGCATTGAACTGCTCGCTGCTTGTTACAAAGCATTCAGGATTCTGAACATCGGCCCAGCGTTCATATACGATCTCAAACTGGGATGGGTCAGCCGGACGCGCCGTAAAACGCGGCGATTCTCCGGCGCAGTAATCCAGCACCGCGTCAACAATATACGCAGCAGAAATTGCCTGCGCATCCGGTGCAAGTGGCGTCACATGCGGAATGAAATCGCAGTAAAGTATAAGGTTTTTCCCTTCGTTTCGCACAGATGCGGTATACTGCCTGCTGTCGATCAGGTTCCCTTCATAATACAGTGTGATGTATTCCGGGAAATACCAGCCGCTGTCGGCAGTTAAAGCGAGCGCATAACGGTACGGAACACCGGTCGGTTCATCGGGAATCGGCAGCCCGTCCGATTTTACCGCGTAAGCTGAACTGTCGCTGATGCATGACCAGCCTTCATTCAGAATACTTGCGTGCAGCAAAGTGTCTCCGTCCAGATATGCAGTGAAATCCGGGGCGGTGCCGATCGTCAGCGATGTACTCACATTGGAAAAAGAGATTGTTTCAATCGTCTGCTCTTCCGCAGAAAAAACAGGCTGTACAGCCGTTTCAACAGCGAGGAGCGCAGCAATCCCTGCGGATAAAAAGGGGCGGAGTTTTCGGAACATTACGATCACCTCCTTCACCATACAGCATGTTCCGGATTTTGATTGGGGATACGGAAATATGAATGCAGCAATTTATTTTATTATAACAGATATTATTCATGATGTCAATATGTTTTAGAGAATACGCCATGCTCTTGATTGCGACACAGCAATACATGTTCTTTTATTTGTCAAATCATAATTGACTTTTTTGCCTCAATGTGCTATAATATAAAAAAGCAAGCCGAATGTTCAATGCTTTTGGATAAAAAACACATTTGCAATCAAGCGGAGGTGATAGCATGTTCTGTCGAAATTGCGGACAGCAAATCAATGAAGGTGCTTCTTTTTGCAGTAACTGCGGTGAGAAGATCGCAACCCCGGCCGGTCAGGCAAAGCCGCCTGTCACGCCTGCTTCACAGAGAACAATCACGCCGCCGCCGCAAAACCGGCAGCCATATCAGACACCGCCGACGCCGCAGCCGGGATATTCGCAGCAGCCGTATCAGAATCCGCAGTTCCGGCAGGGTGCGGCTCCTGCGTATACTGCCGTACAGCCGCCGCAGACACGCTCCAATACGGCGCTGCTCATTGTGATCATCGTGCTGCTGCTCATCCTTGTACTGATCGGCGGGATCCTGCTGTTTATCAACCCGGGTTATCTGCGGCAGAATAACGGCGGGGATCACGGCCTGCTGACACT
>JAFYBM010000177.1 GCA_017540225.1 Oscillospiraceae bacterium | reverse complement strand
TCATATTCCGGCATGGCCGCCTGATACTGTTCCCCGATATGCAGTGTCATATTTTCCGGCGCATCTTTGATTTCATTCGCATCTGCGATTCCCAGACGCTGAAAGCCGCCGACCTGCATGATCCTGCGGTACAGTGCCCTTCCCTCACGCCCGAAGCCGAGCAGCAGGACTTTTTTTCCGTCAATCCATTCCCGAAGTGTTTTCAGCAGCATATATTCTGCTCCTTTCAGTCATCCCAGAGTGCAGCAGCGCCGCAGGCTCTGATCTGTAATACATGGCAGGCACCCGCACCGAGTATCCTGTCAACGGCAGTGCGGAATGCCTCCGCTTTTGCTGCCGGAACATATGCCTGCACGGTTCCGGCAAACCCGCCGCCGTGTACGCGGCAGGCACCCTCTCCGCCGAGCAGCTTTTCGCAGAGCGCAAGTGTCACAGCAACGGCCTGCTGCGTCTGACTGCCCGAAGCATAGATATTTTGCAGGGCAAAGACCGATGAGCGGCCGGATTCCCGCACCATTTCCAGATAATCAGAAAAGCGGCCCTGCTCCAGCGCATCTGCCTGCCGGACAACACGCGCACTGTCTCCGTAAAAATGTGCTGCACGCATCACGGCGCGGTCGCCGCAGGCACGCCGCAGCTCCGGAAGATGCGCCCAGAACCATTCCTCCGGCACATCGCGCAGCACCCTGCCGCCGAGCTGCTCCGCAACTGCCGACATTTCTGCCGGCACCGCTGCATATTCATCCGTCAGATCAGCGTGATCTGCACCGCTGTCAATGATGCAGAGCGCATAGCCCTCCTTTTCAAGATCCAGCGGAACCTGCCGCCAGACCGGCTGCTCCGGATCGGAAAAGTCAATCGCGCAGACGCCGCCCTGCGCACAGGCCATCTGATCCATCAGGCCGCAGGGCTTTCCGAAATACACATTTTCCGCATACTGCGAAATTTTAGCTGTTTCTGCCGGCGAAAGCGCACCGTCTGCAAAGAAATCATTGCAGATCGTGCAGAGCATGACCTCATATGCCGCCGAGGAGGACATTCCGCTGCCTTTCAGCACATCGGACACCGTATAGGCAGCAAAGCCCTGCACCTGCCTTCCGTGCGCACGGAATCCGGCAGCAATGCCGCGCAGAAGCGCCGCAGATGTACCGTATTTCCGCGGATCCGGCTCCGTTTCCTCCAGCGAGACCGTATCCTCCGGATAGCCCTCCGAATGCACACACATTATGCTGCCGTCATCCTTTGCCGCAACCGCAATCATATCAAGGCTGATGCCGCCTGCAAGCACATTTCCGTGCTGATGGTCGGTGTGATTGCCGCCCAGCTCCGTCCTGCCGGAAACGGAAAAGATCCGCAGCGGCCGTTCGCCGTAAAGCTCCGTGAACCGGTCAACCGCATCCGTGATGCGCTGCCGGCATGAAGCAGGTACATTCCCGGAAAAGCCGTAAAACTGCCGCAGCTTTCCGTCATATTCACCTGCAAGAATACGCCTTTTTGCCTCTGCGGGTTCTAAAAATGAATGCATTATGATTTCTCCCGTATGATTACCATTTCAACCAGCCGCGGATAAATTCACTGAGCTTTTCGGCTGCTTTTTCGTGCGTCACAGCGGAGGGGTGCCAGTCTACGGCATAGCCGTCCGCCTCCTCCTGCATATCAAAGCGCATGGCACGGATATTGCTGTCGCCTGTCGCTTTGGTATAATCCGCGACTGCAAGATCGACCGCATCACAGAGCGTTGTCCCCATCATGCCGAGTGAACAGACAATCGCAGCATCCGGATTCTTTTCACGGACTGTTTTCAGAAATTCCGCATAGGCAGCGGCAAAATCCTTTTGCTTTGCGCTGTCGTTCAGCGTATAAGAGGAATCGTTTGTGCCGAGATTGATGACAATGACATCCGGCTGCCGTGCAAAATCCCAGAGATCATCCTGCATCTTGTGCCGCCCCTCCAGCACGGCGGAGCAATGGCCGACCTGCTGATAAAAACGCGGAACAAGCCGGTTTGTGACAGGATTTCCGTTCGCAGTATAGCCGGAAATAATGCCGTGGCCGCTGTAGGAAACCATGCTGTAATCCGCATCGAGCTTCTGCGCCGTCAGATAGCTGTACGCCTTTGTCACATTTTCGTTTGCCGTTTTGAACTGATCCCTGCCGTATTCACCGTCCACGCCGTAACCGCAGGTAATGGAATCTCCGATAAACTCAATAAGATGTGCTTTCTCCGCAGCAGGCTTGAACACATCGCGTGCATACTGCCCGTGTGCAGCTTTGGATGCAAACACACCGACCGAACGGATCCCGAGCGCGGAATTCTGCGATTCGGACAGCTTCACGAGCCGCACCCATGCATATTCGTCCTCGCTGCCGCTGTTGGGAATGATTACGGTCTGCTCCGGCTCCGTCAATTGTGCATCCGTCACAAGCTCGTCATTGAGATAGACTGCATAGCGGGCAGCACCGTTTTCGCCGGACACAAAGGCAGAATCCGCCGTCAGATGCAATCTGCACTCTTTGCCGCGGAAGCCGAATGCAATGCCGCTGCCGGAGAGCGAACACCAGAGCGTACCGGTATCCGCATGATATGCCGTTCTGCCGAGCGGCTTTGCAAGCTCCGCCG
This sequence comes from Oscillospiraceae bacterium, assembly GCA_017540225.1. GTDB lineage: Bacteria > Bacillota > Clostridia > Oscillospirales > Ruminococcaceae > Firm-04. Next base: position 14,237 of record JAFYBM010000177.1, on the reverse strand, counting down.
AAAAATATTCCGGACAGAGCGCAGTTTTCCCGCTGAAAACAGCATTCAGCTTGGCTTTTGCAAGGTCTGTGCGGTCGATTTTGCCGTTTTGGTTGAAATCGAGTGCCGAAAGCGCCGCCTCCGGCACTGCATCCCCGCCGTCCAGATACATCCGGATCAGGTTGGAATCCGCACTCTCCGCACGCCAATATAAAACACCGGCCGCCGCAATGACAGCTAAAACCGCAGCGCTGCCGATCAAAGCTCCTTTTTTCATATGATCCTCCTCGATCAACTATATCAACTATATATTATATCATAGGTCACCCGAAAACGCAATGGCAAAAGTGCGAAAAAGATTCAGTCTGCCGGAAAAGTCAGGCGCTGTGCAGCAAATCATCTTCTGCCCGTGACAGCCTGCATTTCCGCATAAAATTCCCGCGCTGACAGCCGAAGCGCGCCGTTTCCCATGATAATCAGCTGCTCCAGACCGTCTGAAGTCGCAACGCGCACACGATTTCCGTGAATCAGCTGCTTCGAGACACGCTCAATATAGGAATCCGCAGTCTCCGCCTCTTTTGTATAAACCACACTGACACCGCCGTGCTGCTCAATCTCGCGGCCGTGCCCTTTGAGCTTATAGGCATCAAATACCAGAATCACCTCGCACTGCCGGTAGCCCTGATAATTTTGCAGCATCAGCAGCAGCCTGTCCCGCGCATGGGAAAGATCATCCTTTGCAAGCGCCTTCAGTTCATCCCATGCAAAAATAATATTGTAACCGTCCACAAGCAGATATTCCGTTTTCGGCGGTGCGGGGACACGCACATTCTCCTGCAATTCCGCAGTCTTGTTCCGGCGCATCGCCTTGCGGTTTTCGCGGTTGATTTTGCCGTAGGTGCGCTCATATACGGCCATAAGCTCCTCATCGCTCGCGGAAGGCAGCGCAGAAATCTGCCGGACAGGCTCCGGCATCATTTCCTCATCATTCTCCGGCGGCGCATCAAAAACAGAAGGCAGATGCATATACTGCGGCACCTCCGCCCAATTGACAAGAAATCCTGCACCGTGTACGCAAAAGACAGAATCTGCGCTGTTTTCCGTATCACTGTCCGAATCATAGCCGCTTGCAGCGATCACTGCCTCCGCATCCTTGCAGGGCCGGTAGCCGCCGAATGAAAGTGTCAGCGCACCGCGCCCCTTCGTATAGCTCAGGACCTCCGATGCGTAATCATTCAGCTTTGCAGCAGGCGCACTGCCCGAAAGCACCGCCGTATCCGTATCCGCAGCGATTTCCGGCGGCGCAAATTCTCCGTCTCTTTGCTGCATATCTGTCATGGCACGGCCGACGCAGTCTGCCGGCACACTGAGCGTGAAATCATAATACGGCTCCAGCAGCACGGATTCCGCGCTTCGCAGCCCCTGCCGCACGGCACGGTAAGTCGCCTGCCGGAAGTCGCCGCCCTCCGTATGCTTGATATGCGATCTGCCGCTCATCAGCGTAATTTTCATATCAGTAATCGGTGAGCCGGTCAGCACACCGAGATGTGTTTTTTCCTGCAAATGCGTCAGAATCAAGCGCTGCCAGTTGCGATCGAGCGCATCCTCGGAGCAGCGTGTGCCGAATTGCAGCCCGCTTCCCTGCGGCAGCGGCTCCAGCAGCAGGTGTACCTCTGCATAATGACGCAGCGGCTCATAATGTCCGACACCCTCAGCGGCAGCAGCAATTGTCTCACGATAGGTCACTGCGCCGCTGTCAAAGGTCACATCATAACCGAACCGCGCCCGCACCTGTGCTGTCAGCACCTCCAGCTGCACTGCACCCATCAGATGCACAAATAAAGACTGGCTCCGTGCATCCCATTCCGTCCGGAGCTGCGGATCCTCATCGGCGAGCAGCTTAAAATGCTGTACGGCCGTCTGGACGGGGATCTCTGCCGGAATCTGCACGCGGTACCGCATCACCGGCGTCAGACGTGCTTCTCCCGTATTCCCGCAGCAGCCAAGCCCCATGCCCGCATAGGCTGCGGAAAGACCAGTCACAGCGCAGACCGCACCTGCCTCGGCTGCATCTGCGGAAACGTATTTTGCACCCGCATAAAACCGGATCCCAGTGATTTTTTCGGAATATTCCGTATGATCGGCGCCCTGATAGGTCAAAGTATCGCGGCTGCGGAGCGTCCCGCCGCGGATTTTCAGGAAAGTCAGCCGACTGCCCTTTGCATCGGCCGAGATTTTGAATACCTGTGCACCGAATGCTTCCGTGCGCGGCGGCTCCTTTGTATACTGCACCAGTATTTGCAGCAGGGAATCCACACCGGAAAGCTCCCGTGCAGCACCGAAGCACACCGGAAACACCTCCCGTGCCGCAACTGCCTCACGCAGCATCGCCTGCGGCAGGGTATCCGTTTCAAAATAGGTCTGCATCATCGTTTCAGAGCAGGCAGCCGCCTGCTCACAGACCGCCGCATAATCCGTATCAAACTGAATGCAGTTCGGGGATAATCTGCCCTGCAATTCCTGCATCAGCGCCGGTTCGGTGCGGTCGGCAATGTCCATCTTATTGACAAACAGCAGCACCGGCACATGATATTGCTCCAGAAGCCGCCAGAGCGTACGGGTATGACTTTGCACACCGTCCGTCCCGCTGATGACCAGAACCGCATAATCCAGCACCTGCATCATACGCTCGGTCTCTGCGGAAAAATCAACGTGTCCGGGCGTATCCAGCAGCGTAAAGACCGTATCGCCGGCCGTCAGCGAGGCCTGATGCGCAAAAACGGTAATTCCGCGGCTGCGCTCAATCTCATTGGTATCAAGCACAGAGTCTCCGTGATCGACTCTGCCGCGCTTCCGGATCTCACCGGTATGAAAAAGCATGGCTTCCGCGAGTGTGGTTTTTCCGGCATCAACGTGCGCCGTCAGTCCGACCGTGAGCTGCCTCATCATGTTTCCCTCATTTCATAGATTTCTCCGCTGATGAAGCGGAAGAAACAAAGCTCCGCGCTGCAGGAGCTGTGCCTGAAACCATTATAGCACAGAAACGCATGAATTTCAATCGGAGAAGCAGAAAAAGATCTGCGGAAGCCTTCCGGTACGCTGAAACAATGCTGCCGCGGTTGTAGCAGAGTGACTGTTGACTTTTTATGCGTTTTATGGTATGATATGAATGTTGGGCTGTCGGCTGAATGTGCTGCAATCAGCCCGACTGATCCGGAATGGTGCAGAACCGCTCCCAACGGGGCTGCATCACCGCATAATTTGCAGCAAAGCGGCTGCAAAAAATCGGAGCAGCGGATTGCTCCGCCTGATAAGGTTGACTTTATGAAACTGATTATCATCCGGCACGGGGATCCTGATTATGAACATGATTCTCTGACCGCAGCCGGCCGCGCCGAGGCAGAATGTCTCGCAGAGCGGCTCAGAAACTATCCGAATATCGCGGCATTCTATGTCTCTCCGCTCGGACGGGCACAGGAAACCGCGAACTATACGCTGGAAGCGCTGCACCGAACGGCGGAAACGCTCCCGTGGCTGCGCGAATTTCATGCGCCGATTCTGCATCCCGATACCGGCGATACCCGCGTTCCGTGGGACTGGCTTCCGGCCTGCTGGACGGCCGAGCCTGCCTTTTATGACAAGGACAAATGGGCGGAAACGGAAATCATGCGGCAATACGGTGTCGGAGCAGAGGCACAGCGCGTGTATAACGGACTGGATGCTCTGCTTGCAAAGCACGGCTATCAGCGTGAGGGCATGATCTACCGTCCCGTCCGTCCGAACAATGATGTTATTGCGCTGTTCTGTCATTTCGGTGTGGAATGCGTGATGCTCGGCCATTTGATCGGTGCATCGCCTATGGTACTCTGGCACGGACTCTGTGCGGCACCAACGGCTGTCACGGTCGTCAGCACAGAGGAACGCCGATCCGGTACCGCGGCTTTCCGCATCAACACGTTCGGGGATACCGGCCATCTCTTTGCAGCCGGAAAAGAACCGTCCTTTTCGGCACGGTTCTGTGAAACCTTTGAGAATGCCGCGGAACGGCATGACTGACGAAAGCTTAGGAGGAAAAAACAGCTTTGAATGTTATCATAGTAGGCTGCGGAAAGGTCGGCAAGGTGCTTGCCGAGCAGCTGAATGAAGCAGGCAACAATATTACAGTCGTGGACATCAATGCCTCACGCGTCAATGATGTCGCTGACCGCTACGATGTAATGGGCGTGATCGGCAACGGCGCGACCCACGCAACCTTACAGGAGGCCGGCATCAACAAGGCGGATCTGCTGATCGCCGTGACCGGCTCGGACGAGCGGAATCTGCTCTGCTGTCTCATTGCAAAAAAAGCCGGCGGCTGTCAGACGATTGCGCGTGTCCGCAGCCCGCAGTACCATGCGGAGGCACCGTATCTGAAGGAGGAGCTTGGCCTTGCAATGGTCATCAATCCGGAGCTTGCGGCCGCTGAGGAAATTGCGCGCGTGCTGCGCTTCCCTTCCGCACTCAAAATCGAAACCTTTGTCAAAGGCAGGATCGAGCTGCTGAAATTCAAGCTGCCGGAGGATTCGCCGCTCTGCGGAATGTGTGTCCGTGATATTGCACCGAAGCTGCACTGTGATGTGCTTGTCTGCACGATTGAGCGCGGGGATGAAGCCTTTATCGCCTACGGAGATTTCCGCTTCGAGCCTAAGGATGTCATTTCGATTATTGCAGAGCCGAAAAATGCGTTCACCTTCTTCCGCAAGATTGATTTCAAGGCAAAATCCGTCAATGACGTCATCATCGCCGGCGGCGGCGATATTACGCACTATCTTTGCAGTGCGCTGGAAAAATCCGGCATTGCGGTCACGGTCATTGAGAAAGACCAGAACCGCGCCGATGCGCTGTCCGAAACGCTGCCCGGCGTCAATGTCATTCATGCGGACGCAATCAATCAGGAAGTGCTGATGCAGGAGAATATTGACAAAGCAGAGGCCTTTGTTTCGCTGACAAATATCGACGAGGAAAATATCCTGCTTTCGCTTTTTGCAAAGTCCGTCAGCGAGGGCAAAATCGTGACAAAAATCAACCGGATCGACTTCGATGAGGTGATTGAGCATCTCGATCTCGATACCATTATTTATCCGAAGAACCTGACCTCTGATCTGATCGTTCGCTATGTCCGTGCCATGAAAAAGACAATCGGCACCGATCTTGAAACGCTTTATCAGATCATTAAAGGCAAGGTCGAAGCTGCGGAATTTACCGTCAAGGAGGATTCTGCACTGACGGCGGCACCGCTGATGCAGCTTAAGCTCCGCGACGGTGTCCTTGTTGCGGCAATCGTCCGTGACCGCAAAGTGCTGATCCCGCGCGGCAGTGATATGCTTCAGAAGGGCGATTCCGTTGTGGTTGTCACAAATCATCTCGGTCTGCACGATATGAACGACCTGCTCGCTTAACGGAGGAATCTCGATCATGAACTTACGCATGACAGTCTATATGCTCGGTATCCTGATGGCCTTTGAGGGCGCATTCATGCTCGTTCCGACTGCAACCGCTGCGGTTTATCATGAGCCGCAGCTTTTGCTGTTTGCCGTGATTGCACTGGCACTGATCGCAGCAGGCTTTGTCATCACACGCTTCAAACCGGAAAACAAAACCCTTTTTGCAAGGGACGGCTTTGTGATCGTCGCGCTGAGCTGGCTCGCAATGAGCTTTTTCGGCTGCCTGCCGTTTTATATTTCCGGCGTGATTCCGAAATTCGTGGACGCAATGTTTGAAACCGTCTCCGGCTTCACGACGACCGGCGCAAGCATTCTGCATGACCTTGCGCCCGTTCCGAAATGTATGCTGATGTGGCGCAGCTTTACGCACTGGGTCGGCGGCATGGGCGTTCTTGTGTTTATTATGGCGTTTCTCCCGCTCTCCGGCGGCCAGAATATGTATCTGATGAAGGCGGAAAGCCCCGGGCCGTCCGTCAGCAAGCTGGTTCCGCGTGTCCGCACGACGGCCATGCTGCTTTATGTGATCTATTTTGTCCTGACGCTGCTGGAAATAATCCTGCTGCTGATCGGCGGAATGCCGATGTTCGATGCAATCAATATTTCCTTTGCAACAGCCGGTACAGGCGGCTTTTCCTGCAATCCGGCAGGAATGCCCTATTCGCCGTTCTGCATCAATGTCATTACGGTCTTTATGATCCTGTTCGGTGTCAATTTTACCTGCTATTTTCTGTTTCTGCACCGAAAATTCAAAGACGGCTTCAACAGTGAGCTGAAGGTCTATCTCGGCATCATTGCCTTTGCGATTATCACGGTCACGCTGAATGTCCGCAGCCTGCCGATGTTCCGGGGTACAGGGGAAGCACTGATGCACAGTGCCTTTACGGTCGGCTCACTGATAACCACGACCGGCTTTGCGACTGCGGATTTCAATGTCTGGCCGACCTATTCGCGCACATTGCTTGTCCTGCTGATGTTTGTCGGTGCCTGCGCCGGCAGCACAGGCGGCGGCATCAAGGTTTCGCGCCTGATTATTTTCTTCAAAAATATGCACAATGAGCTGCGCATCATGACGCATCCGCGGCAGATCAAAAAGCTGAAAATGGACGGTCATCCGGTCGAAGCAGATGTCATCCGCGCCGTCAATGTGTATTTTGCGTGCTATATCATGGTCTACGTTGTGAGTCTGCTTTTGCTGACACTCGACGGACTGGATCTGACAACAAATTTCACGGCGGTTGTCGCAACGCTCAACAACATCGGTCCGGGCCTGAATCTTGTCGGGCCGACCGCAAATTATGATGTATATTCCGCGCTTCCGAAATGTGTGCTGATTTTCGATATGCTGGCAGGCCGTCTGGAGCTGTTCCCGATCATACTGCTGCTCTCGCCTGCAACCTGGAAAAAATAAACCGCTGCTGCCGAAGGAGTTGATAACATGGAACTGGAACAACAGGTTCAGCCGGGAGAACAGATCCTCTGGACAGGAACCAAACACAAAGCAGTGTCATTTTTTGAGGCGATTTTCAATCCGATGCTGTTCTTTGCCGGTCTCTGGCTGCTGTGTGATTTGGCTTTTCTCTCATCTTTTCTGGCGGCAGACCGGATTTCGGACAACGGCACCCGCACGCTGCGGATTGCAATCCCGTTCTTTCTGATTCATCTGATGCCTGTCTGGCTTTATCTCGGCGGAATCCTGACTTCCGTGCGCAGGGCGAGAAATACGCGCTACTGTGTGACCGATCAGGCCGTTTATATCCAGTCCGGCTTTATGGATATAAAAGTCGAACGAAAGGACTATTCCAAATTCACCGAGGTGACTGTCGGACAGTCCTTCTGGGATAAACGCGCCGGCACAGGAGATGTCCGCATTACGCTGGACGAGATCTATTACAGCGGCAAGCATCACACCGCGCATAACCGGACGTTCAATATTGATAATATCGGCAATTATGAAACGGCATTCCGGATTGTGCAGCAGGCACGCAGCAACGCCCTTCAGCAGCGTGCAGCGGAGTGCCGGCCGGCTGCTCCCGCCTACGGAGAACGCCCGCTGCCGCAGAACAGTATTCCGCAGACAGCACAGTTCAATATGCCGCAGATTCCGCAGCCCGCAGAAAAAGCCGCTTCTGAGATGCCGGAGCTGCTGTCGGCTCCGCCGGATGATTTTGTCGATCCGACGCTTGCTGCATTTGATTTTCAGAAGCAGGATACAAACGGCTGGGATGATTCATCTGCATCATAAATAAGCAAAGCGCCCGCAGAATGATTTGCGGGCGCTTCGATTTTTTCTATTTCCGGCTGAAACGATATTTGAGCAGCTTGCCGTTCTCTGTTGCGATAACTGCTTCATATTCCGCCTGCTCCGTTTCAAATTCCAGCTCGTATACATATGCACCGTCGCGGCGGTCGAGCTTGGCCTTGGTGAAGCGAAGCACTGCATCCGGCTCCGGTTCAGCCATTTCTACCGCAGCATCGCGGGCAGCAAGCATTCCGACTGAATCCGGCAGACCCGCGGGAACCGGCTGCACCTCCAGATTCGTGCATTTTCCGGTCGCAGCATCAAGCTCCGCAGAATACTGTGTGCCGTTATCGTGCGTAAACTCCGCCAGATACAGCGCACCGTCCGGCTTCAGCTTCGTGAAGATCACATCCCGTTCATTGAGATTGCCGGCAGCTGCAAGCGCAGCCTTTTTGGCCTCTGCTGCGGAAATTGTCTTTGCGGATTCCGCATTGGTCAGCGGTTCCAGACTGTATTTGAGAAGCTGTGCAGTTTTGGCATCAAGCTGAATTTCACACAGATCGCCGTCCGGTTTCAGCACTTCCAGCTTATACAGCGCATCTGTGCTGAATTTTTCCTTCAGAAAGAGCACATTTTTCAGATGCAGCCGGTTCAGAGCGGCACTGCGGAGCTGTTCGGGCAAAAGCCATTCCTGCGGATCCGTCAGCGGCTCTGCGGGATGCACGCTGTGCTCGCGGATCTCACCGTTTTCGGCATCCATGATAACAGAATACTCCGCGGTATTTCCGTCGGAAAACCGGATCTCATAAACTGCCGGCGATACATCCTTTTTCAGCTTTGCATAAAGAAAATACACATTTTGTGCATCCGGCGCCGTGCCGTTGACCGCAAGTTGCTGCGCCGTTCCGATATACAGATATTCCTGCGAAAAAAGCTGCTTCACTTCATCAGATGACACAACGCTCGGCAGATCCGGCTCAACGGTGCGTCTGCGGACTGCAATCTGCAGCAGCAGTGCGGCAAGCAGGACAACCATGCCGATGAACGTGAGCACAATGCCCCAGAGCGGAACCGAAACAGCCTTCTGATACCGGTTCTGTGACAGTGTGATGCCGGCTGCGGGTTCTGCGGCAGGAACGGCATTCTGTGCGGCATCGCGCAGTCCCGAGAGCAATGCGGCAGTGTCCTCCTCCCGCCACGGTATTTCCTTTGCGGCGGCAGTCAGCGCATCCGGCTCTGCGGGTGTCCCATTTTGTGTAAAGGTGAGCTGCCGCAGCGCTTTTTCGAGCTTTTTTGTGTATTCATCCGCTGTCTGTCCGCAGGCATCCGCGGCTTCATCCGGCGAAATCTCTGCTGCAAGAAAACCGAGCGCACGCCTGCTGCCCGCAGGGAGCCGGAGAATCGGCAGCAGCGGCGACAGTGCATCTTCGTTCGGCAGGTCATGCCGTTCAATGCGCTCGGGAGCGCGGAGACGGCAAATGCGGATGAGCTGCGGCAAAACAGCATGATTCCAGTTTTCCGGCTCTTTGCGCAGGGCTGCCGCGACAGCTTCGATCACAGCTGCGCGTGCCTCCTCCACAGAACCGAGATAAAGAACTGCAACCGGATAATAGGTTCGTGCTGTGCGGATATAGGCTTCCTCCATACGTTCACCCCCCTGAAGCAGATCTTTCGATTTCATTATAGCGGAAAAAGCAACCCTTGTCAAGCCGCGCCGGCACTGCCGCCCGCTTCACGACACGCCCGCAAGAGCATCAAGAAGCGTGCGGGCAATCTGGCCGGTCGTAACATCCCAGCTTTCACGCGCTTCAATCTGAATGCAGAATGCAATCGGACAGCTGTCATCGAGGCAGAAGCCGACCAGCAGCGAATTTTCATATTTCTGTCCGTCGTCATTGACCTGCGCCGTGCCGCTCTTGACACCGCAGTTATAACCGCTCAATGCCCATGCATAATTATTCGCCGCATTCTGTACCATGACATCCTGCACACCTTTTGCGGCGGTCTGCATAAAAAGCTGGCCGGTCGAACCGGACGATACAAGAGAGGTCGTTTTTTTGTCGGCAGAGGTCTTGGAGCGCAGCAGATAAGGCTGCACCGCAGAGCCGGTGCCGCTGGCAACCGCACCCTGCCAGAGCATGAGCTGATACGGGCTGACAAGCGTTTTGCCCTGTCCGAGTGTACCCCACTGCGTTTCAAACTGATTTTTGTCCTTCAGTGTCGTCGACGCAGCAGGAATCGTGATGCCGTTCAGGCTCATCGCGTTCGCCTTGCCGCCGTTGACTGCATAGCCCATGCGCGTATAGGTTGTAATGATCGCGGAAAGCGGCACCCTGCCGGACTGCACAAGCTGTGCAAAATACGGATTGCAGCTGTTTGCAAAGGCCGCTGTCAGATTCTGCGTCCCGTGACCGTAGATATTATGGCATTTGATAATGTCACCGTTCGCGTTAGCCCATTCACCCGCACAGTTGAATTCCAGTGCATTGATCTGATCGACGCCGGCATATTCATAGCAGGCAAGCAGCGTGGAAACCTTCTGCGTAGAGCCGGGAACGGTCGGATAAAACGCCTTGCAGAGCAGACTGCCCTCCGGCATTGCCGCAAGATTGTCATAGCCGAGCGCAATATCGACACAGGGCTTGCTGACACAGACCAGCACTTCACCGGTTTTCCAGTTATAGGCGATGGTCGTGCCGTTTTTCAGACCGTATGCATTGAAAACAGCCTGATTGGCGCTGTGGGAAAGCGTCGTTTCCAGCACAGCGGTACCGGCATTGTTGCCGTAGGTAAAGCTGTAATTTGCAAGATCGGAGAGATTCTTCGCAACGATTGTATTGCTCATCTGTCCGCTGGTATCACCGATAAAATTGCCGACATCGGCAAAATGCCCCCAGCCGTAATTGGTCAGCGGCTGCGTACCGTCAAAGAGCACATCACCGCTGCGGTCAACGACCTTGCCGTAGGTCGTTCCGCCGGATTTTGCCATATAGAACTGCGACTGCGAGATCAGCCGGTAGGAGAGATACACAAGCCCCAGAATGAATGCGACAAGCAGAAGCGCTGTCCATTTACCGGCGCGGCGCATACTCGGCGGGACAGATACATCAAGCTCCGGCGGAGCGGGACGTCTGTTCGGCTGCTGTGCCATATTATCTGCCTCCTTTCTGTTTCAGCGCGGATTTGTCTGTCAGGACAGGCGCCTGCGCTGCTTTCAGGAAGCCGGCGAGAATCCCGCTGGCGAGCATGGAGCTTCCGCCCTGCGAGATAAACGGGATGGTAACTCCCGTGAAAGGGATCAGGTTGCAGGAGCCGAAAATATTAAGCGTCATCTGCACGATAAATGCCGCAGCCACGCCGACCGCAAGACCGGAGTGATAATAGCTGCGCGGCGGAACGGTCAGAATGGAGGCAGGCAGGAACAGCACCAGAATAACCGTCATCAGGCCGGTGAACAGTCCCCATTCCTCACAGATCGTTGAAAAGACAATGTCCGTGCGGGATGCGGCAACACGGATCAGTGTTCCGTTTCCGGCGCCCTTGCCGAACCATCCGCCCTCAGCAATCGCCCGCAGCGCACGCACCTGCTGATAGCCGCTGCCGGACATATCCGACCAGATATCCGAATGCAGGCGCTCCTGCACATAGGCCGGCGCGAGCTGCCATGCAAGAATCACGACACCGACCGCGCAGACACCGAGAAAAACCATCAGACGCACCGAAATCTTTTCGCGCAGATAGCAGAAGCGAAGCAGGATGCCGCAGCCTGCAATCGCAACAAAAGTCGGCAGAGAGCCGAGGTCGCGGCACCACCATTGCAGTCCGGCGATGACACAGGTGCAGAAAATCAGCATCAGATTATCCGGCACAAAATGCACACCGAGGATCTGCGATTTGCGAAGCTGCGTGCGGACAGAGCTTGCCGCAATCAGCACGAACACCGGCTTGACAAATTCCGAAGGCTGAAGCGTGATAAAGCCGAGGTCGATCCACATACTGCGAGAACCTGTCAGCAGCAGAATCGCCGCGACCAATGCGAAAAACAGCACATACCATGCCGGTTTCCAGCGCTCTGCACGGTAAGGATTGCGCGTAACAACATAGGAAATCTGACAGAAGATGAATGCAGCGATGCCGAAGATAAAGTGCTTGAGCGCAAATTCCAGTCCGCCGAAGCAGGACTGATAGATCGTGCTCATACCGATGACAAGCAGCAGTACGGTATCAACGGTGCAGGCCTCACGCGCTACAATCTGCAAAACAATCGAGCCGACAAAATCGGCTGTCAGAACGGCGCAGGCGAGCTTAATGACCTCGGCATTGATCCCGAAGGAGCATATGACAAGCACCATCATTGCGCTGTGCGCGATCAGCACGAGCAGCAGCAGCAGCGGATGCGAAAGCGGTTTTGTTGATTTGGAAGCCATGCGGTTACGTCCTTTCTGCCTTGATGACAACCAGACGGCGGTTGCCGATCTTGATTGCATCATTCCGGTGCAGCGTACAGGGCTTTGTGATGCGGTGTCCGTTGACGATGACACCGTTGTGCGCGCCCATATCCTCGATCTGCCAGCGGCCGTTTGCAAACGTAATCAGCGCATGAAACCGCGAGATTTCCTCATCCGGAAACTGAATATCGGCAGAGGGATGCCGGCCGATCAGCACCTCTGCGGCGCCGAGCGGATAGAGTGTTCCGGCGCAGGTCAGCATATAGCCCTTGCCTTCTTTAGCCCAGCGGCGGTCACCGCGGCGGCGTTCTCTGCCGGCTGCAATCAGGATCACCAGCGCACTGAGATCGACAAAGATCACGACAAAGGCAGTTGCCGCTTCGCGGAAAAACGGATACTGCTCAAAAAAAGACGTAAAATCCAACGTCTGCCACTCCCTTCCTATTGTGCTGCATTGCTCATTTTGTATGAGTATACCATAAAAAAGGCTGATTTGTCAAGACAAAATAAAGGAGGCTCTCATGCCAGAGCCTCCCCTTATTTGTTATTCAATTGTGATGGTATAGGAAAGAACTATATCACTGCCGCTTCGGACAGTTGTGCGGGAGCTGCTTCATATCCGGCGCGGATATGCTCCGGTACTCCCAAGCTAACGGCATCAGTCGTGCACCTGAAACCGCCGCACGGAGGCTTGTCCTTTTCCCTTTCATCACCGGTGAATTCACCATTGTTCCAGCGGCCGCCGACAGGAGATCGAAACCGATGTCATCACTGTCTCCGCTGGGCGGCTGTGCCTCTCACAGCCAGAATATTCAACCTTCTGCTTCATTGCGGCTGCACACTGCTTTCGCACCGTTCCGTCGAACGGCTGTATTCTGCATCGGCTTCCATGACGGAATCGCACCCGCATATCCGGCTGTCAGAATGCTGCTGGCAACGCAGCCGGAAGCAAAGGGTACATCAATTCATACAGAACACACCGTGCGCGAGCCTTCACCGATGAACGGGATGATCTCCGCCATATCCATGGGCCTCACGCATCCTTTCTGAGCCTGAGATTTGCGGCCGGATCCCACGAAGCCTGCCATGCAGACCGGAAACACCGCTTGGCTCTGTTATAAAAAGAACCTGCAATCAGATGTATCAGAAGCGAAGCACCGTTCGATCTTCCGAAGTAATATCTCTGAACGGCTTTTGCTTGCCTCGGGAATGTCTTTGTTCTTTCTATGGTCTTATTATAGCACATTTCGTTGCGTTTGTCAATAGTTTTCTGCAACTTTTTTTGAAAAAATCGTGAATTTTTTGAAAACAAAAAGAAAAATATCCGTTAATCTGCATCCGATACTTTGGGGGTTGACTTTTTCTGCAAAATCGGGTACAATATCCATATACGGAAACGGGCTGATGCCCTGCCGTAAATATCAGCCGGCATATCACGGCGGAACGGAGAAACTCATGCAAGAACAAAACACACCGATGGAACAGGATGAAATGATGGACGCTGTCGATCTCTACACGCTTGTGGATGAGGAGGGCAATGAAAAGCTCTTTGAACTGGTCGATATGCTGGAGGAAAACGGTCAGGTCTATTTTGCACTGATTCCGCATATTGAGGATCCGAATGAACTGCTTGAGGGCGAGGTCGAGCTGGTTGTGCTCAATGCCAAGACCGACGATGAGGGCAATGAGATCCTTGAGCCGATCGAGAGCGATGAGGAATATGAGCGCATCGCAGAGCTGTTTATCAGCAGACTGGATGCCGAACAGGATGAAGATGACGAAGCGGAGTGAATTTTCACAAAACTGATAGGTAAAATTAGTGAAAATTACCAGTTGATTTTTCCGCTGCAACATGGTATACTAAAGTCAGCGAAAAAGTATTCTGCCTTGTGCGAGCAAGCCCGATTTGATATAATCCAACACTTGATAAAAGGGAATTTAGCTCTGTGCAGGAATTGCAGGCCTCCCGGTTTACGGCCGCTTTTATGCCCCGTATCCTCGGTTGCAGGGAGCATGAGATGCACAGGCGGATACCCACCTGCTGAAAGCGGGTTTTATTGTTCGGGCGACGGCAAGGCGGAGATTGAT
>JAFYBM010000176.1 GCA_017540225.1 Oscillospiraceae bacterium | reverse complement strand
TTCAACCGCAGCGGCAGAGGCGTGACCGTTACGAATGACGGCGCGGAATTTTTGCAGTATGCGCATCAGGTTGTCGGGCAGTTCGATGTACTGACGGAAAAATACAGCGCCAAAAGCAATATCAAAAAGAAATTCGGTGTCTCCACACAGCATTATTCCTTTGCGGTCAAGGCGTTTGTCGATATGGCGGGGCGCTTTGATACGGCGAAATACGAATTTGCGATCCGTGAGACAAAAACCGCCGAGGTCATCAGTGATGTGGCGACGCTGCGCAGCGAGATCGGCATTCTGTATATGAGCGATTTTAACCGGAAGGCAATCACGAAGCTGCTGCACGCAAACGGTCTGGAATTTACGCCGCTGACGAAATGCCGCCCGTATGTCTATCTCTGGAAGGGACATCCGCTCGCACAAAAGGAGAAAATCACCTTTGATGACCTTGCAGAGTATCCGTGCCTGTCCTTTGAGCAGGGCGCGAACAGCTCGTTTTACTATGCCGAGGAAATTCTAAGCACGGCGGAATATCCGCGCACGATCAAGGCAAACGACCGTGCGACCATGCTCAATCTGATGGTCGGATTAAACGGCTATACGCTCTGCTCCGGCATCATCTGCGAGGAACTGAACGGCAGCGATTATATTGCCGTGCCTTTTGAAACAGAGGATGAGGACGCAATGGAAATCGGCTATATCACGCTGAAAAAGACGCTCCGCAGCAAGGCGGGAAACATCTATATTGAAGAACTGAAACGCTATCTCGGCATCACAGAGGGAAAGGATGAAGCAGGATGAAATCGGATAAAATTCAAAAGCTGACACTGGCAGGCGCGCTCGCGGCTCTGACGACCGTTGCAACGCTGCTGATACAGATTCCGTCACCGACCAAAGGCTATATCAACACCGGCGATGTACTGGTCAATCTGTCCGCATGGATCTTAGGACCGCTGTACGGCGGTGCAGCAGCAGGCATCGGTTCTGCGCTTGCTGACCTGATTTCCGGCTATACGGTCTATGCGCCGGCCACGCTGATAATCAAGGCTGCAATGGCAGTTGTATCGTATTTCGTATACAAGCGGCTTTCGCAGAACCGGAAATCGTTTTTTGCACGGCTTGCCGGCGCTGCTGCTGCGGAGATCATTATGATTCTCGGTTATGCAGTGTTTGCCGGTGTGCTTTACGGTTCATTTTCGAGCGCACTGCTTTCTGTTCCGGAAAACATTGTGCAGGGTGTTTTCGGTGTGTCGGTATCGGTCGCACTGTATGAACTGCTCCGCAGAAATGTCACAAAGCTCAGTGTATTCTGATAGTTTTTCTTTATAGCTGACAATTGTTCATTTGTATTGGACAAAGCCGCAAAAACAGTGTATCATAGAAACATACCAATCAGGTAGGAGATAGAGATTATGAAAGAGATTCTTTGGCTCGGACGCGGCGGACAGGGTGCATTCACGGCAGCAAAGCTGTTCGGTGCGGCCTACACCGCGAATGATGATGCACATTATGCACTGGCATTTCCGTCCTTCGGACCGGAGCGGCGCGGCGCACCGGTCAGGGCATTCACCAAGCTCGATGAAAAGCCTGTGCTTGACCGCAGCCAGACCGAAAAGGCGGATTTTATCGTCGTGCTTGATGACACACTGTATGCGCCGGAGCTGCTGGCACTGTTAAAGCCGGAGGGCAGGATCATCGTCAATTCCAAAACGCCGATTCCCGATACGTTCACTTTTGACGGGGAAGCCGTTGCCGCAGAATTCAAGCTGCCGACGGTCAATACGGTCATGCTGGGGATTTTATCCGCATTATCCGGCTATATTTCAGAGGAGCAGGCGGTCAGCGCAATTGAGAACTATATGCCGCAGAAGATTCAGGCGCGCAACACCGGCGCGGTGAAGCTGGCAAGAGAGGCGGTGCAGAAATGAAACCTTATCTCAGAGAAAAGAAAACATTTACCGCCGCAGAGATTCCGGAGGCGACCGCATTTGAAGCAGGCTTTCTGGTATCGGTCAACAGCGGCTGGCGCAGCATCCGTCCGGTGATTGATACGGGGCGATGTATCGGATGTGAGCAGTGCTATCTGTACTGTCCGGACGGCGT
>JAFYBM010000175.1 GCA_017540225.1 Oscillospiraceae bacterium | reverse complement strand
TACCGCAAATGATAATGCAGTTGTGTGCTCGTTCACGGTCAATGTGCCGGATGAAAAAGGCACTTACACCGTCAAGCTCGACAAGAGAAACGGTCTGACGAACAAGGCGATCCCGAAGGATCAGACGCAGCAGCATGACTTTGTGTTCTACGGTCTGGATATTGTGGTCGGCGAACCTACCACAACATCTTCCGGCACGACGCCGACACAGCCGACGGAAACAACGACAACGCAGACTGTCACCAATCCGCCGGAAAGTGCAGGCTCTGTGAGCTGGACGATCGGCGAGCGCACTGCTGCGAAGGGCGGCGCAGTCAAGATTCCGGTCATCGTCAGCAAGGACGACGGCACCGCAGGCTTTGTTGCAAAGTTTGAATTTGATGACAGTCTGAAATTCGACTGCATCGAATGGGCAAACGGCTACTCCGGCGATGCGATCCTCAATCAGGATCAGAAGGTCGTTGTCTGGGCAAGCGCGTCCGGCAGCGATGAAAACGCTGATGACACAATCCTCTACCTGAACTTTGTCGCACCGGAAAATGAAGGCAGTTATCCGGTCAGATTCAGCAGCCTTGAAGTGACAAACACGATGGGCGAGACGCTTGATGCAAAGACGACGGACGGCGCAGTCAAGGTCGATCCGAACCTTGTCGCAGCAGGCGAAGCAAGCTGGACGATCGGCAAGGGTACGGCAAAATCCGGCGATACGGCAATCGTTCCGGTTATCGTCAAGGATCCGAACGGTACAGCGGGCATCACGGCGCGCTTTGATTACGATCCGCGCCTGACATTCCTCGGATTTGAGTGGGGCGATCAGTATTCTGATGCAGCGGAGCTCAATCCGGATAAGTGCTCGGTTGTCTGGGCAAACGGCAACGGCTCGGATGAAACGGCAGACGGCGAAGTGCTGTATCTGAAGTTCACCGCACCGGAGGAAGAAGGCGAATATCCTGTTTCGTTCGCACTTCTGGATGTGACCAACACTGACGATCAGCAGCTTCTTGTTACCCGTACAAGCGGCGCAGTTGTGACGGACAATACTGAAATTGATCCGCCGAAGCCGAATCTGTCCATCGTGACAAATTATGAGCTGAAATACACGCCGCCTACACGGAAGAACTACTGGTCGCATGATACGCGTACCTTCAAGGAGAACGGCGGCTTTGACGGCATGACTGCGGAGCTGACGGTCTACAAGTACTATGTCAACGACAAGAACGAGTTCACCGACGCAAAGGGCAATACCATGAACGACGGCGCCGGCAACCCGATCCTCTATGATCCGAACGGCGAGTTCCCGCTCGGCAAGGCACAGGCATTTGAAACGCGTTCCAAGGACGTTTCCGCACTGGTCGAAGCAACGGCAGGCAATACGCCGAAGGAGGTCTGGGATCAGTCCAGAAATGCAGGCTCCAAGGATCACAAATTCACGCTGGATCTGATGTATCATGCAGAACGTGAAACGGATGCGGATTACAAGATCAGCGACGAAGCGATCCGGCTCGGCACGCACGATATCTTCATCGGCGTCAAGGGCGACTACAATCTGGATGACCGCGTCAGCGTTGACGACGCACAGAACGCACTGAAGTTCTATACGGAGTACTATGTTGCAGGCAATACGGATACCAAGCTGAATGAGAATCCGGAGCTTGACGGAACAGACGGACTGGTGTTCTATCTGGTGAACGTCGTATTCCGGAAGGGCGACGCATCCTCTGCAATGGCAGATCCGCAGAGAATCGGCGCAGATGACGCACAGTCGATCCTGATCTACTACACAGAGAACAATGTTGCAGGCAATGACACCACTTGGGAGGATGTTGTCGGCTACGATCTTCTCGATTCGTTCTATCAGGGCAAGGCATAAGCGTATAAACGAAAAGAGATGCTCGATGCAAATCGGGCATCTCTTTTTTGCGAATGTCTTCCTTTAGCTGAGTTTGATCTGATTGAAGAATTCAGCCGCGGTCATGTCAGTGCGTTTTACCATTTTTTCAGGCGTAAAAATCATGGTCAGGTAGCAATTTGCCTTGTTCCCCTGATTGTCTGTGTCCAGAGAGCTTGTCCATGAACCGTCAGAGAAATTCACATAAACATAATCCTTTTCTGAATGCGTGGTTTTGTTGACATTGTAGATCATCAGTCTGGCATCCCAGCCGTTCCAGTAAGAATTGTTCCGGTCAGCGGCTTCTGCACGCTGCTCCATGCCAAAGCATACGGTTGCATGCGGTATGCCGCTGTTAAGGTAATTACCGACAACCGTAACGGCGGCATCTGCACCGTAGTTCATATACTCAGCATAGCGCATCATTTCCTTGGAGAAAACGCCGTTGCTGTACGTATCTGAGTATTCGGTCGCATAATCGTAATCTAATAAAGGAGAAGCTTGAAAATTTGAAAATACGGTTGTAACATAGGAACGTGTAGGCATCGGAATGGATTTCACTTTATTCAGGCATGTATAGCCGGGCATATAATCCGAAATCGGCAGATAACCGTTAGCGGTCAGAACGCTGACGGCAGCCATTCCGGAACAGATTCCCTCAAAATACTGATTGTTTTTATCGGAATAAGCTTTGTGCTCAGGAGCAATATAATAATTGTGGTTTTTGTTTCCCCAAAACATGCCCTGATTTGTCTGAGCCCATTCATACTGACAGTATCGCGTTGCGGCTGCTTTCGCTGCGCCGGCGATGCTGCGGAATGTAAAGCCCTGACTGTTTGCAAAGTTCTGCACATTGCCGGAACCTGTGCTCCAGACTGTAAAATCATTATTTCTGAGCAGATGATTATTTTCCAGATGCCAGCCGAATGCCCAGTCGCCGATATAGGCATTCTTGTTTTTGCAGACAATAAACTCCATGGACGGGCAGTCAAAGAATGCATGATCGGCAATGGATGCAATGTTTTCAGACATCATAACGATCTCCAGTGCATCGCATCGCATAAATGCGGCAGAACCGATTGTCATGACATTGTCCGGAATATAGATGCGCTGAAGAGAGCGGCAGCAGCTAAACGCCTGATTCTCAAAGCATGTCAGTGTCTCCGGAAGAAGGACTTTCGTTGCATTGGAATTGTTGTGAAATGCAAATTCCGGAATGACTGTCAGTGAAGATTTGGAAAGATCAATTGTCTTAACACCGGTGCAGCCGTAAAATGCAGCAAAGCCCAGTGAACTGACATTATCCAGCTGAACCGCAATGAATCCGGTGCAGCCCCAGAATGCATGTGAGCCGATGCTGGATGCGTTCAATGCAAAATAGCAGCTATGCAGGGATGTGCAGCCGTGAAATGCACTGTCTCCGATTGTGGGAGTCGTGCCGTAAACATATTCCAGATTCGTACAGTCATAAAAAGCAGCACCGCCGATCGGCAGCGTGTTCGTATATACAGAGTTGAGATTTGTCTGCCCTTGAAATGCATGGTGGGCAATTGCAGTAACAGGATAATTCACGCCGCCGACCGGAACCGTTTGCGGGATTTCAACGGAAGCATTCTCTGCGGAAATCCTGCTGCCGCAGACTTCAAGATGATGATCCGATGCATTCTGCGTAAAATACAGTGTTACATTTGCATTGCACTGATACGAGATATTGCTGGTGATTCCGGAAGTGATTGTTTGTACCGAATCGGAACCCGATCCTGCTTCTGCGACAATGGAAGCGGGGAACAGTGCAGTTCCGTCCGGATGCTCCGGCAATGCGCAGAACGCGCCGGAGAGCAGTACGAGGGAAGTGAGAAATGAGATTGCTTTTTTTGCTGTCATGTGAGACACGCTCCTTTCAAAAATGATACTTTAATTATATAATGCGGATCGCGGAAAAGTCAACAGAATTTCGGTAAGTTGCATTTTTTTGGGGGTAAGTTGCGTTTTTTGGGGGGTAAGTTGCATTTTTTGAGGGGTAAGTTGCAAACTGACCGGAAAAAGAGGGCAGTGTATGAAATATAGATTTCCGAATCATAATCTCACCATAATGGGATTCTTGAGGGCCATTTGTCCCATAAGCGGGAGTTTGAGGGCGGAGCCCTCATTTGGGATCCGTCGGAGAAACCGAAACCCCGCATTTCCGGAAGGGGATCGGAAATGCGGGGTTGTGTTCAGATTTGAGAGAAAGCTGCGGTGTTATGGAATTACCATCTGCCGCCGGACGAACTGCCGGAGC
>JAFYBM010000174.1 GCA_017540225.1 Oscillospiraceae bacterium | reverse complement strand
CGTATTGCTCGCACGGGCGCTCTGTGCGGCGGATTCGATGCTGCTGCTCGATGAGCCTGTCACAGGGCTTGACCCGAAAGCGCAGATCGACCTCTATGAACTCATTGCAAAGCTCAACCGCGACGGCGTCACGATCATTATGGTCTCGCATGATGTTCATGCGGCGGTAAAGTATGCATCCCATATTCTGCACATCGGCGGACAGACACAGCGCTTTTTCGGTACGACTGCGGAATACTGTGAAAGCGAGATCGGCAGAACATTTTTAGCGGCAGGAGGTGCGGAACATGAATGAGCTGCAAACACTGGTTGATTATTTTGTCAAATATCCGTTTGTGCGGTATGCATTTGCAGTCGGTCTGCTGATCGCGCTCTGCTCCTCGCTGCTCGGTGTAACGCTCGTATTAAAGCGTTTTTCGTTCATCGGTGACGGGCTTTCTCATGTCGCATTCGGTGCCATGGCGGTCGCAACGATCACCGGTCTGACGAACAAAATGGTGTTCATTCTGCCGGTCACGCTGCTTTCTGCGGTATTATTGCTGCGAACCGGACAGAATACAAAAATCAAGGGCGATGCAGCGATTGCGATGATCTCGGTCGGCGCGCTGGCAATCGGCTATATGCTGATGAACCTGTTTCCGTCCTCGGCAAATGTCACGGGCGATGTTTGCAGCACGCTGTTCGGCTCTACATCCATCCTGACGCTGAAAAAGTCGGATGTCACGCTCTGCGTCATCATGGCGATGATTGTGATCGCGGTGTTCCTGCTGTTCTACAACAAGATATTTGCCGTGACCTTTGACGAGAGTTTCTGCAAAGCATCCGGCGTCAATGCAAATGCGTACAACCTCATCATTGCGATGATCACAGCCACGATTATCGTGCTTGCAATGAATCTGGTCGGTTCGCTGCTGATCTCCGCACTCATTATCTTTCCGGCACTGTCGGCAATGCGCGTGTTCAAAAGTTTCCGCGGGGTGATTCTCTGCTCTGCGATCATTTCTGTGATATGCGCGGCGATTGGCATTATCCTTTCAATTCTGTTTTCCACGCCGGTCGGTTCGACGATCGTCACGGCGGATATTGCGGTATTTTTACTGTTCTGCGGCTTGTCCGCCATACTGAAAAGAGGTTGATGATATGAAACGATTTCGATATTTTGCAGTCATTTCCGCGCTGCTGCTGACTGGCTGCGGCAGCACCAATACACAGAAAATTGATGATCTGATCTCTGCGCAGGAACAATCCTCGGATTCTGCTTCCGAAGTGCCGAAGCCGACAGTCGATGTACCGGATGCCGTGAACGGCGAGTATGATGTTGACCTGACAACGCTGGACAGCAATATGGTCTATGCGCAGGTCTATGATATGGTATTCGGGGAAACAGACTACAACGGGAAACTTGTTCGGGCAAAGGGCACATTTGACTGCTATGAGGATCCGCAGACGAACAATGTTTATTATGCCGTGCTGATTTCTGATGCAACGGCGTGCTGTGCGCAGGGTATTGAGTTTGTGCTTGCAGGCGATCATAAATATCCGGACGATTATCCGGAGCTGGGCTCGGAAATCACGCTTCACGGTACATTCAATACCTATGAGGATGAAACCGGTGCTTATGTGCAGCTTAAGGATGCTGTGCTTGAATGAGCCGTTTTGAAAAAGGAGTCTGTATGAGACTGAAAAAGCACGCAGTGACTCTGACTATTTGCGGTATGCTGCTGCTGAACGGCTGCGGCGATCCGGGCAGCAGCGATTCAGAGCCGGAAATGATCTATGTAAAAAGCGTATCGCTCTACGATACAATCACGGATATCTACGCTGATCCGGATACGTATCTCGGCAAACAATACCACATGGTCGGTACGCTTTATCCCTCAACAGATGACAGCGGCAGCAATTTTTATTCGATCTACGCCAAATCATCAGGCACCGGTCAGGGAATCGGACTTGAACTGGACTGGGACGATTACAGCGGCTTTGCAGACAATGAGAAAGTAACCGTTGAAGGAACGCTCGAAAAGCAAATGCGTTCTCTGCACGGCGTCAGAGGCGATTATATCGTATTAAAAGTCAGTCTGCTGGAAAAGCGGGAATGATTCAGCTGTGACAGAGTGTGTTGCTAAATGTTTAACGCAATAGCTCCCGTGCAGGATGATGGTCAGCACGAAGGCTCATGGTTTATTCGCTTGTCCTGCTAAACTGTGAGTAACCGGAGCATTCCGGTGTCTGGGTTCGAGTCACAGTGTGACCGTTATGAAAAAGCTGAGCCGGTGATTTGCCGGTTCAGCTTTTCGCGTTTGACGTCCAATTGTCCATTATGAGATGAAACAATCCGCCGGATGTGCCGCTTGCAACCGCGCCGCATCTGTGATATAATAGAGAAAAAGGGAGGTGTGGTCATGCCGTTTCAGATCATCCGCAACGATATTACAAAGGTGTGTGCCGATGTGATTGTCAATTCTGCAAATCCGAAGCCAAAAATCGGCAGCGGAACGGACGGCGCGGTCTATGCCGCAGCCGGCGCAGATACGCTGCTGGAAGCGCGAAAAAAGATCGGTGACATTGCGCCGGGGCAGGCAGCGGTTACGCCGGCATTTGCTCTGCCTGCGAAATACATCATTCACACGGTCGGGCCTGCATGGCTGGACGGGCAGCACGGCGAGAAGGATATTCTCCGCGCCTGCTATGAAAATTCTCTCGCACTTGCCGCAGACCTGAAAGCCG
>JAFYBM010000173.1 GCA_017540225.1 Oscillospiraceae bacterium | reverse complement strand
TAGAACTGTTAATGCCGATCGTGTTCTTCAGAAGATAACGGGAATAAATGCGGAGATAGGTGTCCATCAGCTCGGTGCCGTCCAGCAGGTCGTAATTGTTGCGAAGGGCGGCTTCCAGAACAGAGCTCATCACGGGCTTGTGATCAGCACCGATATCGCGGATGATCGGACTGTCGTTGATCGTCATGATACTCATGCCGTTTTTGATCATCAAATAGGCAGCTTTTTCCGACCATGCATCCTTCATGTTCGGGCAGCCGCTTACGAAGCCGTTCTCAAAATTCAGCAAATTTGACGAGACTTTGATTTTTGTCAGAGAGGGACAACTACTGAAACTGCGATATTTGAGTATCTGGATCGAGCTCGGAAGTGTGACCGTCCGGAGATTCGGGCAGTCCACGATGGTATCATAGCCCAGACCAATGATGCCGTTTGAAATCACAATACTTGTGACATCATTATCACAGATTGCTCGACCGTATCGCTGGCTGGAAGGTTTCTCAACGCGGGTGATCACTTTGCTGCCGATCTTTGCGGGGATCGTCAGAGTTGTCAGCGGGACATACTGATACTTTGCCGGCTTTTTGAAACCTGTGATCGAGTAGCAGCCGTCTTCGTTCTTTGTGCTGCTGACCTCAAAATAGTTTTCCGGATGTGCTGCAATATCATTGATCAGATCTGTCGAGGACGGTGTTGCTGCATATGCAATGATCGTGCCGATCTCAGCTGCCGGCTGAACGGTCATCGGTGCAGCAAGTGCCAGAGCAGCGGCAAGTGCAGCGGTTGTGCGTGCGATGCGTCGGGTAGTTTTCTTCATTTTCATACTCCTTCATCATAGGATTTGTATATTTGTGCTACATTTATAACAAAATTGTAGCACGATCACAGTATATCACATTTGCAGAGAAATGTCAAGCGAAAAACTCAAAATTATACAAATGGTCAAGTCTGCGAGTGCTTATACAGTCGGGCTTTAGCGACTTTTGCAGCTCTTTCGGAAATTTCATGCATTTCAGGTTTTTCAGCGTGCGCGGACGGATGCCGGAAAAGCCTGTATCTGCAAGGAAATGCTATGGAAAATCTTGCACGAAGCGGCAGCGCTTCCGCAGGATCATCCGGCGGCGGCAGCGCCTGCGCAAATCCTGCTGTTTTCTTTTGTTTTTGGCTTGACATCCCTGCTGTTTTCAGATATAATAAAAATAGAATTTGATGTGTGGGGGTGGCGATATGACGGAACAGGCACAGGCACTTGCGGCGCGTGCAAAACAGCTCTTGCCGCTTGCTGCATTGTATCTCGGTTCTTGGCAGGACGGCTGCACTGCGCTGCCGGAAGCGGCTGCGGCGGCTGTCCGGAAATCGCCTGCGGATCCGGCTGCGGAGCTGCTCCCACAGCTTTTGCGGATCTGCCGCACAAGGGCGCCGGAGCGTCCGGAGCCTTCCGCACTGCCGGAATCGGATCCGCTGCATGATTTGCAGGCGATCCTGAAGCTGCCTGCGGGGAGCCGGTGCAATCTTGCGATGCGGCTCTGCGATGTGCCGGAAGCAGATGCGGCTGCGGCGCGCGGGCTTTCCGAGGCGGAATATGCGCAGAAAACCGAGAAGGCACTCCGGCAGCTGAAATTCCTCGCGAACGGCGAAACGCCCTCAATTGAGGCAATGTCCGCGGCTGCAAAAGGTCTGCCGTGGGATCCGGCACTGGATGCCGCGCTTCTTGCCGCTGCAACCGTATCGGACAAGCCGAAAAACAATGCAGAGCAGGAACCGATCCTCGGCGAGATCCGGAAGATCTCCCGACAGGATATGCGCGGCAAAAAAACAGTTTCCGTTCCGCTCTGGGGCGTTCTGCTCGGCACGGGCTGCGTGCTCGCCGCATTTGCAGGGCTGCTGATTCTGGCGCTGCGCAAGCCGCATCCGCCGCAGATTCAGGAGGAGCCGACGCATGCGGAATTTGAACCGGAGGAGATCCGGACGTTTCAGGGCTATCTGACCATTGCAGAGGCGCAGGCAAAGGCTGCGGATGCTGCCGGTCAGCCGGAATCGGCGCTGCTGTTTCTCAGCACAAAAATGAAGCCGGACGAGATGCCACCAAGCTATGAAATGGAATTTTACGATGAAAACGGTACGGGATATATATATGTGATCGACGCCAAAACCGGCGAGGTGCTCTCAACAAATACAGCTGCCGGAGAACCGGTCCTGCATGCGGCGGACTGGAAGCCTGCGGCGGAGATGCGGCAGGCGGCACTGCGCTGCGCGGCGCTGCATGACGCGCTGTTTCTCAAGGAAAAGCTGAGCGTTTCCGGCGGGATCGGCGAGTATAAATATGAGCTGCTGGACGGAAACGGCGTGGTCTATTCGATGCATTTCAATGCGAAAAACGGCATGCTGATGAAGTATTCCGCAGAGGAACCGGTCACAAAGCAGCCTGCCAATCTCATTTCCCCGGAAGCTGCCAAGCAGCAGGCGCTGATGCGCGCGGGCAATCCCGATCCGGAGCAGGTGATCTTTACAAAGGTCAAGCAGGACGGCGGGGTGTATCTGATTGCGTTCACGCTCGACGACGGCACACAGTATCTCATGGAGCTGAATGCGGAGACCGGCGCGGTCAATACCGTTGACGTCAACCCTGTTTCTGCGGATACCACTGATGCGATCGGGCTGATCGCCGCAAAGGAGCGCGCCGAATCCATGGCGGGACTGCAAAAGGGGATGCCGGTCGAATACACAAAGGCGAAGATCGAACGCGGCAACGGCGTCTATGTTT
Organism: Oscillospiraceae bacterium; assembly: GCA_017540225.1. Classification (GTDB taxonomy): domain Bacteria; phylum Bacillota; class Clostridia; order Oscillospirales; family Ruminococcaceae; genus Firm-04. The sequence goes on along the minus strand of JAFYBM010000173.1, from coordinate 1,719 downwards.
ACGAACTCGAATTTGAAACGCCGGATTATGAGTATGAGATCACGGTGCATACCACAACGGGCGCCGTGCTCAAATACCGTGCGTGGGAACGGTGATGCCCCGCGATGCAGCCAGGCGATACCCATAAAAATGAGCCCCTGAACGTTCACAAGCGTTCAGGGGCATTGTGTTTATGATGACTGCTCTGCGAAATCAGAAACTATGAACCATAAACATCCCTCAATTCAATTTCATACGGAAGCATATCCTTGTAATCAAACTTTATGAGGAAAAAGCAATATTCACAATCAATATCAATCGAAAAACTGTCTGAGGGGTATTTTGGATGATGTTTGCCGCGCCGGTATTGGCTCCAAACCAGAAAGCTGGAACGATCATACGTGGACAGCACATCACCGAAATTGATTCCGCTTATCCAAAATTTCCCCTGAAACTGATGAGGAAGCCGTTTTACTGACCACTCGTGATGCGTTTTACCGTTTTTCAGATCCAAAGTACGGATCCAGTCATACGCTTTTTCGATGTATTCTTCTATATGCTCCAGCACATCGAGCATCCGCCTGACTGTTTCCTCCGGAATCACTTTTTCTGCTCCTTTATGTTCAGTCACGATTTCACCTGCATCTGAAGAAATGATGGAATATCCTTCTTCGGTGTTGAAGCCGAATTCTGAAAAGTCTCTGTTTTCCAGTAAGAATATGACATCTTCCAGCGTATACTCGTAGGCATCCTCAAAAACGACCTGCCCTGAACAAAATAATCTCGGCTCAGCATTATATATCAGCACAATGATCACTCCTTCCGATGCTGATTTGTGTTTGTAATAATTATAACACAATGCAGAAGGATTGTCAACAAAACCGCAGCGTTCATGCGGCTGTATGTCAGAAATGCGATGAACGAAAACAATGCTTATCAGCGCGCTCCGCCGATCGCAGAATGCAAAAGAAAGATCCCTTTTTTTGCATCATCGCGGCAAAATATCGCAGGATTTGCATTGACTTTGCATATGAAATGTGCTATGATGAAAAAAGGGGTGTGCAAAATGTGGGAATCTTTGCTGACAGCAGGGGAGCACGGCAGCGAGGGCGGCGTCATTCTGCGGGATGAGACCTATCGCGATCAGAGCCGGATCACGCTGGAAGACTGCGGCGGTCACTGCGCGATCACCTGCGGGATCTACGGCGCGTTTGTCCATACTGCCTACTGCGGCAAAACCGACGGTATGCAGCAATATACTGAAATGAAAACCGAATTGCAGCGCTTTTTGCAAACGGATACAACAGCGGATGAGGAAATTGCTTTTTATGAATCATTTGCTGCAAGATACTGAACGGCAACCGTTCGGCATCTATACGAAAAGGGGGATCTTATCATGAAACTGAAACAAAAGCTGCTCGCTGCACTCTGCGGCGGCGTGATGATGCTGACGGCTACTGCGCCGTTTGTGCCGCTGCATGCAAGTGCCGCGGAGATCGCGCATGATCCGTCGCGGAATGTGCAGGAAGAAGGCGTCGGCAATCCGTTCAACTTCGGCGAGCGCATGGCGCCGGAAGGCACTTCCGTTGAGGAGCTGCGCAAGCTCGCGCACAATATGACCGTGCAGCAGTGCAAGTACGCGCTCTATAAGGAGATCGACGAGCACTGGGATCTTATTTCGCTGCGCTTCGGTCAGACCGAGCGCGAAAAGGTCTATGCGCTGTTCCTCGGCGTTGGTAC
>JAFYBM010000172.1 GCA_017540225.1 Oscillospiraceae bacterium | reverse complement strand
GGCGTCAATTCCGGCTCGCTCGAAAAGGAGCTGCTCGCAAAATACGGCGGCCCGACGCCGCAGGCAATGGTCGAAAGTGCGCTGAATCACGCAAAGCTGCTGGAAAAATACGATTTCAACGATATTGTCATCTCAATCAAATCCTCAAATGTGCAGAATATGATTGCCTGCTACCGTCTTGCGGCGGAGCAGTGCAGCTATCCGCTGCATCTCGGCGTCACCGAAGCCGGCACTGCCCGCATGGGCTTAATCAAGTCTGCGGCAGGTATCGGCTCGCTGCTCTGCGACGGCATCGGCGAGACGATCCGTGTTTCGCTGACCGCCGATCCGGTTGAGGAAATCGCGGCAGCGAGAGATATTCTCAAGGCAATCGGCAGACGCGGCGGCGTACAGCTTGTTTCCTGCCCGACCTGCGGCAGAACCCGTATTGATCTGATCGGAACGGCAAAGGCTGTCGAAGAAGCCCTGCAGGGCTGCGAGAAAAACATCAAGGTCGCGGTCATGGGCTGTGTCGTCAACGGTCCCGGCGAGGCACGGGAGGCTGACATCGGCATTGCGGGCGGCGACGGCTGTGCGGTACTCTTCAAGGGCGAGCAGATTCTGCGCAAGATTCCGGAATCAGAGATTGTCCCTGCGCTGCTGGCCGAAATTGAAAAATTATGATAATATCATTCCTATGAAAATTGCAAACAACATCCTGAGACACTATCTCAGAAATGTCTATTTTATCACCGGAACAGCCTATGCGGGCAAATCCACGGCTGTGAAAATGCTCGCTGAACGGTTTGGTCTGGTTTGCTGCGGTGAGAATTATCATGCAGCCGTATCGGATACCGCGGCGGAACCTGATGCACAGCCGGACATCTGCTGGCTCAACAGCCTCACGGACTGGAAGGAATTTGTCACACGCAGCCCTGAGGAATACGAACGCTGGATCTACAGCGCGGCAAGAGAAGCAGCAGAATTTGAGGTTGCGGAGCTGATCTCCCTTTCACGGGATCGAAAAGTGATCGCGGATACCAACATTCCGGTTGACATCCTGAAGGAGATCGCTGACCGGAATCATGTTGCAGTCATGCTTTCGCCGCAGTCGAAGAGCGTGGAGCGCTTTTTTGACCGGAATGATCCGGAAAAGCAGTTTCTCCTCAGTGTCATCGAAAGCTGCGATAATCCGCAGGCCGTCATGGAAAACTACCGCCGCGGCCTTGCCCGCATCAACAGCCAAAAGCATTATGACGAATACGCAAACAGCGGATTTTTCACCGTTGTCAGAGAAGATACCGGCAAGGATACCAGAGAAGAAGTCTGCGATTTGATCGCAAAGTATTTCGGGCTGGCATAGTCTGCCCGCAACGGAGGTATACAGAATGACGCAGACATTGCGTGAATTTTTGCGTGAATATGCGGCGAAGCTGCCGGAGAACGTGCTCAGCGGCACCCTCCGGCGCGTTCTTTCCAACCGCAGCCGCACAAAGCTCTTTTTGGAAACCGAATATCCTGCCCCGATTCCCTCGGCCGATCTCTTTGCCGTGGAAACGGAGCTTGCCTCGCGTTTGCAGCTCGAAAGCCTGCGCATTCTCTGCCGCTATCCGGCTGAGAGCTTTTCCGTTGATGTCCTGCCCGATCTGTTTCTGGTGCTGCGGCGCGAGATTCCGATGATGAACGGCTTTCTCGACGGCGCAGAGCTGACCCTCAGCGGCGATGAACTGACGATCGGACTTGCACACGGCGGCGCTGATATTCTGGAAAGCACGCATTTCCGTGATTCTCTGGCGAAGGCCGTTCAGAAGATCTTTTCTGTTTCCCTGAAAATCAAATTCGGCGGAGATCATATGCAGGTCACGGAGGAGGAACGTTCGCAAATGCAGGAGGAGGTGCTCGCCGCACTGCCTGCCGACCGCTTCCTCCCGCCCCCGCAGCCCGAAGCACAGGCCGCCCCGACCTTTTCTGCACTGTCTTCAATCGAACCGGAGGCAGAACCGATCAAGGCAGATCAGCCGGACAAAGAGAGCCTCAGCATTGTTTATAAGCGCACAGTCAAGGAAAAGGCTGTCACAGTCGCCGAGGTCATCAACCAGATCGGCAGCGGAATGGACGGCAGAGCAAAGAAATTTGCAATCGCTGTTGAAGTCTTTGCATCGCCCGAATCCCGCGTACTGAAATCAGGCAAAACACTGCTGACCTTTCCCGTCACCGATTACACCGGCAGCCTGCTCGTCAAGCTGTTTCTCAGTGAGGATGAATACAAGGATTTTCCGGAGGATCAGTGCAAGCCCGGCAAGAGCCTGCTGATCTATGGTTCTGTGGAATATGACCAGTGGGAGCATGATATAGTCATCAAGCCGGCCGCGATCAACAGCTATACCCCCGACCGCAGAACCGATGATGCACCGGTCAAGCGCGTGGAGCTGCATCTGCATACCAATATGTCCGCGATGGACGCAGTTACCTCTGCGGAGGCGCTCTGCGAGCGCGCCCACAATTGGGGACACCGCGCCATTGCGATTACCGATCACGGTGTTGTGCAGGCCTTCCCCGAAGCAATGAACGCAACCGCAAAATGGAAGGATTTTCGCGTGATTTACGGCTGCGAGGCCTATGTTGTCAATGATCTCGAAGCCGTAAAGATCATAGATCAGCCCGACCCGCGCACCCCGCAGGACGAAGTTATCGTATTTGATGTTGAAACGACCGGTCTTTCCTCTAAAAACGACCGCCTGACCGAGATCGGCGCAGTCAAAGTGCGCGGTATGCGCATCATCGACAGCTTTGATATTTTTGTCAATCCGGAGCGCGAAATCCCGCAGAATATACAGGAGCTGACCCATATCACACAGGATATGGTCGAGAATGCGCCGAAGGAACAGGAAGCCGTTGAGAAATTCTTTGAATTCTGCGGCGAAAACCCCGTGCTCATCGCGCACAATGCGCCGTTTGATACATCATTTCTCCGTGCGGTTTTTGCACGGCACAATATGGAGCAGCCGTTTGTCACGATTGACACCGTTCCGATTTCCCGCGCCGTGCTGCCGGAGCTTGGCCGCCATAAGCTCGATACCATTGCAAAACACCTGAAGCTCGGCAAATTTGAGCATCACCGCGCCGCCGATGATGCCTATATGCTCGCAAAAATCTACATCACACTGATGGAGCGCATCATCAAGGAGCACAATCTGCAGACGCTCGGCGATCTCAATATCGCGCTGCCGAACATTGACCCCAAAAAGCTCAAATACTATCACCAGATCATTCTTGCGAAGAACCAGACCGGCATCAAGAACCTCTACCGGCTTGTTTCCTATTCACAGCTCGATTATTTCTATAAAAAGCCGCTGATGCCGAAATCGCTGCTCATCAAGCATCACGAGGGACTGCTCTACGGCAGTGCCTGCGAGGCCGGTGAGCTGTTCTCGGCAATCGTGGAGGGCAAATCAGAGGCAGAGCTTGACAAGCTCGCTCAATTTTACGATTATCTTGAAATTCAGCCGATCGCAAATAACGAATTTATGCTGCGCAGCGACCGTTACCCTGCGCAGACAGAGGAAGATCTGCGCAATTATAACCGCAAGGTGCTCGAAATCGGTGACCGGAACGGCATTCCCGTTGTGGCGACCTGCGATGTTCACTTCATGGACGAAAAGGACGGCATCTACCGTGAAATCCTGCAATCCGGCATGAACTTTGACGATGCAGGCAGACAGACGCCGCTTTATCTCCGGACAACCGATGAGATGCTGGAGGAATTTGACTATCTCGGCTCCGATCGTGCCTATGAAGTCGTTGTCACGAATACAAACATGATTGCGGACAAAATCGACCGCTGCCATGCGATCCCGAAGGGCACCTTCACGCCCTCGATCCCCGGCGCGGAAGAGGATCTGATCCGCATTACGACCGAAAAAGCCAAGAGCATTTACGGCGATCCGCTGCCGGAGCTTGTGCAGAAGCGCCTTGACCGTGAGTTGGATTCCATCTGCCGGCACGGCTTCTCGGTGCTGTATATGATCGCACAGAAGCTCGTTGCGAACTCTGAAAAGCACGGCTATCTGGTCGGCTCCAGAGGCTCGGTCGGCTCGTCGTTTGTCGCATCTATGGCCGGCATCTCGGAGGTCAATCCGCTGGTTCCGCACTATGTCTGCCCGAACTGCAAATATGCCGAATTTATCAAAGACGGCTCTGTCGGTTCCGGCTTTGATCTGCCGCCGAAAAACTGCCCCGAATGCGGCACCGATATGAAGCGCGACGGCCACGATATTCCGTTCGAGACCTTCCTCGGCTTCGACGGCGACAAGGCACCGGATATTGACCAGAATTTCTCCAGCGAATATCAGTCCGAATCACACCGCTATACCGAAGAACTGTTCGGCCGCGCAAACGTGTTCAAGGCAGGAACGATCTCCGGTGTGCAGGATAAGATTGCTTACGGCTATGTCAAGCACTATCTGGAAGACTGCGGCATCACCGTCAACAACAGCGAGATCAACCGGCTCGTTGCCGGCTGTGTCGGCGTCAAGAAAACGACCGGCCAGCATCCCGGCGGCATGGTTGTTGTGCCGGAGGATTTTGATATTTTTGATTTCACCCCTGTGCAGCAGCCCGGTGAACCGAGCGAAGCGGACGACTCGGATATGATTATCACCACACACTTCGACTTCCATAAGCTGCACGATACCATCCTGAAGCTCGATGAGCTGGGCCATGTTGTCCCGACACTCTACAAGCATCTGGAAGATCTCACCGGCATGAAGATCGCTGATGTGCCGACGACCGACCCGAAGGTTTTTCAGATGTGTACCGACTGTTCTGTGCTCGGTGTCACAGAGGAGGAAATCTTCTGCCCGACCGGTTCACTCGGTATTCCGGAAATGGGTACAAACTTTACAATCGGAATGCTGCTGGATGCAAAACCGAAGCTGTTTTCTGACTTTTTGCAGATTTCCGGTCTGTCACACGGAACGGACGTCTGGCTCGGAAATGCAAAGGATCTGATCGCGGACGGCACCTGCACGATCTCAGACGTGATCGGAACCCGTGACTCGATCATGACCTATCTGCTCTATCACAATGTAGAACCGAAGCAGGCGTTCCAGATCATGGAGGATACCCGTAAGGGAAAGGCGCCCAAGACATTCTCGCCGGAGCGCATCCAGATGCTGCTCGACCACGATGTCCCGCAATGGTATATCGACTCCTGCCTCAAGATCAAGTATATGTTCCCGAAGGCACACGCAGCCGCCTATGTCACTGCGGCCATCAAGCTCGGCTGGTTCAAGCTCTATAAACCGCTCGAATACTATGCGACCTATTTCTCGGTACGCGGCGGCGATTTTGATGCTGCACTCGCTGTGCAGGGCATCGACGCTGTACGCAATAAGATTCAGGAGCTGAATGCAAAGGGCAAGGAATGCACCAAAAAAGAGGGCGATCTGCGCGATATTCTGCTGATCGTCAATGAAATGATGTCCCGCGGCTACGGCTTCCTGCCGGTTGATCTCAGGCATTCACACGCCTGCGATTATCTCATTGAGGACGGCAAGCTGCGCATTCCGTTTGCAGCAATTGACGGAATCGGTACAAAGGCTGCCGAGAAGCTCTATGAGACTGCGCAGAACGGCGATTATATCTCCGTCGATGAATTCCGGCAGCTTTCCGGTGCATCAAAAGCGACAATAGATGCACTCGATGCACTCGGCGCTTTGGGAAATCTCCCGAAATCCAATCAGCTTTCCTTATTCTGACTTGACTTTTTCTTGATATTATGTTATCATGTTACCATGTTAGCAAGCTAAAGCAGCCGGCAGTGCCGGCTTCCATTTCCCTCCGGTCACGCCGGCGTAGCTCTCCCATCTTTTGCTTTACACGCCGCTGATCGCGGCTTCTGTCAGGTCGCTTCTCCCCAAATTATGCGCCCAATATACTGTCAACGACAGTGGTGCGCCGCAAGAAAAATACGGTCTGCACACGGACAGGACAAAACCATCCGGACGCTGAAAGGAACCGCTTATGACAACCAATCAAACAGGCCGCTATCAGCAATGGTGCAGCCGTCTGACAAGGCGGAAGGTTCTGCATCTTCTGAAATGGGAGCAGCCTATGTGGCAGTTTTATGTGCTGCTGGGTCTCATGACTGTGGGCATTGTGCTCATCATTCTGGGAATACTGGCGATCCGCCGCGATGATCCCATTGCACCGGAGATGTTCGGCGGCATCCTGATTATCATAATGTCTTGCTGCACGCTCCATGTGCGGCCCGAAAAACGGCTCGACCTGCTCAATCACTATCATTTCTTCGAGATCTGCGGCGACATCGACACACTGCATGAACGGCTGCAAAACGGTGCAAAGCAGATTCTGCTGGAAACAGATACGCTTGTGCTGACGGCAGATTATCTCATCCGGCGCGGCGACCCCTCAACCTATGTGCCGTATGCGGCAATCACTGCTTTCTATTTCGGCTACGGCGGCGAGGATTCCGCTGACCTTGCAGTTTCCGCAAGCGGGCGGAATGTCATCATTCCGATCCGTGAAAGCGACCGCAGCCGCACGGACGAAATGCAGCAGATCATCCAAGCGCACGCGCCGCAGTCGGAATACGGCCTTGCCGAATGGCTGCGTGCCTACTCCGCACACCGATGAAAGGAAACAACCATGCTGCATAAAATCTTCGGAGGTCGCCTTTTTCCAAACCGAGGACGGCGGATACGGCACTGAGACCCATGCGCTGACTGCTGTAAACGGGCAGCTTTGTAAATCATCATAAAGGAGAGTTTTATGAACAAATATGACAAGATCACTCCGGAGGGAACGCGGGATGCGCTCTTTGCGGAATGCACACTCCGCCGCCAGACCGAAAACCGTCTGCACGGCCTTTTCACTGCCCGCGGCTACAGCGAGATCATTACCCCGACACTCGAATTCTACGATGTGTTCAACCGCGAAGCGCAGCCCTTTCCGATGGAAAAGCTCTATAAGCTGACCGACAGCAAGGGGCGCCTCATGGTGCTGCGGCCGGATAACACCGTGCCGATTGCCCGCGTCTGCGCAACACGACTGCGCAATGCGGCACTCCCGCTGCGGCTCTGCTATCAGCAGACCGTCTATCTCTCCTCCCCATCCCTGAAGGGGCGGGATGACGAGATCACCCAGGCAGGCATTGAGCTGATCGGCTCGGATTCCCGCATGGCCGATCTGGAGGTCATTGCGGCGGCTGCGGATGCCTTGCAGGCCTGCGGTGAGGAATACCGTCTGGAGCTCGGCAATGCCGCATTCTTCCGTGAGCTGATGTCGCAGCTCAATGCGCCGGATCATGTCAAGGAAACCATCCGCGACTGCATTGAGGCGAAAAACTATCCCGCACTCGGTGATATTCTTGATGCGATGCCGCAGACCGATACGACCAAAGCCCTGCGGATGCTCCCGCGGCTCTTCGGCGGCGAGGAGGTCTTTGCAAAAGCCGCCGCGCTCTGCAAAGGGCAGCATTTCGCATCCATTCTCGGAGAACTGCATACGCTCTGGACATCCGTTGCACAGTTTGCCGGAAAAGAACGCGTAACCGTTGATCTCGGCATGATGCACCGCACTGATTACTACACCGGCATGATCCTGCGCGGCTATCTTGCCGGATACGGCGAGGAGATCCTCTCCGGCGGACGCTATGACAAGCTGCTTGCAGAATTTGGCTATGACGTTCCCGCGACCGGCTTTGCAGTCAATATTGATGCGGTCGTCAAGGTTCTGAGCCGGCAGCAGAATACCGCACCGGAAATGCAGCAGCGCTCGAATGTGCTGATCTGGGCAGCGGAGGGCTGTGAGGCAGATGCCGTCGAAGCGGCAACCAACCTGCGGAAAAAGGGGCTGATCGTGGAACATTCGCTTTCCGAAACGCTCGAAGGTGCGCAGAAATATGCGGCAGAACACGGCATTGACAGTGTGCTGCCGATCGAAATATCCAAAGCAAATATCAAGGCAGAGGGAGGTGCTGCGCAGTGAACAGACCGATTCGCATTGCACTGACAAAAGGCAGACTGGAAAAAGACACTGTCGGGATGTTTGAGCAGCTCGGCCTCGACTGCACGGCAGTCCGCGAAAAGGGACGCAAGCTCATTCTTCCGGTCGGTGACGGCAGCATTGAGGTTGTGCTCGCAAAGGCAAACGACGTCATCACCTATGTTGAACACGGCGTCTGCGATCTCGGCGTTGTCGGCAAGGATACGATTCTTGAAATGCAGGGCAAATTCTACGAGCTGCTGGATCTCGGATTCGGACGCTGCAAATTTGCACTTGCCGTCAAAAAAGGCACCGATTTCTATTCCGGCTACGGCGTCAAGACTATTGCCTCAAAATATCCGAATGTCACGCGCCGCTTCTTTGAAGCAAAGGGCATGGATGTCGATATTGTCAAAATAGAAGGCTCCGTGGAGCTTGCTCCCCTGCTGGAGCTCTCAGACGGCATTGTGGACATTGTGGAAACGGGCACCACACTCAAGGAAAACGGCCTTGAGGTCTATGAGGATGTCTGCCCGATCTCGGCTCGGCTCATTGCCAATACGGTCAGCATGAAGCTGCGTCAGGCAGAGCTGGAAGCGCTGATTTCTAAGATTGAAAGCTATTTCAGCACGCAGAACGCGGGCTGATTCAAACGATAAAAAGGAGGAATTTATATGCAAATCATTCGCTGCAACGGCAAGGACGAAGCCGCTTTCTTCGAGCAGCTCCGCAGCCGCGCCGCTGCGCCCGATCCAAAAGTCGTTGAAACTGTCACGACAATCCTCAACGATGTGCGCACAAAGGGCGATGAAGCTGTGCGCGCCTATACCGAAAAATTTGACGGCAAATGCCCCGAACAGTTCGAGGTCGACGCCGATACGATTTCCGATGCACTGGAAGCTGCCGATCCGAAATTCGTCGAGGCGCTGCTCAATGCGATTGAAAACATTGCTGATTTCCACAACCGTCAGAAGGAACAGGGCTTCTGCAATGCCCGTCCGGACGGCGTGATTCTCGGCCAGAGACTGCGCGGTCTGGAGCGTGTCGGCCTCTATGTGCCGGGCGGCACGGCAGCCTATCCTTCCTCCGTGCTGATGAACGCGATTCCTGCAAAAATCGCGGGTGTCAAAGAGCTGATTATGGTCACACCGCCCGCCAAGGACGGCAAGCCGAATCC
>JAFYBM010000171.1 GCA_017540225.1 Oscillospiraceae bacterium | reverse complement strand
TGACCGATGCGCTGCCGGAGCTTGACAGCGATTCTCCTGCACGGACAGAAAAACCCGTTATCGTGCAAAGGAGGAACAGGGCTATGAAACAGAAGCGGAAAAAATCTGCCGCGCCGTTCCGGCTTCTGCCGTGGACGGCGGGCATGACTGCCGCGATCGCAGCCTGTGCATTTGTTGCGGCATCTGTTGGCAAAGAGGCAATCAGCCGGCAGCAGAACGCCGGATATACGGAAAACGCTGCAACTTCGGTCGCAGAGGAGCTTTCGCAGCGTGAACCGATCGAAATATTCAATAGCTGCACAGAGGGCATCGCGCTCGCAATGGATCTTCCGGAAAACGGCACGGCACAGGTGCTTCATTCCAAGGCGGATGCAGAGCCGTGGATTACACTGCTGCAACAGAATGCAGAAAACGGCGGCGAGGACGGCGCGTGGTATTCTCCCGCTCTGGAAATGCTGAAACTGGAAGCACAGTATCAGGATTATGATGTGATTTTTGCCGCAGTGCCGTATCATTGGCTCACGCCGGATTCCGGCATCACCGCGCATAATTTTATGGGCGGCACGATTACGAAGGACGGCAGGCTGACGGTCAAGGCGGGACTTGAAAGGGTCGGGGAAGGTCTGCGTCCGCTGGTGCAGCCGGAGATCGAAACCTTCTGCTGCTGCTTTGCGGTGCCGAAGGGCAGTGTGCCGGAGATCACGGATTTTGCATTTGAGGATGTATTCTTTGACTGCACCGACCCGCTGCCGGATGTTGTTCTCACACAGGAAGATATGGGCGAATATCTCTGCTCGCTGCCGCAGCATCAGGCATACGGCGAAATGGCCGGCGAGGCGAAGTATCTTTATTGGGCAGATGATGAAACACAAACCGCAGATGCGGCACATGAGCCTGTGGAGCTCATTAAGAACCTGCGGATGATCGGCGGCAGCGACTATGTTATGATGAAAGTGCCGCAGGAAGGCACAGTGCGGGTTTTGCGCAGCGTTACGGATGCAGAAGCCTGCTGTCAGTATACAGATGAAACAGTCGTCAACGATCAGGAATTTGATTTCAGAAGAATTCTGACGGAAGATGTATTTGCACAGTATGATGTACTGTATTTTGCTCACAAGGACAATCAGCTGCCGCTTTATTTATACGGCTATGATCTGGCGGGCGGCAGCATTGCAGCAGACGGCACGACGTTACAGCTTGATTTTCATGCGCTGGTATATGATTCAGAGCATTTTCCTTCGTATACCATGCGCAGTTATGATGATTTTGAGCCTGACTGGAACACTTATTATTTCTATACAGTGCCGAAAGGTTCACTTTCCGACCTCAATGCGATAGAGGTTCGCTTTGAGGAATATGTGATCGGTGAGATTCCGGATGATATCCTCAAATATGCAAATGACACATCGGACAGCGAAAATGCTTTGAAATTACCGGAATATGTCCAGACGACTCAGGCATACCTTGACTGGAATAATTCAATCCCGAAGCAGAGGTATATCACTTGGAAGCAAAATCACGCAGAAGCTCCGGATGACTGCATCGAGGTGCAGCCGGAGCCGGAAACGCTGCCGGAGCCGTTTGAGGCGTGGTACTGGGTCAATTTCAAGGGCGAATCCATCCCGCTGGACGGCATCACGGTCGATCTCATCCGCACCGAGGCAGACGGCGAAAAGTATCTGACCTTTGCGCAGCAGGGAAATCTGGAATCCGAAACATACCGCACACTTTCATGCGATTTGTCAAAAGGCTGGCTTGAAACCGGCAAAGCGGAGGATATGCCCGATGGCTGCAACACGCCGGATGAGACACCGCGTGATGTGCTCTTTATCGGTATGCCGGCAGATAAAATGCCGCATAACACCGTAAAATGGGCTTATCACAACGGCACAGTCACGCCGTCCGGAAAGCTGCATCTGGATTTCAGCGCGCTGACGCTCAGAGACGAAGCCGCGGCGCCGCTCAATTACGAATTTGCGGATGATACGAATTTCTACTTCTTTATCTCGATACCGGAGGGCGCGATTCCGGAGCTGACCGGCTGGGATGTGACATTCAGCGATTACAGCATCGGTGCGCTGCCGGATCACGAGACAGCGGCGGCGCCGGATGAGATCACGGCGAACGGCATGACACGCGCACAGTGCTGGATCAACGAACAGCCGGAGGCGGAAAGCTATTGGGATTCCGTGGTCTGCGGAAAGTATATCACACCGGTTCCGGAGCAGCAGCCCGATACTGTGACGGTCACGGGCAGCTATATGGTCAATGCGAAGAATGTTTCGCCGGAGCTTGCGGATGAAGCGCCGACAGTCCGGTTTGTCGAAAATTTTGACGGCGGGAATAAGGATGAGATCACGCTGATTCTTCCGTTGCATGACTATGATGCGGCGACCGCACTGCGCGATCTGCACATTTCGGAGGACGGCACGCTCTCGGTAACGCTCTGCGAATACTACGATAAGCACGGCATTGACCGGACGCAGGATACCGCATGGGTGCTCTGGCAATTCTATGTGCCGCACGGCAGTCTTCCGGAGCTCAAAGCGCTGAATCTCACCCGCGCAGACTATGACAAATGGAACCTCGACGAAAATTTTGATAATATGGGCTTCATACATATCGCAGGTCAGCTTTGCACCGTGACAACGGAATAAGCCAATCCAAGGGCGTGCCTTCGGGTGCGCCCGTTTTTTTAGATAATGGACACGCCCGCCTGTTTCAATGAACAAGCGGGCGACTTGTGAAAAACAAATCGGTGGCTGCTTTCATGTCATGGAGACTCTGCGTATCAATCGCTCTTTGGACTGCGTGGGGCAGATGTTTATTATGAGATGCTTTTAATTATACCCTGTTATGAAGTACCCCTTTGTCAATTCGCAGAATAGCCAAAAATCGGGTGTTGTTTTGTACGGTTTGAAAATTGCAGGAATCAAAGGTATCTGCCGAGAGTCTGAAGACAGATT
>JAFYBM010000170.1 GCA_017540225.1 Oscillospiraceae bacterium | reverse complement strand
GGCTCCGATCGGCATGCTGATCGTGACCGGACTGGTCGGCCTGGCAGCATTTGCACTGCGCAAGCGCCGCGAGGATGATGAGGAGTAAGCGTATCGCGCCGCATCATTGAACGGGAATCTCAAAACCGCCCGCTTCCCAATTGGAGGCGGGCGGTTTTTATATTGCGATAATAAAAAATAGTGGGGGAGCGCAAGCTCCCTCACGGAAAGGAGCGTTATGAATCTCTACGGCAAGTGCTGCACGCATAACGCCGCGGCGTACTGGACATTTGCAGCTGTTCTTTTGCGGCCATTTCAGCCGGAAATCAACCGGCTTGCCGCAGATTCCACAGACTTTCTGCGTCGCGTAGATTTTTTTCTTGTTTGACTCGAACTGTGCGCGCTGCGGACCGTTGTGGTCAGGCCGCAGATTCGGTCTGGCTCTTGCTCCGTTCGGCATGGTGTTCTCCTTTCGGGCATGAAAAAAGCATCCTTTGCAGAGTGCTTGTGGTTTATTTGGTTCAGATTACAGCTCGATGCCATCCAATGATGCACGCAGTTCCAGAATGTGCAGGTATTCGCCCATAGTGTGCTGCTGTCGGACTGTGAGATCGTCGTGGTATTCCTGCTTTCTGCGCTCGGCGGCATCCGCGTCCGAGCAGCACGGCGTGCAATACGCAAGCTTTGCAGCCACTTCACGTTTATTGTTCCATGCTTTCAGCTCCTCGTAGCGCTCCTTTGTCTGCGCATACTCGGCTTTCAGCCGTTCTTTCCAGTCATCCATGTGATAAACTCCTTTCAAATTCACTATAAATTCACTTCAAATCCACGCTATTGACAGCCGTTTGCGACTGATTCGACTGGGCATGAGAAAACCCGCTCATTTCTGGGCGGGTTTATCATGTTCAAATTTGTACCCATTCGGACATGGTGTGTTTTTATCGTAATTCGGCTTCGATTTTTCTTTCCAGACTTCGTAAGGAATCCCATTAGGATATGCTTTACATACAGGTATTCCATCAACCTTTTTGCTGAGATCTATATGAACACAATCAATGCACAAAGGGACATAAATTGGAGCTGACATAATACCACCTCACTTTGTGTATTTATCATGAAAATCCTTTAGGTCTTTGTCGATTGTTTTTCCTCTGTCTAATAAAACGTGGCATTCAGAAATACATTCCAAACCATCTTTCTGAGCATACTCAGAAAGATCTCCGGCAAGGTCTCTAAGTGATTTTCCGTCTTTACGTCCAGGGATAGGATTTCTAAACACACTGCCTTTTAACTCTTGATCGAGTGCTTCATATGCTGCATACGTCTTATCTCTAATCGTTTTTGCGTGTGCGCATTCGTGAAGTACCAATTCCATAAGGTTGTTAGCAACGCAATACTTTTGAGCCTCAACCATTGCATCAACCTGTTTGAGGGCTCTACCGCCAAAATAGCTCTTGTTGATTTCAAGTACTACAAACGGGTATCCTGGTCTTTCGATTGCATTTGTTCTAAGAACTTCGATTCTTCCTTCTTCATCGGGAGGTATATTAACAACTCGAACTTCATCATAAACAAATGATACGCCCTGTGATTTCAAAGTATTGATTATAACATTTTTGCACTCATCCGAAATCACACCATTAGGATCTGAATTCTCAAAATCTTGAACTGTTATTGCTTTTATTATACTATGATTTTCTAGCTTTGTCAAGCCATGTTCCGCCTGTAATCTCTCGCCCTGCTCCTTAGTCAGCACAACCGGCTCACCGGCACCAGCGCCCGGTTCAGGCGCTTCCCATTCCCGCTTGCTCCACACATCCTGCCGCTTTCTGCCGTTCTCAAAGGTCACAGTGCAGTCGCAGTTGTCATGGCGCTTGTAAATGTCTTTGGGTTCCTCGCCGTAGCGATACCGCCCGGCAACATCGGAGCACCACGGGCAGCAGCCGTTCACAGCCACGCGGGTGATGCGGCAGTTCAGACCGGCTCTGTGCCGAAACTTCGCCTCGGCTTTCATCCGGTCATCGTGCATCGACTTCGTTAGGGTCTCGGTCGCCGCTCTGGCTCTGCGCTGCCGGACGTCCTCCGGCTTCGTTGGGTCAACAGTCGAACCGCCGATCTGATGCGCACGCTTTGCATCGAACGGCGCGTGCTGCGGTCTCAGATGCAGCCCCTGCGCTTCGTCCAGCGCCTCCTGCACTGCATCGCACAGCGCGTTAATGTCCATGTACCGGTCATGCAAAAGCTCCGCACAAAGCGCCTCACGGTCGCTCAGAGGGATCTCCGGCAGCCACCGCGAGAAGATCTCACCGAGCAGCTTTCCGGCACGGTTGCTGTATGCGGCAGTATCGTCATAAACAGAAATCGGTCCGACTCATGCAATCATCAACCGAATGAAAACATAAAAAACGCCCCGCACTGCGGAGCATTATTAATATATCATTGCTTTTTGACACATTCAGCCTTCAATTACACTTTGTCAGAAGGAATTGACTTCCGAATTGCATTTTTTCAAGGATCTGTTTCCGCCTTGCGTTAAGCTCATCATACAGGCGATCAACCTCATTCTTGAATTTGCGTATCTTCATAACCGGAGCGTCAGCAATACGCAACGCCCTGACGGTCGATGTGACATAGGTTTGCAGCGGCTTGGAGAACTCGTTGAACTCCGTAACGGCTTCCTCTGTCTCACAGATTTCGCGCAGCTCATGTCGAATAGAACGAATCCGACCGGAGAAGCATCTGGTAATTGCAGACAAGTCCTCTTTCTTTTGATATGGCTCCGAGCTTTCCAAATACTTTTTACAATCCGGATTGCCGCAGCAATCGTCTTCCGCTTTACCGCAGAAATAGTCTCCGCAGACCGTGCAGGTGCAGACCGCTGATCCGGTCATTTGCAGCACATCCCGGAACATCAGCAGGAACGCATTGCACGGGAAGACAGAGCTGTACCATGTCTGCCCTCCGATAATCTCCGCCTGAACCGGCTGAAAGAGAGAAAATCCGTCGAGCTCCGGCATGGTGCCTGCCGGAGACGCGGTCAGCAATCTGCGCAGCTGCTCAAAGCCGGGCTGCACCTGATCTTTCAGATGACCGCCGACTGTTTTCAGCTTTATCCGCATAATCTCCTCATTATGATAGAGGGCGTATTCGTAGATTGAATCGAGCACAAACGCGCAGAACGCGCCGTTATACCCTGCATCCTTGTAGTTTTGGACTGCCTCGTGCAGTCCTTTTTCTTTTGTCCCTTTGCGGATGCGATCCTCTGCCTTGTCCGCCAGATCGTTGATGACCGGCAGATTCGCCGCCAGTTGGTTGATCTGCTGCACGGCTTGTGTGAAGCTGCATTCGGTTTCGGTATCGTCTGCGCGAAAATGTATGACAGACTTTGCCGGATCAAAGCG
>JAFYBM010000169.1 GCA_017540225.1 Oscillospiraceae bacterium | reverse complement strand
GCATTTCGATTTTCACGATGCCGTCACCCTCGCAGGCCTCACAGCGGCCGCCCTTGATATTGAAGCTGAAACGGCCGGGGCCGTAGCCGCGTTTTTTGGCATCCTGCGTCTCCGCAAAAAGGCTGCGGATATCGCCGAATACGCCGGTATACGTTGCAGGATTGGAGCGCGGTGTGCGGCCGATCGGACTTTGGTCGATGCAGATGACCTTATCGAGATATTCTGCTCCCTCGATGCGGTCATAGCCGGAGGAACGAATCTTTGCTCTGTTCAGTGTTGCGGCAAGATATTTATATAATATCTCGTTCACCAGCGAGGATTTTCCGGAGCCGGAAACACCGGTCACACAGATCAGCTTGCCGAGCGGAAAATGCACATCAATATTCCGGAGATTATTCACGGAAGCCCCGTAAACGGCCAGCTCATGCCCGTTGCCGGAACGTCTGGATTCCGGAACGGGAATCTTTTTGCGGCCGCTGAGATAGGCGCCTGTCTCGGACTGCGGGCATTTGAGAATATCGTCCAGCGTACCCGCACAGACGATCTCGCCGCCGTGGACACCTGCGCCGGGGCCGATGTCAACGATATAATCCGCCGCACGCATCGTGTCGTCATCGTGTTCCACAACGATCAGCGTGTTGCCGCAGTCGCGGAGACGTTTCAGCGTGGCAATGAGCTTTTCATTGTCGCGCTGATGCAGACCGATGCTCGGTTCATCGAGAATATAGAGCACACCCATCAGCGAGGAGCCGATCTGTGTGGCCAGCCGGATGCGCTGGCTTTCTCCGCCGGAGAGCGAGCCTGCCGCCCGTGCGAGCGTCAGATAGCCAAGCCCGACGCTCTGCAAAAATCCCAGTCTTGCGCGAATCTCCTTGATAATCAGCCGCGCAATCATCAGCTCGCGCTCGGTGAGCTGGATCTCATTGAAAAAGCGTACCAGATCCGTCACACTTTTCCGGCAGAGCGTATCAATATCCAGTCCGCCGACCGTCACAGCCAGCGAAACGGGCTTCAGGCGGCGCCCCTTGCAGTCCGGACACGGCACTTCGGTCATATATTCATCCAGCTCGTCCTTGATCCACTGTCCGCCCATCTGCCAGCGGCGCTTGAGATTCGGGATCAGTCCCTCAAACGGATGATGATAGACCGCGCCGCCGTATTCCTCTGCCTGATGCAGCGTCAGCTCCTCATCGCCGTTGCCGTAGAGAAAGAGGCCGATCTGCTCCTTTGTCATGTCTTTCAGCGGGGTATCCAGCGGTACGCCGTAAGTTTCATGCAGCGCATTTGCGTACATATTTGCAACGGATTTCGGATCCTTCCAGTTCCAGCCGGGCGCCTTGAAGCCGCCCTCGTGAACGGTCAGCGCCTTGTTCGGCATGATAAGCTCCGGATCAAATTCGTTGAATACGCCGAGGCCGGTGCAGGTTTCACAGGCACCGAAGGGATTGTTGAACGAGAACATCCGCGGCGTCAGCTCCTCAACGGAAATGCCGTGCTCCGGACAGGCATAGGACATGGAAAAAAGCTGATCCTCGCCGTCAATGACATCAACCAGAACAAGGCCGCTGCTCAATGCCGTGGTCGTCTCAATGCTGTCGGAAAGGCGGGAGCGGATGCTCTCCTTGACAACAAGGCGGTCAACGATCACCTCAATATTGTGCTTCTGATTCTTGTTCATTTTGATCTTTTCGCTGAGATCATAGATGATGCCGTCCACGCGCACGCGCACATAGCCGGCTTTTTTCGCCTGTTCCAGCTCCTTTGTATATTCGCCCTTGCGTCCGCGGACGATCGGGGCGAGCAGCTGCAATTTGGTGCCCTCCGGCATTTCAAGGATCTGATCTGTGATCTGATCGACCGTCTGCTGCAAAATTTCCCTGCCGCAGACCGGACAGTGCGGAATGCCGACACGCGCATACAAAAGGCGCAGATAGTCATAGATCTCCGTCACCGTGCCGACCGTGGAACGCGGGTTCTTGGAGGTCGTTTTCTGGTCAATGGAGATCGCCGGCGAGAGGCCGTCGATGCTGTCTACATCGGGCTTTTCCATCTGCCCCAGAAACTGCCGCGCATAAGAGGACAGCGACTCCATATAGCGCCGCTGTCCGTCTGCGTAGATCGTATCAAAGGCAAGCGAGGACTTACCGGAACCGGAAAGCCCCGTAAATACAACTAATTTGTCACGCGGGATTTCGAGATTCACATTTTTGAGATTATGCTCTCTTGCCCCGCGGATGATGATTTTATCCAGCATGAAAACCTTTCTTTCTGTTTCATAGAATCCAGAGTACAGCAAAGTACAATCCAAGCAGCACACAGCCTGTCACGGCCATGATTTTGAGATTGGAAGCCTTCTTCGGGTTCCCGCTCTGCCTGTATTTCCGGACCAGAACCGTCACGGCAGCAGCCGCCAGACACAAAGCGTACATTCCCAGATAGGCGTAAGCAAACAGTTCAGCCTTTTGAAATACGGCCTGCTGCATCGTTTCATCGAAAATGAATGCCAGGAACAGCGCGAACAATCCCGCTAATATAAATACAATATAATCACGCATCGCTGTCACCCCCAACAGAAGCGGCCGCCGCATACGCCGTTGCGAAGGCGATTTGCAGATTGTAGCCGCCCGTGAACGCATCCACGTCGATCACTTCGCCGGCAAAATAAAGCCCGCGCATCAGCTTTGATTCCATTGTGTTCGGGTTGATTTCCTTCACGCATACGCCGCCCCGCGTGATAATCGCCTCGCTGATCGGGCGCATTGCGGTCGGGTGCAGCTCAAATTTCTGTATCGCATTGCAGAGCGTCAGGCGCTCGGCTCTGGTTATATCATGTGCTTTTTTCTCCGGCGGTATTCCTGCACGGCGCAGCATGACCGGCACCATCGAAGCAGGCAGCAGCCCGCGGAGAATATTGCCGGCTGCGCGGTTCGGCACCTCGCTGAAATCCCGCAGAATACGGGCATCGAGCTGCTCCGGTGTCAGCGCCGGCTTCATATTGATCTGCAAAACGGTTTCCGGCAGCTTGTCCGCATCCATCAGGCAGCTCGCCGAAAGCACCAGCGGTCCCGATACACCGAAATGCGTGAACAGCATCTCGCCCATATCCGAAAACAGAGTCTTTTTGCCCCGTGTGACCGTCAGTGTGACATTTTTGAGCGAAAGCCCCTGCATTTCCTGCGGGTCATGCTCGGCGGTTTCCAGCGGGATCAGCGAGGGCTGCGGCGGAATGATGCGGTGTCCGGCCTGTTCCGCGAGCCGGTAGCCGTCGCCGCGGGAGCCTGTCCGCGGATAGCTCATGCCGCCCGTGGCAAGCAGAACCGCATCCGCTTCGATGATCTCTCCGTCTGCAAGCTGTACGCCGCGGCAGATTCCGTCTGCCAGCACGAGCTTTCTGACACGCGCATTGACGCGCAGCTCTGCGCCTGCACGCTTTGCCGCACGGATCAGTGCCTGCACAATATCCTGTGCCCTGTCGCTCTGCGGAAAGACCCTGCGGCCGCGCTCCGTTTTCAGCGGAACCCCCTCCGCCTCAAAAAACGCCATGACATCGGCAGGAGAACAGCGCGAGAACGCCGAATACAGAAACCGCGGATTCCGCGGAATATTCTGCATCAGCGTATCCATATCGCAGGCATTTGTCACATTGCAGCGGCCCTTTCCGGTAATGGAGAGCTTGTGACCGAGGCGGTCATTGCCGTCCAGCAGCAGTACTTCTCTGCCGCTGCGCGCCGCATTTACGGCAGCAAAAAGCCCTGCCGCACCGCCGCCGATGATAACGATTCGCATTTCAGGACTGTGCCGCAGCGAGCTTTGCGGCGGCTTTGGCGCGGCGCTTTTCGGTTTCATAGGAGTCAATGACATATCTGCCGTCCGCCTTGACGATCACATCGCCCTCAGCGGCATCCTCCGGAAGCCAGTCGGCAGGCAGATTCTTATAGAGGATTTCGCCCGTTTCAGCCGTCATCTCAAGGACGGCATAATCGCCCTCAAAGCGATCAAGGATCATAGTCATATGATTCACCTGCACTTTTCTCAGGAATTCTGATCTATCAGGATAATTTCCGTGACACCCTTTTCGGCATTGCCTTTCAGGATGATCTGATAGCGCCCGATCGTTTCCGCCACATTGATCGTACCGCCTGCAGGAACATCAAATCCGAGCAGATTGCTGATTTCTTCAGCGGTCGAGCCGATTGTCACATGATTGATCGAGATCGGGTACATACTCGGATAAATATTGCCGTCGCCGGCATTCGGTGCCGTAAAGGTCAGCGATTTGATAGTACCGTCATACATTGCAGATTCGGAAGCGCAGTTTTTCAGCTTCACGGAGCCGACCATGCAGCCTTCGTAGAGCAGATGCCCCGTCACAATGCCGTCATCGGAAAAGGAGAATGCGCTGTCATCGGCAATCGTGAACAGACTGCCGCACTGACTCAGTGTTGTCGGGAACCGGTGCTGACTGCCGTTGATATAAATAGTATATGCGATGCTGTCCTCATCCCAGCCGGTTTCCGGAATACGGGTAGCGGGCAGCATGGCAACCGTTTTCAGGCGCGATTCTGTATCCACACTCAGAGCCGGCGGCCGCTCTGCACCGCAGGAAAGCAGCGACAGGCTCATCAGCAGCGCCAGCATTCCTGCAAAGCATTTGTGTTTCATAGGTTTACCTCCGTTTGTGTCTGGCCGGACGGCCGGACGGTTTCTGCGGCGGACGGTTCCTGCCCTGCGAGCCGGATCTGTCATCCTTTGCAGGATGATTTCCTGCGGGGACAAGGCAGTGCGCCCCGCTGCCGATGAGATCACGGCGGCCGGCTTTTATCAGCGCCTGCCGGATCAGCTCATGATTCTCCGGCTTGAAGTATTGCAGCATGGCACGCTGCTCAGCCTTTTCTTTTGCGGTTCGCGGAACATAGACCGGCTGCATCGTATAGGGATTGAGTCCTGTCCAGAACATACAGGTTGAGATCGTACCCGGCGTCGGATAAAAATCCTGCACCTGCTCCGGACGGATTCCCTCCTCCTTCAGAAAGCAGGCAAGCGTGATTGCGTCCTTCAGGGTGCTGCCGGGATGACTGCTCATCAGATAGGGCACAAGATACTGCTCTTTGCCCATGGATTTTGTCAGCTCATAAAACCGCTTCTGGAATGCGCGGTACATTTCGATATGCGGCTTGCCCATCATGTCGAGTACATTATTGGAGCAGTGCTCCGGCGCAACCTTGAGCTGTCCCGAAACATGATACCGCACAAGCTCGCGGAAAAATTCGTCATCAGGGTCACACATCAGGTAATCATAGCGGATGCCCGAACGGATGAACACACGCTTGATCTTCGGCAGCGCACGAAGCTGCCGAAGCAGATGCAGATATTCTTTATGGTCAACAAAGAGATTTTTGCACGGCTCCGGCGCGAGACATTTGCGTCCCTTGCAGAGGCCGTGTGCAAGCTGCTTCTGACAGGACGGATGCCGGAAATTGGCCGTGGGGCCGCCGACATCGTGGATATAGCCCTTGAAATCGGGCAGAGTTGTCAGATATTTTGCCTCTTTGATGACCGATTCCTCGGAACGTGTTGTCATGCGTCTGCCCTGATGCAGTGCAATGGAGCAGAAATTGCAGAAGCCGAAGCAGCCGCGGTTGTGCGTGATGGAAAAGCGCACCTCCTTGATTGCGGGAACACCGCCCTCTGCCTCATACATCGGATGATAGGTGCGCATGAACGGCAGTTCATAGAGCGCATCGAATTCCGCCTGCGTCAGCGAAAGCGCCGGCGGATTCTGCACGAGCATTCTGCTGCCGTGCCGCTGAATGATCCGCTTGCCGTAGACTTCATCCTGCTGATCGTACTGGATGCGTGTTGCTCTGGCATAGGCCTCCCTGCTGTCGCGCACCTGCTCAAAGGACGGACATTCCGCGCAGCCGAAGGGCGTTTCCTTCGGATCGCAGAGATAACAGGTGCCGCGGACATCGCGGATCTCCGAAACGGGAACGCCGTCCCGCAGGAGATTTGCAATCTCGATCATGCTGTGCTCACCCATGCCGAACATCAGCAGATCTGCGCCGCTTTCAAGCAGTATGGACGGGTGAACGGAATTATCCCAGTAATCATAATGTGCAAAGCGGCGGAGCGAAGCCTCCAGCCCGCCGATCAGCACGGGAACATCATTTCCGTAGATGCTGCGGATTTTTTTGCAGTAGACCGTCACGGCCCTGTCAGGACGTTTTCCGGCCTTGTTTCCGGCGGAATAGGCGTCATCGGAGCGCTTTTTCTTTGCGGAGGTATAGTGTGCAACCATGCTGTCGATATTGCCCGCGCTGACCAGAAAGCCGAGCCGCGGCCGGCCGAAGCGCGTGAAATCACGGTCTGTTTTCCAGTCCGGCTGCGCCAGCATGACTACGCTGTAGCCGTTTGCTTCGAGGATGCGCGTGATGATCGCCGCGCCGAAGCTCGGATGATCGACATAGGCATCGCCGCAGACATAGACAAAATCCGGCTGAGAGATGCCGCGTTCATGCATTTCTTCCGCCGTTACCGGCAAAAAACCGTTCACGGTCTGTCACCTTCTTTCATCATCAGATGATGATTCCCGCCGCAATTCACATCCGTTCATGATGTATTGCGGCGGCACCGTATCTGTCAGCCAGACACCGTTTTCAGCCTGATAGAACAAATAACCGTCCTGTGCCATCTGCTGTGCGGCAATTTGCAGGATGACGGGTCTGCCGTGCCTGCTGCCGACCTTTTCCGCCGTTCCGGTATCCGGCGAAAGATGCACATACTGCCGTGACATCGGTTTCAGTCCCTCGCGCAGAATGCTGTCGAGAAAGCGGGAAGCCGTGCCGTGCCAGAGAAACTCCGGCGGCGCAACCGGCCTGAGATTCAGATCGACCTTCACGGAATGTCCCTGATTTGCACGGATTTTCGTATGTTCCGCGTTGAATGAATAGCGCTGCTTTTCGTCCGTGCGGACAATCTCCTCCAGCAGCGCCGTATCAACCGGACACCCCGCCGCGGTCATGCCGCCGAGCAGTGCCGGAACATCTGCCCAGCCGTGTGAGTCCAGTGTAATACCGGCCGCCTCCGGCTGATGCCGCAGCACAAGCGAAAGAAATTTGCTTGTCTGCGTCATGGATTTCTTGTTCATGGATGATTCCTTTTTCAATATTCCGCCTCTAAACAAACACAGCACCGAGTTTTTTCAGTTCTTCATAATATTTCTCTTTTTTCGATTCAAACATCGTGCCGATCGCAGACGTATTCAGGATGACGCTGTATCCGTTTCTGACTGCGCCCAGCGCGGTCAGAGAAACACATCCGCCGCCGTCTGCGCCGATCAGCTCAACCGTGTCGATTCCGCTGCGCTTGACAAACGCGGAAAAATCCGCATCGGAAAAGGCGTCGCCGGCAAATTTGGAGAAAATATGCTCCGAAACGATTTGCAGATCCGCTGCAAGCTCTGCTGCGGGTGTCCCTGCAAACACCTTTACCGGCGCAAGTTTATTGATGAGATTATACTTCATCAGATTTTTGATATAGATGACGGTATCTGCGTCGGTGCTGCGAATGACTGCATTCACCCGTTCCAGAAGATCACTGTCATACCGGAAGAAATCCGCGTGATGCTGTCCGACAACAGCCTCCTGCATATCAATCACCAGAAGTGCTTTTCGCATAATTCTCGCTCCCGAACGCTTTTTCTGTTACTCGACCTTATTTCCCTTTGAAGCTACGCGCAGTTTCCATTCGGTCAGCTCCTGCGGGGTCATGATGACCTTGCGGGGCTTTGCGCCCTCCGAGGGCCCGATGATCCCGCGCTCCTCCATTTCATCCACAATGCGCGCCGCCTTGGCATAGCCGAGCTTCAGACGCCGCTGCAGGGCTGTTGTCGAGATCTGTCCTGCATCAACCGCAACCTCCGCAGCACGCAGGATCAGTGCCTCCTCACCGGTCAGCTCACCGAGATCATCGTCACCGGAAGTTTTTTCACCCTTTGCAGCCGGAATCGCCTGCTCCACTGCATCCATGATTTCCGTATCATATTCCGATACGCCGCCGGATTTCAGGAAGGACGTGACCGCCTCAACCTCCTTATCCGAGACAAAGCAGCCCTGTACGCGCTTCGGTTCGCGCCATCCGTTCGGATAGAACAGCAGGTCGCCGTTTCCGAGCAGCGTTTCCGCACCGGCAGAATCCAGAATCGTGCGCGAATCGACAGCCGATTTCACGCTCATGCCGATTCTGCTCGGCACATTGGACTTAATCAGGCCGGTGATGACATCGACAGTCGGACGCTGCGTTGCGATAATCAGGTGAATACCGGCTGCACGCGCCTTCTGGGCGATGCGGATGACCGCCGCCTCGACCTCCTTGCCGCTCGACATCATCAGATCGGCAAACTCATCAATGATAATCACGATCTGCGGGAGCCGTTTCAGCTCCGGATTGTTCTCCGCAATTGCGTTGTAGCCCTTGAGATCACGCACGCCGTAGGTTGCGCAGAGCATATAGCGGCGCTCCATTTCGAGCACTGCCCAGTTCAGGGCGCCGGCCGCCTTCTGCGGCTGCGTGATAACCGGAATCAGCAGATGCGGGATGCCGTCATAGGGCTGAAATTCGACAACCTTCGGGTCGATCAGGATCAGCCGCACCTCATCGGGCGAGGCATGGAACAGAATGCTCATGATGATCGAATTCGTGCAGACCGATTTGCCGGAGCCGGTCGTGCCTGCAATAATCATATGCGGCATTTTTGCAATATCACCGAGGATCACATGGCCGTCAATGTCCTTGCCGACCGCAAAGGTCAGCTTGCTCTTGGATTCCTGAAAATCCGGTGTTTCGAGCAGCTCACGCAGCGTGACGGTATCCTTGTGATTATTCGGAACTTCCACGCCGACGGCAGGCTTGCCGGGGATCGGTGCTTCAATACGGACAGATTTTCCGCCGAGATTCAGTCCGATGTCATCCGCCAGTGCGGTGATTTTTGCGATTTTGACACCGGCTGCCGGCTGGATTTCATAGCGCGTGACAGTCGGGCCGCGGCGGATGCCGGTAATGCGGACACTGACGCCGAAGCTGGCGAGCGTATCGACCAGCAGCTTGCCCTTCTCGCGCAGCTCCATGGATTTATCCGCATCATTTGCAGAATTGTCCGTCATATTCAGAAGATCGAGCCGTGGTGCGATATAGGGAATCTCCGGCTCCTCCTCATATTTGGATTCATCCGAAGGATCCTCCTTTGCATCGGAGCGGTCAAGCCACGGCAAACGGTTTGCCTGCTCGTCCGATTCCTTGGCGGCCTCCTCCACGAGCGACTGGAACTGTGCATCGTCATCAAGCGAATCCTTGATGCTTTCCACGCCGCTCTGATGCTCCGGTGTCAGGCGGTTCATCTGCTCCTCCGGCACCGGATCGTTATGGTCATAAATCGGAACATCGACGTCGATATTGTGCAGCTCATCGGGCTGCGGCGCATCGGTGTCTCCGCCGAGGAAGAACGCGACCTCCTCCATTTGTTTTTCTTCTTCACGGCGCTTCCGGCGCGGTGTTTTCGGGAGCGGCTCCTCCTCCGGTTCTTCTTCGTCCTTCAGCGGAAGCTGCTTCCGTTTGCTGCCGCGGATATATTTCTGCTCGGTTTCAGCGCGTTCCGGCTCCTCATCGGGTTCTTCCGCATCTTCATCCTCATCTTCATCGTCATATTCGTCATCGCCGTCTTCATAGAAGTCGCTGCGGATTCCCTCATAGCCCCGTGTTGCTGCATCTTCGATGCCGTGCCAGATCCAGACGAACGGCTTGGTAATGATTTGCAGCATTTCGACGATGCCGCGGTTTGTCAGCAACATCAGCAGAACGATTACGATCAGCGTGATGACGATGCGCGCACCGGTGACATCAAATGCCGCGACCAGCGGTACGACAAGGATGCCGGAGATCAGGCCGCCGCCGCGCAGCTCCTTGCCGTTCTCCCAGAGAACTTTGACGGCTGCCGTAAACCGGCTGACCTGCACATCCTCCGGCTGCACTGCCAGCAGATCATCCCCGAGGAATACCTGCACCAGCGCACTGGCCGCGAGGGTCAGGAGAATGCCCCATACTGCACGCGCACTTGCCTTCTGGCTGCGCTCCTGTCCGATGAGCCAGCCGGTCACGATCAGGATGATCGGAACCAGTGCGACACCGATGCCGAACATTCCGCGCAGCAGATTCTGCATCACCGCCCATGCCCGTGTACCCGGAACAAAGGCAAATGCAGCAATCAGCACGCCGGCCGCGATCATCAGTACGGAATGGAGCTGCGGATTCTGCTGCTTGGGCGCGGGACGGGCAGATTTTGCCGCGGAACCGCCCGAAGCATAGCGGCGGGCAGGGGACTTCTGACGGGCAGGTGCCGGAGCAGCTTTTTTCTTTGCGCCGGTCTTTCCGGCTGCTTTTTTCTGTGCCATGTTGTCTGCCTTTCTTTTTGTATGATCTGCGGATTATCGCGCAAATCCGAAATAGTATACAAATGTGCCGATACTGACAAGGAACGTATAGATCGAGAATACGATGAAATTATCGGAGCGGATCAGCCATTGCACCAGCTTGATCGCAAGAATGCCGACCACAGCCGCAACCACAAAGCCGATTGCCGCAGCGCCGATATTGACTTCGATCGTACCTTCGAGCAGATCCTTCAGTTCAACCAGACATCCGCCGAGAATGGCCGGAATGCCGAGGATAAACGAATAGCGCACTGCCGTTTCCTTTTCCAGTCCGCGGAAAAGGCCGCCGGAAATTGTCGAGCCGGAGCGCGAAACACCCGGAAACAGCGCTGCACACTGGAACAGGCCGATTACAACAGCATCCGGAACCGTAATATCACCGGCAGTTTTCTTGCCGCTGCGGATGCGGCTTGCGAAAAACAGCTCGACCGATGTAAATAGGAAGCAAAGTCCCAGAACCGGCAATGAGATGTTCTCAAAGACATCCTTGATGAGATAGAACGGTACGAGCAATGCGAGCGAGATCACCAGCATGATAATCATGCGGCGTTCCGGATTCATTGTTTTCCACTTGAATTTTCCCGTGAATATGTCTTTTACCATGGCGAAAAATTCTTTGATGAGCGCCCAGATCGTATCCCAGAAGGCGATGCAGACCGCAACCAGCGTACCGAGATGCAGGATCACGAGCAGAAATGTACCCTCCTCAACCGTCTGGCCGGTAATAGCCTGATACAGCTTGAGGTGACCGGAGCTTGAAACCGGCAGAAACTCGGTCAAGCCCTGAATAATTGCCTGAAAAATCGCGTCAAAAATGGTCATATATTGCCTCCGCTTATTTATAAGTATACTTCTTTATCATACCATATTTCTCCGCTGCTGTCAAGCACTCATATGCGTTTCGCACGGCAGCGGCGCTCTGCTTTCTGCTTTCTTCACGATCATTTTCCTTCTCCCGACACGATGTTCCGTGCTGCGCGGAATGCACGCGGGATTGACATAAGGGGCGATTTGTGATACAATAATAGATATTATACAACGAAAGGCGGGCTGAAGCATGACTGATCTGTTTTTCTGTCCGGAAAGCTGGGAACCGGATAATATGATTTCCAGCAATATTGCATCGCAGATTCAGGTACAGGACTATGCCGGAAGAACCTCTGACGCATGGCAGCTCGGAGACTGGGGCAACAGCTGGACTGCCATTACAACGAAAATCCCGACCGAGGCCGGCTGGCTGGAATCCGGCTCTGAATACCGCTTCTGCTTCTGGCTGAACGGCGGTGAAAACAGCCGCAAAGATGAGGTCTGTATGCTGGAAATCTACGGCGATGAATGGGAGGAGCGGCTGCGCTTCCCGCTGAACCGCGGAAAGATCCGGCCGGTTATGCAGAAAAATCACTGGCTTCTGTTTGCAATTCCGTTTACGGCGCCGCAGGCTGCTTCTGCACTGACGCTGCGGTTTGTCGCGGCCGGTGCGGTCTGTACGATCACCGGCATTCATGATATGGATATGTCACGCTGCGAAGCGCTCATACCGGATGAGCCGGATACGGGTCATGCGCAGCGCCATAATATCGCTTTCCCGCACGGCTGGCCGGATGAAAAACCGAAGGTCGTTCTGAAAGCCCGCGGCCGCAAACTGGAGCTGCCCAGAACTGCACTGGCACTCAGCGCAGCCGCCGCCGGCCTGACGGTCGGCCTTCTGGCAGCATATTTCCGCGCCAAGAAAAAAACAAAATAAGATCCCGCATATAACAGGAGGAATCAATATCTATGAAACTCGGAATGGTCGGTCTGCCGAATGTCGGCAAAAGCACCCTGTTCAACGCACTGACAAATGCAGGCGCTGAATCCACAAACTATCCGTTCTGCACAATTGATAAAAACGTCGGCATTGTTTCGGTACCGGATGCAAGACTGGAAAAGCTCGCGGAAATCTATCAGCCGAAGAAATTTACGCCTGCAACCCTGCAATTTGTCGATATTGCGGGACTTGTAAAGGGCGCTTCCAAGGGCGAGGGACTGGGCAACCGTTTTCTCGCGGACATCCGTGAGGTTGACGCGATTATCCATGTTGTACGCTGCTTTGAGGATGACAATATTGTCCATGTTGACGGCTCGATTGATCCGAAGCGCGATATCGACGTCATCAATCTGGAGCTGATCTTCTCGGATATTGAGCTGATTGAACGGCGCATCGACAAAACGGCGAAGCTCGCAAAGGGCGACAAAAAATATCAGGCCGATCTGGAGCTGCTCAAGCGTCTGATGACGCACCTGACAGAAGAAAAGCCCGCCCGCAGCTTTGAATGCACCGAGGACGAGCTGAGTGTTATTTTGGAAACACCGCTGCTGACGGCAAAGCCGGTTATTTATGCTGCAAACCTTTCAGAGGATGATTTTTCCGGTGATCTGGACAGCAATCCGCATTTTCAGGCAGTCAAGGCAATTGCCGAGGCGGAAAACGCTGCTGTTTTCCCGATCTGTGCTCAAATCGAGGCAGAGATCTCCGATATGGATCCGGAGGAACAGCAGGTTTTTCTGGCGGATCTCGGTTTGGAGGAATCCGGCCTGACGCGCATCATTCATGCAGGCTACGCACTGCTGGGACTGATTTCGTATCTGACCGGCGGCTCGGATGAATGCCGCGCATGGACGATCAAAAAGGGAACAAAGGCACCGCAGGCTGCCGGCAAGATCCATTCTGATTTTGAGAAGGGATTTATCCGCGCCGAGGTCATCTCATTCGAGGACTTCATGGCGAATGGCGGCAATATGGTCGCAGCGAAGGAAAAAGGTGTTGTCCGCATGGAAGGAAAAACCTATGAGGTGCAGGACGGCGACATAATTACCTTCCATTTTACTTCCTGATCGCAGCAAGGAAAAAAAGGGAGCGGGCACTGCCCGTGGAAGGAAAAACCTATGAGGTGCAGGACGGCGGCATAATTACCTTCCATTTTACTTCCTGATCGCAGCAAGGAAGAAAATGGGAGCGGGCACTGCCCGTGGAAGGAAAAACCTATGAGGTGCAGGACGGCGGCAAAATTACCTTCCATTTTACTTCCTGATCGCAGCAAGGAAGAAAATGGGAGCGGGCACTGCCCGTGGAGGGAAAAACTCTGAGGTGCAGGACGGTGATATTATCACGTTCCGCTTCACTTCCTAAAAATAGGGTGCTGTGCTCAGTTGAACAGAGTTCTGCTCAGCCGCAGCAGCGTCTCCAGATCAAGCTGTTCAAACCGGACATTTGCAGTAAGCCCGCAGTCAGCAAGCGCCGCCGTGACCTGCTCCTTCGGCAGGGATAATCCCGCGGAAAGCGCATTGACTGCCGTTTTCCGGCGCTGACCGAATCCCGCTTTGACCGTTTTCAGCACCTGCTGCAATGCATTCTCCGGACAGAGCGGTGTTTCATAGGGCGTGATGCGGATTACCGCAGAATCGACCTTGGGTGACGGGTAAAACGATTCCCGCGGTACCTCAAAAAGCTGTTCTGCATGGCCGCGCAGCCGCACAGCCGCTGTGATCGCGCCGGCCTCCCGTGTTCCGATCTCCGCGCAAAGACGTTCCGCAGCCTCCTTCTGCACCATGACCGTGATGCTTTGGAGCTTTGCGCCGGATTCCAGCAGATGCATCAGAATCGGCGAGGTGATATAATAGGGGAGATTTGCGCAGACTGCGACTTCCCGTGTTCCGAATTGCTCCTGTAAAAAATCTTGCAGCGGCACCTTCATAATATCCTGCCAGACAACACGGATATTGCTGAAATCTGCAAGCGTTTCCGTCAGCACCGGCTTCAGGCGGCGGTCAAGCTCGACGGCAACAACCTGCTCCGACCGCAGCGCAAGCTGCTGCGTCAGGACACCGAAGCCCGTGCCGATCTCCAGCACACCGCATTCCTTTGCGGGAATACCGTATTCCGCAATGGCAGGACAGACCTCCGGATCAATCAGGAAATTCTGTCCGAGGCCTTTGGAAAACGAGAAATCATAGCGCTTTGTCAGCGCACGGATTACCTGCATATCAGTCAGTTCAAGCATATTATTCTCCTGTTTTCGTTTTTTTGAAAGGAGGTTCCGTTATGGAACGCAAGGATAAAACAAACTATTATCTGGATATTGCGGAGGCTGTATCCGGACGCAGCACCTGTCTGCGGCGGAAATTCGGCGCAATCGTTGTCAAGAATGACGAAATCATCTCAACAGGCTATAACGGTGCCCCCCGCGGCCGGAAAAATTGCAGTGATCTCGATTTCTGTTATCGGGAACGGATGCAGGTGCCGCGCGGTCAGCGCTATGAGCTTTGCCGCAGCGTCCATGCCGAGGCGAATGCGATCATCAGCGCCAGCCGTGCCGATCTGCTCGGCTCCGCGCTCTATCTTGCCTGTCACGACGCTAAGACCGATCAGCTGGACGGTGCCGTGGAGCCTTGCTCCATGTGCAAGCGTCTGATTCTGAATGCCGGTATCGAAAAGGTTGTGATCCGGCAGGACGAAAATGCTTATTTCACTATCGAAACAAACAGCTGGATCGAAAACGATGATTCCCTCAGCGAAGACCTTTCCAAAGGCTATTGATTCCGCAGTCAGTCCGCGCCTCCGCTTGTCGGGGGCGTTTTTGTGTGTATCTGTTTCCTTCACAGCTATAGTATACACGATTCTCACCAAAAAGTAAAGTGCTTAATGAATTGCTTTCGCACGGAAACAGGCTGCTGCGCCGTTCCGGAAAAAGAAAATCGGACTGCTTGCAGCAGTCCGGTCAGAAAAAATGAGTATTCGGGAAAAATCAGGAAATAGAAAATCGGTAAATGGGGGTTGAAATCCATCAGAAGCAGGTTTCTTGCTTCTATGTCTGCATTATAACAGCGCGTGCTTAAAATAATCTGAAAATGTCACGGAATTGTAACGCTTTCGGCGGAAACTGTATCAGTTTTATCACAATCTGTTTACTGAAATTGACAGTATGCCGGCTGTGTGATATACTGTTTTCAGAACAAAAGGAATAGATATACAGCCGTCTGCAAATGCGAAAGGAACTAAAAATGCGCAAAGAACAAAAGCATGAAATCATCCGGATTCTGCTCTATTCGTTCTCCGGCCTGATCGTCGGCTGTGCCGTCGGCGGCGCATTGCTGATGAAGGTTATGACCGAGGGGGATACGCGGCGGGCACAGGCGGAAGCCGCTGCCGCTGCGCGTGCCGATGCTGTATCGGAAACAGAGCTGCCGCCTGCTGTAACGCTGCCCGCCGCAGAGCCTGTGCCGGAACCGATACCGGAGCCGGTCGCTGAAACCGTCCCGCCGCCGGATGCGGATGCGCTGCGGGAACTGCTGAAGCCGGCCGAACCGATGTTTACGGCAAGCTATTGCTACACCGATTCAGACTGCTATGAGACACACAGTGAGGTCTGGGGCAGGCGGGTACCGTTTTCGACGGACAGTGTCATCATCACCTGTGACGGAACGATCTGTATGTCTGTGGATGCCGGTGCGATCGGGTATGCGGTTGATCCGGAGTCCATGCAGATCACGGTCACACTGCCGGAGCCGCAGATCATTTCACATGAGCTGGATGAGGATTCCATTCAGTATTACGATGTCAAAAGCTCTCTGTTCCGTTCACCGTCCTTTGCGGATTATACTGCGCTGATCCGCGAGATCAAATCCCGCATTTGTGACCGGATTGTGCAGGAGCGTGATTTCGGCGGAAAGACACTGAAAAATGCCGAAACGGTTATCCGGAGCTGCTTTTCGGTCGCGGATCTGACAAAGGAGTATCAGGTTTTGTTTGCTCTGCCGGAAACAGAACCGGCTGTCACGGAGCCTGCCGTCACAGCGCCGCCCGAGCCGGAAGAAACCGAACCGGAGCCGGATGAACCGGAACCGGAGGATTCTGATTATCCGCTGTTTCCGTTCTTTTGGTAATTGCGGGGAAAAATATTTGCGGGAGCTTAGAGTGCGAAGCTCCCGCTTAACTTTCAAATAGCGATAAAAAAGGGAATGAGGGAAGTGCCGTGCGGGGCTGCTTCCCTCATTTTTATTCTATTGCCTTTTTCGGCTGCTCCATTGCGTTTTTCTGCATAATATGATATAGCCGGCAGTGCCGGCCTCCATTATTGCCCCCAAAATCGTTTCATTTTCATCTTTTTTCATCTTCTCCCATTGCGTTTTTCTGCATAATATGATATAATAAAATATGTATGCGAAAATGAAAGGAGCCTGATGTACTGTGCAGGGCATACGCAAACGAACATGGGCGGAAATCAATCTCGACAGCGCCGCATGGAATTATCAGCAGATCCGCAAGGCTGTCAGGCCGGAAACCAAGGTCTGCTGTGTCATCAAGGCAAACGGCTACGGTCACAATGCTGTGCGGCTCGCTGCACTCTATGAATCTCTCGGCGCGGATTTCCTCGCCGTATCCAATCTGGAGGAAGCACTCCAGCTCCGGCAGGGTCAGATTTCACTGCCGATCCTCATTCTCGGCTATACCCCGCCGGAATGTGCCGGTGTGCTCGCAAAGCAGAATATCTCGCAGTGCGTGTATTCCCGCAGCTATGGAGAGGCACTCTCGCAGGCTGCGATGTCCGACGGCGTGCGTGTCAAAATGCACATTAAAATTGATACCGGCATGGGCAGAATCGGCTTTCAGCACCGGAACGGACACAGTGAGCTTGCCGATGCACTGGCCGTCTGCAAGCTGCCCTGCCTAAAGGCAGAGGGCATTTTCACGCATTTTGCCGTTGCGGATGAGGCAGAGGACGGTGCGGAATTTACCGCAGATCAGTATGAAAACTTCATTGATGCCATTGACCGCCTCGGCTGCTACGGCATTGAATTTGCACTGCGGCACTGCGCAAACAGCGCGGCGATTTTCGATAAACCGGTTGTGGACGATCTGCCGGATGTGCACCTTGATATGGTGCGGGCAGGTGTCGTGCTTTACGGCCTTGCTCCCTCCGGCGTCACGCGCAACCTGCCGGAGCTGAAGCCGGTCATGGCGCTGAAAAGCGTGATTTCCCATATCAAAACGATCGAAGCGGGAGACACGGTCAGCTACGGCCGCACCTATACGGCGGAGCAGCCGCGCAGGGTCGCAACGGTGCCGATCGGGTATGCGGACGGCTTCTGGCGGCTCAACGGAAACGGCAACTGCTCGATGCTGGTGCGGGAGCAGCTCTGCCCTGTGATCGGGCGCGTCTGCATGGATCAGCTCATGCTCGATATTACAGATACAGAGGGCATCAGCGTCGGGGATATTGTCACGGTATTCGGTGACGCAAACGGCCTGACCTCGGCGGACAAGATCGCTGCACACACCGGAACGATCAATTATGAGGTTGTCTGTGCAGTCGGTGAGCGCGTGCCGCGCTTCTTCCTTCAGGACGGCGTGCCGGTCGATGTATCCGACAGCATCTGGAAAAGATAAACGTGCAGGAGGAAAACTATGAAACGGGAACTCGGAATCGCCCGATGCGGACTGGCCTGCTGTCTGTGTTCTGAGAATGTGACCTGCAAGGGCTGCAAAAAAGACGGCTTTGCAGAGCTTTCATGGTGCAGGGACGCCGAATGGTGTGAAAACCGCAAATGCGTCATCGCAAAAAAACTGAACGGCTGCTATGAATGCGAACCGGCACAGTGCCGCAAGGGGCTTTATGCTGATAAGATCAAGGCACGCGCCTTTGCGGAATTTGCACGCAGATACGGCCTTACAGAGCTGCTTGACTGTCTTGAACGCAACGAACAGGCCGGCATTGTCTATCACCGTGAGGGCATTATGGGCGATTACGATGATTTTGACGATCTCGAAAAGCTGATTGATTACATCAAAACAGGAAAACGATAACAAAGAAGGTTTGTGCTATGTCCAATTCCAAAATCCGTTCATGGATTTACCGTGCGATCGCATTTCTGATCGCGGTCGGCATTGCATGGTTTCTGCTGCTGCGAGAATCCACCCACACTCAGGAAACACTTACTGATATGTACAGTTTACATCAGGCGGCATTGGAAAAAGTGTCGAAGTATCTGCTCAGCAAGAAAGCAAATCTGGATATTACCGATTTCCCGACCATTGACAATGATTTCAACATTCCGTATGAGGATTCCAATGCCTACAGGGATTTCTGCGAAGGAATCTATGAGCTGATGGAATCTGACTTCAAAGAAATCATTGCAGAGGAAGATACCATCCGCTTTGTCACATATAAAAGCGGCGGTTTCCTTGTGGATAATCACGCGGAGCTTGTCTGCGGGAATGCGCCGATTATGATTTCCGGTGCGCCGCGCGATGTGCTTGCAAACGGAAACTGGTATTACTACATAATAAAAGAGGACTAATGCTATGGTTCACATCGGCAACGACTGGGATGCGATCCTTGCACCGGAATTCGCAAGCGAGAGCTATCAGAAGCTGCGGCAGTTTCTCATTCAGGAATACCGCACCAAAAAGATCTATCCGGATATGTACGATATTTTCAACGCGCTGAAATATACACCCTATGCGGATGTCAAATGCGTCATTCTGGGACAGGATCCCTATCACGGTGAGGGACAGGCACACGGACTGAGCTTTTCTGTCCGGCAGGGCATCCAGCCGCCGCCCTCGCTTATCAATATTTTCAAGGAGATCTATGATGACACGGGCATCGACAACCGCGGAGGCTCCGGCGATCTGACAAACTGGGCAAAGCAGGGCGTCCTGCTGCTCAATGCGGCGCTGACCGTCCGTGCGGGACAGGCAAACTCCCATCACGGCATGGGCTGGGAGGAGCTGACCGATGCAATCATCCGGCATCTCAATGAACGCGAAAAGCCGATGGTATTCCTGCTCTGGGGCGGCAATGCAAGAGCAAAGGCAAGGCTCATTACGAACCGGCGGCATCTGATTTTGCAGTGTCCGCATCCAAGCCCGCTTTCGGCCTATCACGGTTTCTTCGGCTGCCGGCATTTCTCCAAAACAAATGAGTTTCTGACCGCAAACGGCATGACACCGATCGACTGGCGGGTAAGCGGGTAGCACCCGCGGGCGGTTCTGCTTCCCGATCTGATGCAGTGCAGGAGAACTGACTGTTCTCCGCGTCTTGACTGTAATGAGGTAAAACCATTATGAAATCAAAAGGACGGTTCCTGCTGCTTCCGCTGCTCGGCTTGTTGATGCTGCTGCTCTGCGGCTGTGACCGCAACAATACGCTGACGATCTATCTTGACGAATTGCCGGAACACACAAAAGCGGCTGTTCTGCTCTGTGATGCGGACGGCCAGTGGACGGATACCGCCGAGCTGACGGCATCTCTCCGCACGGAGTATCACACATTTTCGGAGAATCCCTCCGGCTGGGCAGTGTTTGAGGATACCCGCGGCTATGATGCGCGTATTTACCTGATGCCGGCGGACGGAACGACCGGCAGCAATGTTGTGCGGAAGCTCTGCAAAAGCTATCCTGCCTGCAGGATCATCCTCAAAAACGAGGCCGGAGAAGTGCAGGAGACTTCTGACACAATCCCGCTGATTCTGCCCGACCGCTTCGCCTGCGCAAAGCTCATGATCTATCACGCAGCAGAGAACACCGTGACATATGAAAAGCTCCTGCCGCGTACCTTCTGCGGCCTGACCGTCAAAGCATGGACGATTGCAGTTTTCTGCACAGCAATGATCTGCATTCCGGTTCTGCTGATTCTGCTGCTCTGCGGCGATATGGAAAAGCACCGGCGCGGCATCCGGACAGCGGCGATTCTGCTGCCTGTGCCGAGCATTCTGTTCAGCATCCTGTATCTGACGCAAAAACTGCTGCCGTATCTCAATCTGAATGATACGCCGCTGCAGCCAAAGGATTTCTGCTGCCTGCTGACGCTTCTGCCGTTTGCGGTCATGCTGATTCTGCTTTGGCGCAAGCAGCGCACAATAATCAAAACGAATGGAGTTTCCGATGAAAGCAATTGAATTATTCTCAAAAAAACCGGTCCTCTCCTTTGAGGTATTCCCGCCGAAGCCGAATGTCCCGATCGAGAGCATCTATCAGACGCTTGATGCACTGAAGGACCTGCATCCCGATTTCATCAGCGTGACCTACGGCGCGGGCGGTTCCGTGCCCGGTGCATCGACTGCCGAGATCTGCGAAACGATCCGGAATCAACACGGCATTCCGTCCATTGCGCATCTGCCCTGCATCAATGAAACGAAAGAATCCGTGCGCGAAAAGCTCGGAGTTTTCCGCCAAAAAGGCATTGAAAATATCTTAGCGCTCCGCGGAGACCGCAATCCCGACATCCCGCCGAAAACGGATTTCCGCTATGCTTCTGACCTCATTTCGTTTATTCGGGAGAACGGCGATTTTGACATTGCCGCAGCCTGCTATCCGGAGGGACATCCAGAAGCCCCTGACCTTGATACTGATATTGCGCACCTGAAAGAGAAGGTCGATGCGGGCGCTTCTCACCTGATCTCGCAGCTTTTTTATCATAATCCGGATTTCTATGCATTCCGCGAAAAAATCGTGCAAAAGGGCATTACCGTGCCGGTTGAGGCAGGTATCATGCCTGTGACCTCGAAGAAATCCATTGAGCGCATGGTCTCGCTCTGCGGCGCATCCATCCCGAACCGGCTTGCAAAGCTCATGG
This sequence comes from Oscillospiraceae bacterium, assembly GCA_017540225.1. GTDB lineage: Bacteria > Bacillota > Clostridia > Oscillospirales > Ruminococcaceae > Firm-04. Next base: position 14,686 of record JAFYBM010000169.1, on the reverse strand, counting down.
CACGCTATTCCGATGATCCCGCTTCCCTGAAAGCCGCGGGACTGGAATACGCGATCATGCAGATCATTGAGCTGCTCGAAAACGGCGCCGACGGCATCCACATCTACACGATGAACAATCCGGATGTTGCGCGCTATATCATGGAGCAGATCGAAGCATGAACCCGAATGATCTTGACCGCGCACAGATTCTCGCCTGTGTCAATATGCCGGTCAGTGAGGGCTTGCTTGCGGAAATGCTGGAGGAATGCATCAAGGAGCTGTGTAAAGCCGCGCAGCCGCGCACGATCTATCGCGTGCTGCCGGTCGAGCATACGAAAAACGGCGTCAGACTCGGCGGACTGCCGCTGCTCGGAAAGGATATTGCGCTGCATCTCAGCGGCTGCAGGGAAGCCGTGCTGCTCGGCGCAACGCTTTCGGCCTCGGTTGATGCGCTGATCCGGCGGTCGTCCGTTGCGGATATGACCAAAATGATTATGTATAACGGCATCGCAAATGCCGCGATCGAACACGTCTGCAATGCGCTTGAAGCGGAGATCAAAGCGAAATATCCGTATCCGTATTATACAGAGCGCTTTTCGGCCGGCTACGGCGATTTCCCGCTGACGCAGCAGGGCGAGCTTGTCGGGCTGCTCGATGCAGCAAGAAAAATCGGGCTGACCGTCACGCCCTCGCAGATGCTCCTGCCGATGAAATCCGTCACCGCGATCATGGGAATGTCGCATGAGCCTGTGAAGGATGCACGGCGTATCTGCTATGCCGGCTCCTGCGAGGAATGCCCCTATCACGATGACTGCAAAATCCGTAAATAGGTATCATCATGGAACGGAAATCCGAACAAAAGAAACGAAAATCCGGTGCGCTTCGCAATCTCGGCAAGCCGATTTATGTTTTCCTCTTTCCGCTGCTGTTTGCCGGCGGATATCTTGCATTCCGCAATTACTGCGAAAACTATTATCACACAGAGTGGCCGGTCTGGACGCTTCTGCTTGTCTTTCCGCTGCTGCTGCTCGGCATTGCAGTCGGCTATCAGGTGCAGTTTTATCTGAGAAAGGCATTCGGTGAAACCGCCGAAACGGTCATTGATGTTGTGCTGAGTCTGATCTTCGTGATTGCGCTGTTTGCAGAGTATCAGTATGTAATCGCACCGCAGACGGGTCTGCCGCCGCTTTCATGGGAAATGCTGTGGGACGGACTCAAAAAGCACTTTCAGTTCCGGAAGAAATGAAGAGGTGTGCATCATGTGGCGTTTGCGGCGTATTATTTCGCTTGTATCCGGTCTGGTTTTCCTCACTGTTTTCGGTGCGCTGCTGTTTCTGTATCTGAAAACGGCGGGGCAGGCTGCATTTCAGAGGAATGCTCCGGTGATCTGTGCCGCGGCACTCATTGTCTATCTGACCGGCACGATCTGCGGCGTATGGCTGGACAGCCGCATTTACAAAAAGCTGCCGCCGGAGCGATATCGGAGGCTTGTTCATCTGATCGCGGCTGTTCTGATCCTGCTGGTCGTTCTATGCGCCCTCGGCGAGATCTTTTTGTGGGGCAGATAGGAGTACACGATGGATGAAGCGATAAATGAGATATTCTTTACCGGCGGAACGCTGTGCGGATACGCCGCCGCAGGAATCTTTTATCTTCTGCTGCCTGTCGCTGCATTCCTTTGGATGAAAAAATACCGTGCCGCGCGGGTGTATCCCGTTGTGACCGGTATAATTGCATATTTTCTGGCGGTACGGTTCAGTGACCTGCTTGCAAACATGATCGGCTTCGGTCAGACCGCTGCAGTCAAAACGGTTCTTGCGGCAGAGCTTGTCTGCTGGCTGGAGGAAAGCGCACGCTTTCTTGCAATGCGCTGGCCGGTCACGGATATCCGGAATACGCATTCCGCCGTTTGCTTCGGAATCGGCCACGCAGGACTTGAATGCTGGATCCGCGGCTTTCAGAAATTCAGAATCTTTCATTTCGGGCAGGAGATCAACAATGCAGGTGTTTCGCAGTTTATCGAAAACCGGCATTTGCAGCACACACCGGAGCTTGCGGAGCAGCTTCGCGGCTATGCAGAAAACGGTTTCCTGCTGAGTATGCTGGATATACTCAACAGCGTGACGGATTTCGGCTTTCATTTTGCGCTCTCGCTGCTGATCTTCAAAAAAATGCAGGAGACAAATTTTCAGAAGCGCTGGCTGCTGCTTGCGATCCTGCTGCATTATGTGCTGAACGGTGCAGTCTGGCTGGCTTCATTCACGCAGGATGCGCTGTTCATAAAGCTGACCGGTATCATCTGCGGTGCCGGCATCATCCTGTTTGTTTTCCGCCTGATCGACGGCAGAGCCTGCATGGATGAGATCCGGTTCCGTCTGGATACGGACGCATAAATTGATCGGGAGGTTCCTATGGACTTTCGTACTTTGCTTTTACACGAGTTTGTTTTTTTAGACGGCGGCATGGGCACCATGCTGCATCTCAAGCCCGGTGAGCTGCCGGAGCGTCTTAATCTCACGGAGCCGGAGCGTGTCGCGGCGGTTCACAGAGCCTATGCCGAGGCCGGTTCGCAGATTGTCTACACAAACACCTTCGGCGCAAATCCCTTAAAGCTCGCGGGTACCGGTGTTGATGCCGCAGAAAGCATTACGGCTGCGGTGAAGCTGGCAAAGGCTGCCGTCGGAGAGCAGGTCTGCGTTGCACTGGACATCGGCCCGACAGGACAGCTCCTTCCGCCGGCCGGTCAGATGACCTTTGAGGCGGCCTATGATTCCTTCCGTGTGATGTGTGAAGCGGGCGCAAAAGCCGGTGCCGATCTCATTGTCATTGAGACGATGAGCGATCTGCTCGAAACGAAGGCTGCGCTGCTTGCCGCCAAGGAATCCACGACACTGCCCGTGCTTGTGACCATGACCTTTACCGAAAACGGACGCACCTTCACAGGCTGTCCGATCTCTGCCGCGGCTATGACGCTCGAAGGACTGGGCGCTGCCGCAATCGGCATCAACTGCTCGCTCGGTCCGAAGGAGATTCTGCCGATGATGCAGGAAATGTCCGGATGGACCGGCCTTCCGCTGATTGCCAAGGCGAATGCCGGTCTGCCCGACCCCGTGACCGGCGAATACTACCTGACGCCCGAAGATTTTGCGGCCTATATGCCGCAGTTTGCGGAATGCGGCGTGCAGTTTTTCGGCGGCTGCTGCGGCAGCACACCTGATTTCATCCGTGCGGTTCGTGAAAAACTGAAATATCTCCGGCGCGGCAGAAGAAACACACAGAAGCCGGCAGCCGTTTGCTCCGGCACAAGAACCGTGCTGCTTGATATGCCGCGCATTATCGGGGAACGCATCAATCCGACCGGCAAAAAGCGCATGAAGCAGGCGCTGCTCGATCATGATTTTGATTATCTGCGCGGTGAGGCGATCTCGCAGACGGATGCCGGCGCCGATATTCTTGATGTCAACGTCGGTACGCCCGGCATTGACGAAGCAAAGGTGCTGCCCGAGGCTGTGCAGGCGATTTTAGAGGTCACGGATCTGCCCTTGCAGCTTGATTCCTCGGATCCTGCTGCACTGGAAGCTGCGCTGCGGATTTATCCCGGCAAGCCGATCGTCAATTCCGTCAACGGAAAGGCGGAATCGCTTGAAACGGTTTTGCCGCTCGTGAAGCATTACGGTGCCGCGATCGTCGGCCTGACGCTGGATGAAAACGGCATTCCGACCTCTGCGGCGGAGCGCTTTGCAATCGGCAAACGCATTCTTGACCGCGCACAGGCACTCGGTATTCCGAAGGAGGATGTGTTCCTCGACTGCCTGACGCTGACTGCCTCGACAGGTGAAAACGGCCCTGTTGAGACACTGCACGCCGTCCGGCGCGTGCATGAGGAGCTGGGGCTGCAAACGGTGCTTGGTGTTTCAAATATCAGCTTCGGTCTGCCGAACCGTCCGCTGATTAACCGCAATTTTCTCTGCATGGCGCTGCAAAACGGCCTCACGCTGCCGATCATGAACCCGATGGCAGAGGGCATGACCGATACGGTGCGGGCATTCCGGATGCTGGCGGGCTTCGATCCGAACTGTGAAAATTTCATTGCAGCCTATCAGGACAGCGGCAATGCGCCGGCTGCACCTGCGCCGAAAAATGAAAACCTGACGCTGGAAAGCGCGGTTATCCGCGGTCTGCGGCAGGATGCCGCACGGCTGACACAGGAGGCGCTGAAGGATCATGCGGCGCTCGATATTGTCAATGAAATGCTGATTCCTGCGCTGGATACCGTCGGCGCGGATTACGAATCCGGCAAGGTCTTTCTGCCGCAGCTCATTCAGGCGGCAACCGCCGCGCAGAGCGCATTCGGCGTCATCAAGCAGAATATGGCTGCACAGGACGGCGGCAGTGCCGACAAGGGCAAAATTGTGCTTGCGACGGTGCAGGGCGATGTGCATGACATCGGCAAGAATATTGTGCGGCTGCTGCTTGAAAATTACGGCTACGATGTGATCGACCTCGGAAAGGACGTTCCGCCGCAGAAAATCGTCGATGCGGCGATCGAGCATCAGGTCTCGCTGGTTGGGCTTTCGGCGCTGATGACAACGACAGTCGGCGCAATGGAGGAAACAATCAAGCTGCTGCATCAGCAGTATCCGGCCTGCAAAACCGTTGTCGGCGGTGCCGTTCTGACAGCGGATTATGCAGAGAAAATCCGTGCGGACTGCTATGCAAAGGATGCCAAAGCAACCGTTGATTACGCAAAAACGATATTCGGAGAATAAAATATGAAAGCATTGATTCAGCGCGTGTCACGCGCATCCGTTACGGTAGACGGAGAAACCGTCGGCGCGATCGGTAAGGGGCTGCTCGTGCTGCTCGGTGTCACAGAGCATGATACGGACACCGAAGTCGCCCAATTGACAGATAAGCTGCTGAAACTGCGTATTTTCGCGGATTCTGATGATAAAACCAATTGCAGTATTCAGGATGTGAACGGCGCACTGCTTGTGATCTCGCAGTTCACACTCTGCGCAGACTGCCGAAGGGGCACGCGGCCGAGCTTCTCTCATGCGGCAAAGCCGGATGAAGCGAAACGGCTTTATGAGCTGTTCCTCTCGCAGTGCCGTGCGGTCATTCCGCAGGTTGAATGCGGCGTGTTCGGCGCACATATGAATGTAGAGCTGCTGAACGACGGCCCTTTTACCGTTATGCTGGATACGGATGATCTGAACAGGCCGCGGCACAACTGACAGTCCGGTCTGATATGATGCAGCGCAGCCGAAGGGCTGCGCTTTTCTTGTGCGCCGGAGGCGGACACCCGTATGCACAAAAAGCACAGTTTTAAGCTGCAATCTTTGTGCGGGCTGTCAATTGATTTTTAGTGCAAAATCGAATATACTATTAATTGATAGTTTATATACCGAAAGGATGCGTTTTTTATGTCAGAAATTCAGACAAACAGCAAAGTCGTAAAATTCGGCGGCAGCTCGCTCGCCGATGCAGGACAGTTTGAAAAGGTCAAGGCCATCATCACCGCTGACCCGACCCGCCGTTATGTCGTTCCGTCCGCACCCGGCAAGCGCAATTCTGCCGATACCAAGATCACCGATCTGCTCTATACCTGTCAGAAGCTCGCTTCGGAGGGCAAGGATTTTGCCGAGCCGCTTTCCATGATCCGCAGCCGTTATCTGGAAATTGCCAAAGCACTCGGCCTCGGATTTGATCCGACCGATGAGCTTGACCGCATTGCATTCCGTCTCAAGGAGGGTGCAACCCGTGATTTTGCGGCAAGCCGCGGCGAATATCTCAACGGAATGCTGCTTGCGGATTATCTCGGCTTTCCTTTTGTGGATGCTGCGGATGTGATCTGCTTTAATGAGAGCGGCAATCTGCTCATGACCGAAACCATGATGCTTCTGCGCGAAAAGCTCGCAGAAATGCCGCAGGCAGTCATCCCCGGCTTCTACGGCGCAGGCCCGAACGGCGAGATCATTACATTCTCAAGAGGCGGATCTGATATTACCGGTTCGCTCGTTGCAAGAGCTGTCCGTGCGGAAATGTATGAAAACTGGACGGATGTTTCCGGTGTTCTGGTCGCAGACCCACGGATTGTCAAGGATGCAGCCGTCATCAATACAATTACCTATGAGGAACTGCGCGAGCTTTCATATATGGGCGCGACCGTGCTGCATGAGGATGCGATCTTCCCCGTGCGTGCAGCCGGAATCCCGATCAATATCCGCAACACGAATCAGCCGCAGGATCCCGGAACCCTGATTGTTGCAGGAGACAGCGCCGATTCCGATGCGCAGACCGGCTACACAATCACCGGTATTGCCGGCAAAAAAGGCTTCTGCGCAATCAATATCCAGAAGGCAATGATGAATGCCGAGATCGGCTTCTGCCGCAAGGTGCTGACAGTTCTGGAGGAAATGGGTATCAACTTTGAGCATATGCCGTCCGGCATTGATACCATGTCGATCATCCTGCCGGAGGAGGAGATCAAAGGCAGAGAAAAGACTGTGCTTTCCAAGATCAAAAAGGCGGTCAGTCCGGATCTCTGTGAGCTGGAGCACGGCATTTCGCTGCTGGCCGTTGTGGGACGCGGAATGCGCAGAACACGCGGAACGGCGGCAAGAATCTTTGCAGCGCTTGCACACGCACGCATCAATGTCAAGATGATAGATCAGGGTTCCAGCGAGCTGAATATCATCATCGGACTGCTGGACGGCGATTTTGAGGAAGCTGTCCGCAGAATCTATGATATGTTTGTCAACAGCACGCTGAAAGCTGCGGAAACTGAAGAATAATACACGGCGCCTTCCTTTTTGGGAAGGCGCTCAGTCTGTCGGTCAAGTCCGGTTTATGTCTCTGTTACAAAGAAACAAAAGAATTCCCTTGCAATGAAAAACAAAACATGATATACTAGAACCGAAGGCAGGTGATTCATCATGCACGCAAAAATCGCACTGATCGAAGATGAACCGGATATTCGCAGAATACTGCGTGATTTCCTGGAAAAAAACGGCTGTACCGTCATTGAGGCGCCGGACGGCACAGCAGCGTCAAAGCTCCTTGCCGCAGAGCAGTTTGATCTGATTCTCATGGATCTCATGCTGCCCGGCATCAGCGGAGAGCAGCTCATCGCAGCGCTGCGCACACATTCCGATACTCCTGTGATTGTCATTTCTGCAAAATCCATGCTGGAAACACGGCTGGAGGTTCTGCGGCTCGGCGCGGATGACTACATTCTCAAGCCGTTTGATCTCAATGAGGTGCTTGTACGCATGGAGGTTGTACTGCGGCGCGCAGGCAGTCCGCAGCTTCCGGAAATTCTCCGCTGCGGCGGACTGACGATGTACCCTGCCGAAAACCGTGTCTGCTGGCAGAACAGCCCGCTTTCCCTTACGGCAAAGGAATTTCAGCTTCTGCTGCTGTTTATGGAGCATCCGCAGAAGGTCTATTCCAAGGCAAATCTGTATGAATCCGTCTGGAATGCAGAATATTGCTATGAGGACAATACGGTAAGCGTTCATGTCAGCAATTTGCGTGCAAAGCTGAAAAAAGCCGCAGGCTGCGATCTGATTGAGACAGTCTGGGGTATCGGCTACCGCATGAAAGGAGTGACATAATGGGGTATCTTGCCGCCGGAATCCTGCTTGCGGTCTGCGCCGTGCTGCTGACAGTGCTTCTCTGCATGAAGCTCCAGATCCGTAAAATGAGAGAGGAGCTTTCCCGCAATCTGGATCCGGCCTACAACCGGCAGATCACGGTCACGCTGCTTGACCGCAGCCTGAGCAGACTGGCCGCAGAAATCAACCGTTCGCTCGATTATCAGCGGCAGCTCAAGCGCGACACCGTCCGCGCCGAGCACGATCTCCGGCAGTCCGTTTCCGATATTGCACATGATCTCCGCACGCCGATGACAGTTATCAAAGGAAATTTACAGCTTCTCTCGGAGGAAACACAGCTCTCGCCGCGCGGCAGGGAATATCTCTCGATTTGCCGTGAAAAAGCCGATGATCTGAAAAATATGGCGGATACCTTCTTCGAGCTTTCCGTGCTGGAAAGTGATGATGTTTCCGTGCAGCTCCGGAATGTCAACCTTACAAAGCTGCTGATGCAGTTTCTGGCGGACAGCGAAGCTGCAATCCGGCTGCACGGGCTGGAGCCGGAGATCATTTTTCCCGAAAAGACAGTCTGCATCCGCGCTGATGAACAAATGCTGCTGCGGATGCTCGGAAATATCCTGAACAATATCCTCAAATATGCGGAAGATACATTCCGGCTGGAGGTGCGGCAGGAGGCGGAAAGCTGCACAGTCTCCTTCTCCAATGCGGTATCTGCTGAGCAAATGCCGGATCCGAAGCGGATCTTTGAGCGCAGCTACCGTGCCGATGCCGCACGCACCGGCGGGAGTGCCGGCCTCGGGTTATTCATAGTGCGCCTGCTGGCCGAAAAGCAGGGCGCAGCCGTTTCCGCATCTGCGGAGAACAGTATCCTGACACTGACGATGCAATTCCGCACGGCGGGCAGCACCGGCGGATTTTGACAAAATGCTCAAAAAATCTATCGGAAGCGTCTCAAATTTATCCGTGCAAGTTTGCGGCGGTGCTTGACAAAAATACGAAAATCCTGTATAATAGTAGAGCCGCTTGTTGAACGGTTGAAGCCGTATTATGCCCTTTTGCAGGTCGATACGCACCGTTCGCAGCGAGATTATGGAAAAGGCAGGTGCCAGAAAACCATGTATGCAGTCATTTTGACAGGCGGAAAGCAGCTCAAGGTCGAGGAGGGCAGCGTTGTCCGGATCGAGAAGCTCGCAGCTGAGGTCGGTGATACCGTCACCTTCGATCAGGTTGCAGCAGTCGGCGATGAGAGCGGTCTGACCGTCGGTGCGCCGCTCGTTGACGGTGCAGCCGTCACCGCAAAGGTGCTCGCAAACGGCAAGGGCAAGAAGATCCGTGTCTTCACCTATAAGCCGAAGTGCGGCCAGAAGCGTGCAATGGGCCACAGACAGCCGTTCACGCAGGTTCGCATCGAATCTATCAGCAAATAAGCACAGATGAAGCTCGAAGCGCTTTTTGAGCAGAAAAACGGTGTTTTTCAAAGCTGCGCTGTCAGCGGACACGCCCTCTATGATGAGGATGACCCCGGCGGTCAGATCCTCTGCGCGGCTGTTTCCTCTGCGATGCAGCTCACCTGCAACACGCTGACCGAATGCTTCGGCGCACAGGTCGAAATCACCGAAAGCCCCTCAGAGGGCGCCGAAAATCTGCTCGCATTCCGGCTTTGTTCGCCGGATTCTGTGCAATCGGAACTCCTGCACGGACTGCTGATTCATTTGCAGGTGCTCGCAGAGGAATATGACGGCATGATGACCGTCACAGTGCGGGAACAGTAGCAGTCCGCCACTTTATCAAACGGAGGTGCAATCCAAATGTTGCGTATCAGTATGCAGTTCTTCGCCCACAAAAAGGGCGTCGGTTCGACCAAGAACGGCCGTGATTCCGAAGCAAAGCGCCTTGGCGTCAAGCGCGGCGACGGCCAGTATGTGCTCGCGGGCAACATCCTTGTCCGTCAGCGCGGCACACATATCCATCCGGGCAACAATGTCGGCATCGGTTCGGATGATACCCTGTTCGCAAAGATCGACGGTCAGGTTCGCTTCGAGCGTCTCGGCCGCGACCGCAAGCGCGTCAGTGTATATGCTGCCGAGCAGCAGTAAGAAACAAAACGGTACTGCGCCGGCGCAAAACCGGTGCGGCACTGCGTATGCATAACCGCATAGTCCCCTTGCTGTTCCGGCAGGGGGATTTCTTATGAGGTGAGATTATGTCTATGTTCGTCGATCAGGCGAAAATCCATATTGAGGCGGGACGCGGCGGCGACGGTGCCGTCAGCTTTCACCGTGAAAAATACGTTGCGGCGGGCGGCCCCGACGGCGGAGACGGCGGAAAGGGCGGCGATGTGATTTTCGTCGCGGATGACCATTTTTCTTCGCTGATTTCGTTCCGCTATCAGCGGAAATATGTTGCGGAAAACGGTCAGCCGGGCGCTGCCAAGCGCTGTACCGGCAAAAGTGCCCCCGATCTCGTCATCAAGGTGCCGCGCGGAACGGTCGTCCGTGAAGCGCAGTCCGGCCGCATTATGGCGGATATTTCCGGCGATGAACCGGTCATTCTCGCAAAGGGCGGCAGGGGCGGCAAGGGCAATCAGCACTTTGCAAGCTCCACGCGGCAGGTTCCCCGCTTTGCAAAGCCCGGCTATGACGGCGAAAAATTCGATGTCATTCTGGAGCTGAAGCTGCTCGCGGATGTCGGCCTGGCCGGTTTCCCGAATGTCGGAAAATCCACGCTGATTTCGGTTGTATCTGCCGCGAAACCGAAAATCGCAAACTATCACTTCACAACGCTGGAGCCGGTGCTCGGTGTCGTGAAGCTCGATGATGAGCGCTCGTTTGTCATGGCGGATATTCCCGGCCTGATTGAAGGTGCAGCGGGCGGCGCAGGACTCGGTCATTCCTTCCTGCGTCATGTGGAGCGCTGCCGCCTGATCGTTCATGTGCTCGATGTTTCCGGCTGCGAAGACCGTGACCCGATCGAGGATTTTGAAAAAATCAATAAGGAATTGGCTGAATTCTCGGAGGATCTCAGCAAATGTCCGCAGATTGTTGCGGCAAACAAGGCTGATATTGCCTCCGAAGAACAGATCGAGCGCCTTCATGCCTATATTGCATCAAAGGAGCTGCCGTTTTATGTGATCTCGGCGGCCTCTGCACAGGGCACAAAGCCGCTGCTCGATGAAATCGCGGCAACGCTCGCAACGCTTCCGCCGGTCAAACGCTTTGAAGCGGAGGCCGCGCCCGAACCGCTGCCGGAGGAAAAAAAGAAATTCACCATAGAAATCGACCAAAACGGTACCTATCAGGTCGATGCACCGTTTATGGAGCCGATTATGCGCACCGTCAATCCGGATGACTGGTCCTCGCTGCAATACTTTGAGCGTGTGCTCATCAGCAGCGGCATCATCGCAAAGCTGGAGGAGATGGGTGCCAAGGAGGGCGTGACCGTTTCAATCAACGGTTTCGAGTTTGATTATGTTGACTGATCTGATGCAGACACCGCTCACGCCCGATGAAGCAAAGCAATACAGTCCGCTGACGCTTGCCTTTCTCGGAGACAGCGTATATGAGGTTATGGTGCGGGAGGCGCTGCTTCGTGAGGCGAACCGCCCCGCAAGAGAACTGCATACGCAGGCTGTCGCTCATGTGCGGGCGGCCTATCAGGCGGGTGCCGTCAGCAGAATCTCCGAAATGCTGACAGAAACTGAAGCGGATATTCTTCGCCGCGGCCGCAATGCAAGCGGCATCAGCGTGCCGAAGCACGCGACACCGGCGGATTACCGGAAGGCAACAGGCTTTGAGTGCCTGTTCGGATTTTTATATCTCTGCGGAATGACAGAGCGGCTGCGGGAGCTTTTCGCGGTCATCTGGCAGGAAAGCACGCAAAATCACGAAATTTCAGAATAGGAGGGTTACTTATGTCCGGACATTCCAAGTGGAATAATATCAAGCGGAAAAAGGAAGCGACCGATGCCGTCAAGGCGAAGATCTTTACAAAGATCGGCCGTGAAATGATGGTCGTCATCAAAGAGGGCGGCCCCGATCCGAACAATAACAGCAAGCTGCGTGATCTGATCGCAAAGGCAAAGGCGAATAATGTTCCGAATGACAACATTGACCGCCTCATCAAAAAAGCTGCCGGCGACAGTGACAAAAACAGCTACGAGAGCCTGACCTACGAGGGCTACGGTCCGAACGGCGTTGCGGTCATTGTTGAGTGCCTGACCGATAACAAAAACCGTACTGCGGGCAACATCCGCCACTATTTTGACAAATTCGGCGGCAATCTCGGTACGACCGGCTGTGTTTCTTATCTGTTCTCGACCAAGGGCATTGTTGTGATCGAGCATGAGGGCGAGCTGGATGAGGACACTGTGATGGAGGATGTCATGGAGCTTGGCGGCGATGATATGACCTACTCCGAGGACAGCATCGAGATTGTCTGTGATCCGGCGGCTGTCGGTGAACTGCGTGAGGGGCTGACCGCCAAGGGCTATCTGGTTGCGTCTGCCGAAGCCGAGGAGGTTCCGGGCAATTATGTTACGCTGACTGATGAGGAAGCGCTGCGGAAGATGGGACTGCTGCTCGAGCATCTGGAAGATGACGATGATGTGCAGAACGTCTGGCACAACTGGGATATGCCGGAAGAAGAATAAAAATGCAAAAACAGGAAGATACCTCAATTACGAGGTATCTTCCTGTTTTATTTGCGATAATTGCCTTTGGCTTAAACTTTTTTACCGCGCTTCGTCTATGAGCAGGGGAATATTCAGTACAGTTCGCCGCTGCCGAACCACATGGCCAGCGCACGGAGCCGCTTCGGCATGATCGGGTGCGTTGCCAGCAAATTGTTGAGCCAAAGGAAAAAGCCGCCGTCCTGTGCGGTCTGGTCAAAATAGTCCTGCTTGTCAACCATTTTATAAAGGTGCCGGTCAACCATCAGCATGATGATTGCCTCCAGCCCGTCATAATTCGTCAGCCGCTGTGCAAGGCGGTCGCAGCTGTATTCACGGGTACGCGATGCAATTGCGGAAAACAGCGGAAAATTCATGGAAAACCAGATCGGTACATAATAATGCATCGTTGCATGACCGTAGTAAATGTGCGAAATCTCGTGTGCAATGATGAATGCCAGCGCATTCAGATCCTTGTGCTCGCGGTATGCGACCTCAAAAACCTCTGTATTGATCTGAATATACTGCCGGTGCGGGATAAAAGCGGAAAATGCATTCAGAATACCGCCGGACTGGACAATATAAGCATCCGGCACCTTCTGCATACCGAGCCGCTGCGCAAAGGAGAATATGAGCTGATAAATCTCCGGAAAATTCCGCTGTGTGATCTTGACACTCTGTGCCTTGACCGATGCCTGAAGCGTATAAAGCCCCAGAAAGCCGACTGTCATCAGCATCAGACCGTAAAACAGCATCTCAATCTCGATCGGAATATCCTCCAGCATATCCTCATATTTATCCTTCATTTGTTTCTTTGCTTCCTCGGTATCTTCGGTTTCTGACGATATTTCAATCGCAGTTTCAAAGAATTCCCCGATGCTTTTTGTATAGCTGTCTGTATTGACAGCAATTGCAATCAAAACAAACAAAATCAGAAAAATATTCAGCTCAATCAGTCTGCGGTACCAGCGCTTTTCAAGGCGGTGACGGCAGGTTTCCGCCTCCTGCTTTGAGATCGGCGGCAAGGCCATCATGCGCTCGAAATCAGAGGCGTAAACCGGCGGAAGGTCATCCGGCGGCACAGGCGCCGGCGGTTCCTGCACAGGTACAGGCATTTCCGGTGCAGGTGAAGGCTGTTCCGGCAATACCGGTTCCGGATTGCGTTCAGAGAGATCGTCGTAAAGATCAGGCATATCGTGTTGAAAATCCATTTTACATTCCTTTCATCGGCGGATGTATCGTTCTTTTGTTTTCGGGAACCGCTGCATAAATCATGGCAGACAGTTTTGTGTGATGCTGCCTATACTATATCACGTTTTTTCAAATCCGTCAAGAGTGCAAAGACGTCGGAAGCTATATCAGTATACCTGCGCAATGGTCAATCTCATGCTGTATGATCTGTGCCGGATACCCCTCAAAGCTGCGCTTCTGCGGATGCATCGTCATATCCAGCCACTTGACCGTGAGCTTTCTGTATCGCTTTGCCGTGCGTTCGCCTTTCAGTGAAAGACAGCCTTCCTGCACTTCATATTCTCCTGACCGTGCAATGATCTGCGGATTGAGCATCACAAGCGGCTGCTGCATACCCGGCGGCATAATTGCAATGATGCATTTGGGAATACCGATCATATTGGATGCCATGCCGACACATCGGGAACGGTTTGCAAGCAGCGTATCTGCAAGATCACGCGCTGTCTGTAAATCTGAATTGTTTGCACGCGCCGCCGGTTTTGCCAGTAAAACAGTATCGGTGCAAATCGGCCGGATCATAAGCGTCCCTCCTGTTCCAGATAACGCAGAAAGCCCTCGCATCCGCACACAATATCATCATAGGTGCGGTCAAATTTCCCTGTGAACCACGGATCGGCAACATCACGCGGTGCATCGGTAAAATCCAGCAGCAGGTGAACCTTGTGTGCGGGGTCGCTGCCAATGATATGCTTCATGTTGCGCAAATTGAACTGCTCCATTGCGATAATGTAGTCATAGTCGGTATAGTCGCTCTTTTTGATCTGCACGGCATGATGGTTTTCGCAGGGAATGCTGTGCTTTTTCAGCACATCCCTTGCCGGCGGATTGATCGGGTTGCCGGTGTTTCCCCATATTTCCTCCGTGCTGGTCGCTGAGGAATCAATGACAAAGCAATCTGCAAGTCCGCGCTGCCGCACCATCTCTTTCAGGATCATTTCTGCCATCGGACTGCGGCAGATGTTGCCGTGGCAAACAAACATAACCTTTATCATAGGTCTAAACCTCCGTATTTTGCCGTGATTTGCCGTGATTTGCCGCGTTTTGCCGTTGTATACTTCGACGAACGGGTGTACTGATTCTGTCAAGATTCACGGCGAACTCGGCAAATTGCGGCATATCTTGGCATTCTAAGGACATCGTTAGTAGTAGAAATGGTAGTAAACACAGGG